>DATGBR010000114.1:0-18148 GCA_035312605.1 Candidatus Methylomirabilota bacterium
CGTGAAGAGACCCACCACCGGGAGCGCGAAGAGCCCGCCGCGAAGGAGAGGCCGGTAGCGAGGCGTCGCGACGAGACCGACGAGCTCGAACGCGCGCCGGATCGCCTCTCCGGCCACCAGGAGCGGCGTGGCCACGGGCGCCCATAGCATGAACGGTGCGGTCAGCCTCTCCCACCCCGGGTTGCCGGCCAGGAGCATGGCGATCGCCAGGAGCACGGCCACGTCACCGGCGATGACGGCATGAAAGGGCGCGGAGGCGGTGACGGCGGCCGCGACCCCGAACCCGGCCGCGAGGGCGAGCGGTATCAGGAGGGTGGCACGCGTCGGGGAGCCCCCCACTCGGGCGCAGAGCAGGATGCTGCCTGCATATGTCAGGGTCCAGATCGCCCAGTTGAGGCCGGGGGCCGCGTCGAAGAGGAGGCCGGTGCCGATCCCGCCCAACGCGCCGGCGACGGACCACAGGAGGAGCGGTCGGGCCAGGGCGCTCATCGGCTTGCGGTCTCGGGCAGGGCGCCGAAGCGGCGGTCCCGGCCGCGGAACTCCGCGACCGCGGCCGCGAGATCGTCGCCGTGGAAGTCGGGCCACATGCGGGCAGTGAAGAAGAGCTCGGCGTACGCGCTTTCCCACAGGAGAAAGTCGCTCAATCGCTGCTCGCCTCCGGTGCGGATCAGCAGATCCACGTCGGGCGCGGGCGCGCCGTGGATCGCCGCGAGCCGGATCGCGAAGTGTTCACGGGTCGCGTCGTCTCGTCGGCCGAGGCGGGCCGCTTGGAGGATCGCGTCGCGCGAGGAGTAGTCGATGGCCACCCGAAGGTGCAGGCGGGTCCCCCGGGCGGTGAGCGCTTCGGCGGCCGCAATGGCCGACGCCACCTCGGACGGCAGCCGGTTTCGGCGCCCGATGACGGACAGGCGCACGTCGTGGGCCCGGAGCGGCCCGGCCTCGTCTCGCAGGAAGCGCCCGAACAGCGCCATCAGGATCTGCACCTCCTCCGCGGGCCGGGCCCAGTTGTCGGAGGAGAAGGCGAAGAGACTCAGGGTCCCGATCCCGAGCTCGGGCGCCGTCTCGACGACACGCCGGATCGCATCGACTCCCGCGTGGTGTCCGGCCGAGCGCGGGAGCCCGCGGCGAACCGCCCACCGCCCATTGCCGTCCATGATGACGGCCACGTGGATTGAAGGTGAAGTACTTTGCATGTCAAAGTCTCCTCGCAAAAAAAATGGCTCCAGCGGTCAGCGCCGGAGCGTGTCTCGCGTCGCGCGGATCAGGGCTTCCATGTGAGACAGGTACCGCGTGAGCTCGCGGCGGCCCACCGGGGTGAGCCGGTACTCGGTCCGCGGCCGCCGGCCGTCGAAGCTCTTGGTGCAGGTGACGTAGTCGGCTTCCTCGAGCTTGCGGGCGTGAACGCTCAGGTTGCCGTCGGTCGTTTCGAGCAACGCCTTCAGCTCATTGAACGTGAGCGACTCGACGGCGGCGAGCGCGCTCACGATCCCGAGGCGGATGCGGTGATGAACGAGGTTGTCGAGGCCCGCGGAGCCTCGACCCCCGGCGGGCCGCGGCGATTGGCCCCGCGCCGACTGGCCACGCGGCGCCCCCGCCTCCGCCCGCTGCCGACGTGCCGCGCTCGGATCAGCCACCGTGCTTCCTCCCCACGATCACCCCGAAGGCGACGTGCAGCCCTCCGAAGCCGCCGATCAGGAGCCAGTTGCCCCACGGGAGCGGAAGCAGCAGACCCACCGCGCCCAGGACCATGAAGGCGGTCCCGATGACCGGAACGACCCGCACCGACCACGCGCCGGCCGCGACGAGCCCCGCCCCGTAGAGCAGGAGCCACATCCCGGGCAGCAGATCGAAGCGCTCGGCTCGCTCGAGGGCGGCCGTGAGGAGGGCGCCCGAGACGACCGCGGGCGCCAGGCTCAAGGCGAACTTTCTGGCTGGCCCCGGGATCAGCGGCTCCTGCGCGGTGCGGGTCTTCCGGGCCGTCGAGAGCGCGCCGATCACCGCCGAGACGCCGGCGGCGACCACCCACGCCGTGAGCCAGCCCAGGCGGGTGGGCTGCCGCGCCGCCACGAGCCCGCACGCGGTCGCGACGCCGCCGATCAGGATCAGGCCCCAGCCGGAAAACGCCGAGAACGCGGAGGCGCTCTCCATGGTCTCCCGGATGAAGCGGAGATCGGCCATGGCCCGGGCATGGAGGGTCGACGACTCGGAGATCGGCTCGTTGCCGGCACTCGAGGGCATGGAGTCATGAATAGCGCCGTGGGTTCAATATGTCAAGTACTTTGAAACTCAGAGTTACGGACCGGCCGTGCTAGGCTGCCGGCGTGCCTGCGCTCTCCGGCGTCGAGCGTCCGAACCTCCTCGTCATCCTGATCGACGACCTGCGCTTCGACGAGTTCGGGGCGGGCGGGCACCCGTACATGCTGACGCCCCACGTGGACCGGCTCGCCCGCGAGGGCGCGATGTGCCTCAACGCGTTCCATACCACGCCGCTCTGCTCGCCCAACCGGGCGTCGATCGTGACCGGGCAGTACGCGAGCCGCCACGGCATCATCGACAACGTGGCACGCGACGCGGCGAGCCACCGGCTGCCCAACTATCACCTGGAGCTGCAGCGGCTGGGCTACGAGACCGCGCACGTGGGCAAGTGGCACATGGGCAACGACGGCTCGCCGCGCCCGGGCTACGACCGCTGGGTGAGCTTCGACGGCCACGGCAAGCTCTTCGATCCGGAGCTGAACGTCGACGGCCAGCGCCGGGCCGCTCCCGGGTACGTGACCGACGTGCTGAACACGGAGGCGATCGCCTTCGTGGAGCAGCGGCGCGCGAAGCCGTGGAGCCTCTTCTTCGCCCACAAGGCGGTACACCCGGACGCGCACCAGGCTGCCGACGGCACGCTCGATCTGAGCCGCGGCGGCTACAAGCCAGCCGAGCGCCACCGGGATCTCTATCGGGGCCGGGTGTTCCCGCCGCGGCCGAACGTGCTGCCGCCCGAGGAGGTGGTGCGGGCGAAGCCGGCCTGGGCGGAGGCCTTCCGCCTCAAGGCGACGGAGCGCGCGCAGGCGGTGCTGGCCGCGATCCACGCGGGGACGCAGGAGGAGATCCGCCTGCGCGCCGCGATGATGGCCTCGGTGGACGAGGGGGTGGGGATGCTGCTCGAGGCGCTCGAGCGGACCGGTCAGCTCGACCGCACCTGCATCGTCTTCCTCGGCGACAACGGCTACTTCTTCGGCGAGCACGCGCTCGGACCGGAGCGGCGGTTCGCCTACGAGGAAGGGATCCGCTCGCCGTTCCTCGTGCGCTACCCGCCGCGGGTGCCCGCGGGGAGCCGGCCGGACGCGCTGGTGCTGGCGCTCGACATCGCGCCCACCATGATCGAGCTGGCCGGCGGCACGCCGGGCGGGCACGTCCAGGGCCGCTCGCTCGTGCCGCTGCTCGCTGGCCGGCGCCCGCCCAACTGGCGCACCTCGTTCCTCGTCGAGTACTGGAGCGAGAACGCGATGCCCTGGCTGGTGGGGATGACCTACAAGGCGGTGCGGACCGATCAGGCCAAGCTGATCCACTGGGTCAACCGCGACGGGGTGGATGAGCTCTACGACCTCGCGGCGGATCCCTACGAGCTGGTGAACCTCATCGACGACCCAGCCCGCGCGCGCGAGCGGACCGACCTGCGGCGGGAGCTCGCCCGGCTCGTGGTGGAGGCGCTCGGGCTCTGAGCCGTCAGCGGCCGCCCGCTCCGGCCGCCGGGCTCGGGTAGCTCACCGCGAGCCCCGCCGCCGCGTCGGACTGGATGCCGAAGGGTGGGATCGGGTAGCGCAGCCCGTTCTTGCTGAGCGCGGCCAGGCCCTCGATGACCTTGGGCAGGAAGCGCGGCGGGATCGCCATCAGCATCTCGTCGTCGGCCACCCCGCCGTAGCGACGCTCCGCGTAGCACGGGATGGTGAGCGCGGGCTCGCCGGTCTTGAGCGCCTTGCCCCACGAGTCCGCGCAGGCCGACTCGCCCACCGACGTGAACGACATCTTCTTGTAGCCGATCCACTGGAGCCCGTTGATGAAGAAGATCATCTGGCCGGGGGTGCCGTAGATCAGGCAGATGTCGGGCGGCTCGAGGCGGCCGGAGGTGAGCGGGGCTACCGCCATCGCCTTGTAGCGCCCGTAGGGCACGCAGTCCATCGCGTGCTGGTGGAGGCTCGCGTCCTGCTGGGTCTTGAACCACACTCCGGCCATGCGCTTGCCGGAGAGCCACTCGTCGTCCTGCGGCGAGAGCCCGATCACCGCACCGCACTGGGCTCCCACCAGGTCCGCCATCGTGATGCCCACCGTCCAGCCGAGCTGGCGGGCCTGGGCCACGATCTGGTCGGTGGTGTGCTTGGCCTTCGGACGCCGGATCTTCGGGATCGCCTCCATCTCCTCGACCGTCTCGAAGAGCTTCATGCCGATCGGGATCGAGCGCAGGCGCAGGTACTGGTTGAGGCCGTTCACGATCGCGTCCCAGTCGTACTTGTCGGTGGTGGTCATGGCGTCCTCCGTCCCGGGACATGCCCGAGGACCTGGCCGAGCTGATCGAGATGATTGTCGTCGTGGCCGGCGAGGCTCGCCACCCACTCGCCCAGGCTCATGCGCCCCCGCGCCTGGTGGATGCCGCCGCGCTGCCATTGCGTCGGGGAGAGCGCGTCGAGCAGGGCGACGACCTCACCGCGACGGCGACCGAAGGCCTGGAGCGCGCGGATCGCGTCCTGGCGCTCGTACTGCCGGTCGTCGGCCCAGCGATCCGGATCGAGCGGGTGGCCGATCTCCCCGCCGATCCCCCACGCCGCGAGGGCTTCCGGGGAGGCGCCGAGGGTGAGGATCTGGGGATCATCCGCCGCGAGGATGGTCTGGAAGCGGACGAGGAACAGCTCCTCGACGTCGCGCAGGTGGCAGACGATCTCACCCGCCGACCACCCGCCCGCGTCGGGCCAGCGGGCGAGGGCCGCCGCGTCGCGGCCCTCGATCCGGCGCGCCAGCTCCGCCGGCGTGCTCCGGAGGCGCTCGAGGCGGACGCCGAGCGGGCGGGTGAGGTACTCGTCCATCGTGGGCATGGGCTAAGGCTTGAACTCCTGGTCGAGGATCTCGGTGATGAAGCGGTCGAGCGAGACCGGGTAGAAGCGGACGTTGGGGGCCAGGATCACGCCGGTGTTGATGACCTCGCGCTGGGAGAGCTCGTCGAGGGCGCGCTCCACCTGGGCCTGCGGATTGCGGTCCCACCGCTGGATCCTGAGGTCCTCGCTCTCGAGCGTCACCTGGTGCCGGTTCGAGTACGCGAAGGAGAAGACCCGGGCCACGAGGGCCTCGTCCATCAGCTCGTGCTCCTTGAAGAGATCGCCGTAGGTCTGGCCGGCGCGCCCCGGGGCCAGCACGAGACGCGGCGAGACCTTGATCTTGCCGCGGATCTCCACCGACGAGGCCGGCTGCGTCTCCTGCGGGCCCACCAGGATGTAGGGCAGCACGTGGTAGCCCGCGATGATCCCCGCGACCGGCTTGCGCAGGATCTCGGTGGTCTCGAAGAGGTGCTTGAGGAATTCCGGGTCGTGCTTCTCGCCGAACATACCCGCCTAGCCGCGAAAGACCGAGACTTCCATGCAGTCGAAGTCGAAGTCGTACTCGCGGCTCTCGTACCGCGAATCGTTCCGCACGTGGTCGAGGTAGGGCTTCACGTCGCGCCGGTACATGCCGGTGTTGTCGGCAACCACGAGGGCTCCCTTGACCAGACGCGACTCCACCGCGCGCAGGTAGTCGAGGTAGTCCTCCTTGTTGGCGTCGATCAGCAGGAAGTCGACCGGGCCGCGCAGCAGCGGCAGCACCCGGAGGGCGTCGCCCACCACCACCCGGACCTGCCGGGCGAGCCCCGCCTTCTCCACGTTGCTCGTCACGAACTTGGCCAGGTAAGGATTCTGCTCCACGCAGACCAGGTGCCCGCCCCGCGGCATGTGGCCGGCCACCAGGATCGCCGAGTAGCCGAAGAGCGAGCCGACCTCGATGCCGCGCCGCGGCTGGTGGCGGAGCAGCAGGCGGCGCAGCACGCGGCCCTTCGCCCGGCCGATGACCGGGATGCGCCACAGGGTGACTGCGCGGTCCATCAATCGGAGCATTCGCGTGGCGGTCTTGGTCATAGGCGCGCGAGAGTGCGGTTGCGATCCATCAACCGGAGCATTCGCGTGGCGGTCTTGGTCATGGGCGCGCGAGAGTGCGGGCCGGGATCCGCTCGCGCACGCCGTCGGGCAAGGGATAGCGCCGGTCCCACTTGCCGGCCTTCACGAGCTGCCCGGGCAGGGCGCGGCCCACGATCTCCTGCACCCGCTTCGAGACCGCGATCAGCGCGTCGAGATCCACCCCGGTCTCCACGCCCATGGCGTGCAGGCAGTGGATCAGGTCCTCGGTGCACACGTTGCCGGAGGCGCCGGGCGCGAACGGGCAGCCGCCGAGCCCGCCGATGGAGGCGTCGAAGTGGGTCACCCCGTGTTCCATGGCGGCCATGATGTTGGGAATGGCCATCGCGCGGGTGTCGTGGGTGTGGAGCGTCCACTCGACGCCCGGGAAGCGGGGCACCAGCCGCTCGAGCACGCGCCCGACCTGGGCCGGGTTGGCCATGCCGGTGGTGTCGGCCAGGCCGATGCCGCGGGCGCCCATGTCGACGAGGCGCGCCACCACCGACTCGAGGTGATCGACCGGCACGTCGCCCTCGAAGGGGCAGCCGAACGAGCAGGAGATGCCGGAGACCACCGACACCGTGGCGCGCCGCGCGACCTCCGCCACCGCGGCGAGCTTGGCGAGCGACTCCGCGATGGTCATGTTCACGTTGGCCAGGTTGTGGCTCTCGCTTGCCGAGACCACGGTGTGGATCTCGTCCACTCGCGCGTCGACCGCGCGCACCGCCCCCTTGTCGTTGGGCACCAGCGCGGAGTAGACGGTGCCGGGGCGCCGCACGATGGCGGCCATCACCTCGGCCGCGTCGCGGAGCTGGGGGATCGCCTTGGAGGACACGAACGAGGTGACCTCGATGCGCGGCATGCCGGCCGCGGCCAGTCGGTTCACCACGTCGATCTTCCGCTCGGTGGCGATGAAGTCGGGCTCGATCTGGAATCCGTCCCGCGTTCCCACCTCGCAGATCGTCACGCGACGGGGCAGCTTCATGGTGTCTTCTCCTGGGTCGCTTCCCACTCGTCTTTGAGGATCTCGCCCTGCCAGGCGTCGTGCCATCGCCCGTCGATGAAGTAGTAGCGGCGGCGCAGCCCGCATTGCCGATAGCCCGCCCGTTCGAGGCCACGCCGGCTGGCGTCGTTGCCCTGCACGACCAGCGTGGTGACCGTCTCCAGGCCCAGCTCCCGGAACGCGTAGCGCGTCCGGAGCCGCATCGACCCGCCCGCGTAGCCCTTGCCCCACTCGTCCTTCTCGCCGATCACGGTGCCGGTCTCACCCCGACGGTTGCGCCAGTCGATCTTCTCGATCGCGGTGTTGCCGATCAGCTTGCCGTTGTGGCGGAGCACGATGGCCCACAGCACCTGCTGCGGGTCCTTTCCCACCGCTTCGAGCCACTCTTCCTCGGCCTTGGTGGTGAGCGGGAAGCGATAGAGCAGGTAGCGCGTGACCTCCATGTCGGCGAACCACCGTTGGTAGGCCGGCAGGTACTCCGGCCGCGGCGGCTCGAGGCGGACGCGCTCGCCTTCGAGGACGGGACCGAGCATCCGCTAGTACGAGCGCGGCATGCCGAGGACGTGCTCCCCGACGAAGGCCAGGACCAGGTTGTTGTTGATCGGCGCGGCGCGGTAGAGGCGCGACTCGCGGAACTTGCGCTCGATGTCGTACTCCTCCGCGAAGCCGTAGCCCCCGTGGGCGTCCATGCACGCGTTGCCCGCCTCGATGGCCGCCTCGGAGGCCAGGTACTTGGCCATGTTGGCCTCGCCCCCGCACGGGATGCCCGCGTCGAACATCCGGGCCGCCTTGGTGCGCATGAGGTCGGCGGCCTCGATGTTGACGTGGGCCTTGGCGATCGGGAACTGCACGCCCTGGTTGGAACCGATTGGCTTGCCGAAGATCACCCGCTGGCCCGCGTAGGCGACCGCCTTCTCGATGAACCAGCGGGCGTCGCCGAGCGAGTCGGAAGCGACCAGGATGCGCTCCGCGTTCATGCCGTCGAGGATGTAGGAGAAGCCCTTGCCCTCCTGGCCGATGAGGCTTCCGGCCGGGATCTCCATGTTGTCGAAGAAGAGCGCGTTGGTCGAGTGGTTCATCATCATCTTCAGTGGCCGCACGTCGAGCCCCTTGCCCTTGAGCTCGCGGATGTCGATGAGGAACACGCTGAGCCCGTCGGTCTTCTTCTTCACCTGGTCCACCGGAGTCGTCCGCGCGAGCAGCAGCATGAGGTCCGACTGGAGCACGCGCGAGATGAACATCTTCTGGCCGTTGACCACGTAGCGGTCGCCCTTGCGGACCGCGGTGGTCTGCAGCTTGGTGGTGTCCGAGCCCGCGTTGGGCTCGGTGACCCCGAAGGCCTGCAGCCGCAGCTCGCCGGTGGCGAGCTTGGGCAGGTACTGCTGCTTCTGCTCCGCGGAGCCGTGCCGGAGCACGGTGCCCATGATGTACATCTGGGCGTGGCACGCCCCCGCGTTGCCGCCCGAGCGGTTGATCTCCTCGAGGATCAGGGCGGCTTCCATGATGCCGAGGCCGCCCCCGCCGTACTCCTCGGGGATGAGGACCGCGAGGTAGCCCGCCTTGGTCAGCTCGTTGATGAAGGCCTCGGGATACTCGCGCCGGGAGTCGAGGTCCCGCCAGTACTCGCCGGGGTACTGCTTGCAGAGATCGTAGACCGCGGCCTTGAGCGCTTTCTGCTCGGCGGTGAGTACGAAGGTCATGTCGGCCATGGCTATCTCCCGGTGAATCTGGGCTTCCGCTTCTCGTTGAAGGCGCGGACGCCCTCGAGGCGGTCCTCGGTGGTCACGGTGTTGTTGTAGGCCTCGATGGCCAGCGCCATGCCGGTCTCGAGATCGGTCTCGGCGCCCCAGGCGATCGCCTTCTTGGCCTGGCGCACCGCGATGGGTCCATTGTCCGCGATGGTGGCCGCGATCTCCAGCGCCTTCGCCCGCGCCTGGCCCGCCGGCACCACGTGGTTGACGAGCCCGATCGCCTTGGCCTCGCGCGCGTCCACCCGCCGGCCGGTGAAGATCAGCTCCTTCGCCATCGGCGTGCCCAGGATGCGGGGCAGGAGCTGGGTGCCGCCCACCCCCGGGAAGATGCCGCGGGTGACCTCGGGCACCGCGAAGACCGCGGTCTCGCCGCAGACGACGAAGTCGGAGAGCACCGCCAGCTCGCAGCCGCCGCCCATCGCGAAGCCCTCCACCGCCGCGATGATCGGCACCGGGCAGTGGAGCACGCCCGCGGCGGCCGCCTCGAAGATGACGTGCTGGGCGCGCCACGTCTCGTCGGTCATCCCCTCCCGCTCCTTGAGGTCGCCCCCCACGCAGAACGCCTTGCTTCCGGCCCCGGTGAACACCACGGCGCGCACCGTTCTATCCCAGCGTAATGCTTCGAAGCAGCGGAGGAGGTCCTCGCCCATCGCGGTGTTCATCGCGTTGAGCGCCTCGGGGCGGTTCAGCTCCACCGTGACCACGTGGCCCTCGGCCGAGGCGGCGACGTTCAGCGTCCTATAGCTGGACGACATGGCGCTCCGCGAGGTCCCGGATGGTGGCGGCGTCGTAGCCCAGCTCGACGAGCACCTCCGTCGAGTGCTCCCCGAGCAGCGGCGGCACGCGGGTGGGGGCGGGCCGCTCGCCGTCCCACTTGATCGGCAGCGCCACCGCGCGGAAGTCGGGCACCCGCGGGTGCTTCACCGCGGGGAGCATCCCGCTCGCCTCGGTCTGCGGCTCGCCCGCGACCTGGTCCATGGTCGACACGCGCGCCGACGGGACACCGGCCCGCTGCAGCCGCTCCAGCACGTCGGCGGCGGTGAGCCCGCGCGTCACCCGCGCGAGCGCCTCCTGCAGGGCCGCGCGGTGCTCGACGCGGCGCGGGTTGTCCACGAAGCGGCCGTCGCGGGCCAGCTCGGGCACGCCGAGCGCCCCGGTCGCCTTGACGAAGAGGGCGTCCGAGGCGGCCGCGATCATCACCCAGCCGTCGGACACCGGGAAGGCCTCGTAGGGGACGATCATCGCGGTGCCCGAGCCCTGCGGGAGCGGGACCTCGCCGGTCGCGAAGTAGTGGCTCATCTGGAACACCGACCACGCGAGCGCGGTGTCGAACAGCGCGGTGGTCACCAGCGCCCCGCGTCCGGTGCGGTCGCGCTCTCGCAGCGCGGCCAGGATGCCCATCACCCCCCACATGCCGGTGCCCATGTCCACCACCGAGACCGGCACCCGCGCGGGCGGTTGGCCGGGGTGGCCGTTGATCGACATGATCCCGCCATAGGCCTGCATGAGTGGATCGTAGCCGGGGCGGTCCTTGAGCGGGCCCTCGGTGCCGAAGGCGGTGACCGAACAGTACACGAGCCGGGGATTGAGTGCGGAGAGCCGCGGCCAGCCGAGGTCCAGCTCCTCCGCCGCGCCCGCCCGCAGCGACTGCACGAACACGTCCGCGCGGGCGAGGAGGCGCTCCAGCACCGCCCGCCCGTCGGGGCTCTTGAGGTCCACCGCGAGGCTCCGCTTGTTGCGGTTCACGCTCATGAAGGTCGCGCTCTCCCGCCCCCAGAAGGGGGGCCCCCACGCGCGGGCGTCGTCGCCGCGGCCGAGCCGCTCCACCTTGACGACCTCGGCCCCCATGTCGCCCAGTATCTGGGTGCAGTAGGGGCCGGCGACGTTCTGGGTCAGGTCGGCGACGAGAAGGCCGGCGAGGGCCGCGTTCATGGGGGACCGATTATAGCCCGATCCCCCGAGCCGCCGAGGAGGAGCCTGGAGCCGGGCGAGGGGAGCCTAGAGGCTGGCCCGGCGCGCCTGGTGGTACTTCTCGAGCTCGCGATTGGCGTTCAGCACCGTCTCGAGGCGCTCGACGACCTCCCCGACCTTGGCGCCCGGGATCGTGAAGTAGAGCTCGTCGTCGCCCAGTCCGGTGTAGACCCGGTTGCCGATGCAGCCGAGGCTGGCGACACCGCCCGGCCCCTCGAGCACCGCCGGGATCATCGCGCAGGCGGGGCGCCCCATCGCGGCGGCGTCGCCCGCGAGCCCGGCCGCCCGTGCGGCCTCCGCCACCAGCATGATCTGGCGGGCGCGGCCGCGCACCAGCACCACGTCCGGCGGCGTGGGGGTCAGGGCGAGCGGGGCGTACACCGCGACGCCGAACGCGTCCTTCCGGCGCGGCAGCGCCTCGACCTCCTCCATGCGGATGTACTGCAGGGTCACCATGGTGCCGACCACGCCTTTCAGCTCCTTCGAGCGCTCCGGCGGCAGCCCCACCCCGTGGGTGTAGGCGCCGACCGGGCAGTTGAAGTGATCGTCGGCCTCAGTGTAGAAGACTGCGCCTTCGCCGGCCTGCTTCCAGTAGGCGCAGCCGGCGGGGCCGGATCTGGAGATCCGCGGGATGCCGGCGGGCGCGGCGGCGGCGAAGGTCACCGCCACCGGGGGTGGATTGAGCCCGAGCAGCTCGGTCATGCGTCGTCCGGCGGTGCGCGCGTCCATCGGACTCTCCTCAGGGAACCCGGGCGCGGAAGGTGAACGCGACGCGTACCTCGTTGCCGATCGGATTCAGGAACGAGTTGTAGTTCATCGCGTACTCGCCCCGGTTGACGATGAACTCGCCCGAGGCGACGAGCGCGGTCTCGGTGATCTGCACGTCCACCGGCACCGCGATCTCGCGGGTGACCCCGTGCAGCGTGAGGCGGCCCATCACGGCGGCCCGGCGGCCCGCCGATTCCACGCGCACGCTCTGGAATGCGATGGTGGGGAAGCGCTCGATGTCGAAGAAGTCGGCGCTGCGCAGGTGCTTGTCGCGCATCTCGATGCCGGTGTCGAGCGAGGCCGCGTCGATGGTGAGGTTGATGCGCGCGCCCGCGGGGCCGTCCGGGTCCGCCACCACGTCGCCGCTGAAGCGCCCGAAGTGGCCCTCCGCGTTCATCAGCCGGGAGGTCGCTCGGAAGGTGATCTCGCTGGCTTCGGGCTGGATGCGGAAGCGGAGCGGCTCGGCCTTCGCGGGAGCGATTCCGGTGAGCGTCGCCAGCACGAGCGCGGCCAACCAGAGCCGGCGAGTGGTGGAAGGGCGTGACACGGGCCTTAGTATCGCTCATCCGTCGCCGCGGCCGGACGGTTTCCGCCCTTGAATCGACAAATCAGGACGGGCCCGCCGGGGCCCGGGTGTAGGCTCGCCGCAGAGAGACGCCCCCAATCGTGCCCGCGATGTCGCTCGCGCTCGGCCTGTTCCTGTCCATGGTCGCTCTGGTCGCCTCCGTCATCGCGCTCCTCGCGCGAGCGCGCACGGCGCCGGAGGGCGCGGACGGGCGCGTCGCCGCGCTGGAGAGCCAGGTGCGCTTGCTGCTCGACCGGGTCCGGGCCCTCGAGGAGGCCGCGGATCAGGCTCGCGCACCGGCCGCCGTGCTCCCTACGCCGGCCGAGGCGCCGGCGCCCGAGGTCGTGACCGCGCCCGTCGGCCCGGATCCTCCGTTCTTGGCCGCTCCGCTCGGCGCCTCCGCCGGGCCATCGCTTCCCACCTCGAGCCCGCCGCTGATACCGCCACGGCCGTCGCTCGGCCTCGAGCAGCGCATCGGAGCCCGCTGGGCGACGTGGGTCGGGATCGTGGTCATCCTGGTCGCAGCCGCTCTCTTCCTCAAGTGGGCCTTCGACAACGAGTATCTGGGCCCGGCGGCGAGAGTGGGCGTCGGGGTCGTGGGCGGACTCCTGATGCTCGTCGCCGGGCTCCTGCTTCACCGGCGGCAGGACGTCCCCTATCTGAGCGAAGGGCTGGCCGGCGGCGGGCTCGGTTGTCTCTACCTCTCCCTCTTCGCCGCTCACGCTCTCTATGGTTTGATCGGGCCCGCGGCCGCGTTCACCTCGATGTTCGCGGTCACCCTGCTGGGCACGTTCGTGGCGGTCCTGAGCGGGCGACTCAGCACCGCCGTGCTCGCAGTGCTGGGCGGACTCCTCACCCCGGTGCTCCTGCGCGTGGAGCGTCCCGACGAGCGCAACCTGCTGGCCTACCTGCTGGTGCTCGACGTCCTCGTGTTGCTGGTCGCGCGCTTCCGGACGTGGCCCGCGCTCACCCAGCTCGCCTGGGGCGGCAGCGCGCTGCTCCTGCTGCCGACGCTCTGGGGCGCGCCCGAGGCCCCGCATCCGCTGACTCGGCTGCTGCTTCTCTCGGCGCTTTTCCTCGTCTTCCTGGCGGCGCCGCTGTTTCGGGAGCGGGCGACGGGGCATCGGAGCGAGCCGATCGACCTGATCCTCGTGGTCGCCAACGCGGCCGGCTACTTCTGGGCCGTCTACTTCACCCTGGAGGCCACGCGGCCGGGGCTCGAGGCTCCCTGGGCGGTCGGGCTCGCGGTGCTGTATCGCGTGGTGTCGGCGGACTACGGCTCCCGTGTGTCCGCCGACCCGGTGCCGGTCCTGGTGCACGAGGGTGTGTCGTGGACCTTCCTCACGCTGGCCATCCCGCTCGCCCTGGATGTCCAGTGGATCACCCTCGCCTGGGCGGTCGAGGGCGTGATGCTGCTCTGGCTCGCCTCGCGGGTCCCGATCTCCGTGGCGGCCTGGGGTGGCCTCGTCGCGCTCTTGCTGGCGTTCTCGCGGGCGGTGGCCTTCGATCGCTACTGGTCGGCCGACATCGTGGCGGTCTGGAACCTGACCTTCGTCGTCCACCTCCTGGTCGCGGGAGTCCTGGCCGTCGGCGGCTGGCTCGGTGGCCGGATCAGGGCCGAGGAGCGGTTCCGACCGAACCCGCCCCTTCTGCAGGGGGCGCTCTGGGTGGCCTCGGTGGTGACCCTGGCCGTGCTGTTCTGGCGGGAGCCGACCGGGCTCTGGCCCGCCACGCTGCTGACCTTCGAGATCGTTGTTGTGGCCTGGCTCGGCCGGGGCTCCACCTCTCCGGCGTTCGTGGTCGCGATTCCGTTCCTGGCCGTGGTCCTGATCCTCCGCGTTCTGCTGGCGGATGACAACCTGGCACGGGCGGCCGCGGGGTCCCTCCTGAACCTGCCGCTGCTCTCCCGGGTCGGGGCCTGTCTCGGCATGGGGCTAGCGGGGGGATTCCTCGTCCGGGCGCCGGGAGCGTCCGCGCGTCTCGTCGGACGGATCGTTTCGGGCGGCGCCGGCCTGGTGCTGCTGTTCGCTTTGAGCCTGGCGTGGACGCGGTATCAGGGCGCGCTGGAGTCGGCCGCGCGCGCCTCCGGCCGCCGGGTCGTCGGTGATGTCGGCTGGCGCATCCAAGTCGGTCTCTCGGTGCTGTGGACGGTGTACGCCGCGCTGGCCCTGGCGTGGGGATTCGCACGCCGGACCCCGGCCGTGCGATATGCGGCTCTCGCCCTGCTCGGTCTCACCGTCTTCAAGGTCATTGCCGTCGACTTCTCCGCGGCCAAGACATCCCTGCGGATCCTGTCGTTCCTGGTCCTCGGCGTTGTCCTGCTGCTCGTCAGCCTGGTCTATCAGAAGCTTCTCGGTCGGAGGATTTAAGGCTTCGAAAAGTAGGTTAGACAGTTATATCCTCGGCGCCCATGGTCGAGCCCGGTCCGCCCCCCGGAGAGCAGTTTGCATTCAAACGGTGCGGTCACGCCCATCCAGCGATCGGCTCGATCTGATTGGGTCCTATGACGATCTTCTGGGATGGGCTCGGCAGGCGACGATCCTCACACCGGGCGAGGCGGCGGTCCTGGCCGACACGGCGCGCCAGGGACCCCGTGCGGCGAGCGATGCCCTGGCGCAGGCTCGACTCCTCCGTGAGTCGATGTATGCCGTGTTCTCGGCGAGGGCTGCGGGTCTGCCCGCTCCGCCCGCTGATCTTCAAACCCTCAATCGGGCGATAGGCAGAGCCATGACTCACGGCGGTCTGACTCCCGCCGGTGCACGCTTCGAGTGGGGCTGGCCCGATTCGGTACTCGGCCTGGACCGGGTCTCGTGGTGGGTGGCGCGCTCCGCGGCCGAGCTCCTGACCTCCCCGGACCTAACCTTCGTTCGCGAGTGCGCCAGTTATGACTGCGGATGGCTTTTCATGGACTCGACCAAGAACCGGAGCCGCCGCTGGTGCGACATGCGCGTCTGTGGGAACCGGGCGAAGAGCCGGCGCCACTACGAGCGTCGGCGGGCCGCCGGCGGAAACCGGCGGCCCGCCGACCGCTAGCTCGCCGTAAGAGCTGCCGTAACTTCGCGCAGCAGCTCGGTCGATGTGAACGGCTTGGCAACCACGAACTGGACGCCGTGCCGCTCGATCTTCTCGGGCTCCAGCCGATCGCCGAAGCCGGTGATGAGCCCGATGGGCGTGGTCGGGAATCGCTCGCGGCAGGCGGTGGCGACCTCCCAGCCCGATGCCCCGGGCATGGCCAGATCCGTCAGCACCAGGTCGACCGACTCGATCTCGATCCGGGAGATCCCGGCCAGGCCGTCCGCGGCCTCGACCACGTGGCAGCCGTTCTCGCGGAGGAGGTCGGCCAGGGACTGGAGGATCTCCGGATTGTCCTCGACGATCAGCACCCGCTTGCCTGCCGGGACAGCCGTCGAGCCGCGGGTACTGCCGTCGGCCGGTAACTCGGCCGGGACCGGGAGGTTGACCACGAAGGTGGTGCCTCGCCCGAGCGCACTCTCCACCTCGATCGCCCCGCCGTGGCGCTTCACGATGCCCCAGACCACCGCCAGGCCGAGCCCGTTGCCCTGGGCGCCCTTGGTGCTGAAGAAGGGCTCGAACACCCGACGCCGGGTCTCCTCTGACATGCCGCAGCCCCCGTCCTCGGCCCGGACCACGACCTGGCCCCCTTCGGTCGCGGTCCGGAAGGTGAACCGACCCCCCGCGGGCATCGCATCGAGCGCATTGTTGAGCAGATTGAGGAACGCCTCGCGCAGCTCTTCGGCGGTGCCCGCGACCAGGGGAATCTTGCCCATCTCGATCTTCACGTCGTAGGTCACGCCGCAGCTCTGCGCCTGGTCCCGCCACCGCGGGCGCGCCAGGTCGACCACCTCTCGGATCACCCGGTTCATGTCCACCGGGGCAAACGGACGGATGCTGCGGGTGCGGGTGAACTCCTGGATCCGCCGCACGGTCTGGGCGCCGTCCTGGGCGGCCTGGCGGATCATGCTCAGGCTCTCGGCCACATCCGGCGCCTGGCCCCGCGCGAGGAGCAGCTCGGTCCGCAGCATCACGATCGCGAGCAGGTTGTTGAAATCGTGGGCCACGCCCGCGGCCATCTCGCCGAGCGCGCGCAGCCGCTCGACCTGGACGAGCTGGTCCTGGGACTTCTGGACCCCTTCGAGGGCGCGCTCGAGCTCCGCGTACAGCCGCGAGTTCTCGACGGCGATGCCGGCCTGGGCGGCGAAGGTGGTAGCCACCGCCACGTCGTCCTCCGAGCAGGTGGACGACTGGCTGGTCACCGCGGTCAGCACGCCGACCAGCCGATCGCCGGCCCGCACCGGCACCGAGAGCCAGGCCCGGAGGCCGAGCTTGGTCGCCATCTCGGCCTGCTCCGCGTTCAGGGTGGCGGAGCCGGCAAGGTCCGGGATCGCGAGCGGCTCACCCGAGGCGGCCACGCCCCCGCACGGTCCCTCACCCACGGCGATCTCGGCCGGGAGCAGGACGTCGACGCCCTCGCCCCGGGCCTCGGTCCGTACCAGCCGGTCCTCGTCGACGAGATGGAAGGCCACGGTCTCGGCCTGGAGCAGGCCGCGGTAGAGGTCGGCGATGCGCCGCTGGACGGTCGCCGGCGGCCAGAGCCGTGTCACGCGCTGGCTCACCTCCACGAGGGCCTCGAGCCGGCCCTGCCGCCGGGTCAGCTCGCGGAACAGGTTGCTGTTGGACAGGGCCACCGCGGCCTGGGAAGCGAGGGAGGCGGCCAGGTTCCGCGACGCCTGCGAATAGGGCAGGGCGTCGCGCTCGATGGCCTCGGAGGAGGGGAAGGCGCGGCCACTCTCGCGCTTGCAGTTGATCAGCTCAAGCACCCCGATGATGTCCCCGCCGGGCGTCTTCATCGGGAGGACCAGCATGGACTTGGTGCGGTAGCCGGCGAGGGCGTCGACCTCCGGGTTAAAGCGGTAGGTGCGCTCGGCGGACAGGGCGTAGGCGTCGTCGACGTGCAGGATCTCGCCAGAGAGGGCCACGTGACCGGCCAGGCTCTTGGGGTTGATCGGCAGGGCGACCGACTTGAACTCGACCGGCACGCTCTCGTTGTGGGCCAGCTCGAACCGCAGCCGGCGGGAGCCGTCGGATGAAGACTCGACGAGGTAGATGGAGCCGGCGTCGCTCCGGGTGATGGTCCGCGCCTTGGTCAGGATGAGATCGAGCAGCAGCTTGGTGTCGCGCTCGCCCGAGAGGCGGACCCCGATCGCGTTCAGCTCCTCGAGCTGTCGGGTGGTCTCCCGGGCCGTGCGCGTCACGCGGGCCTGCTCGCAGGCCGCGCGCAGCACGCTGGCGAGGGTGACCGGGCTCACCGGCAGCGTGAGGGAGACGTAACCCCGTGCTCCCATGCCGGGTTCCGGCGCGTCGGAGAGCACGACCACGGGCACCATGGCGCGGCGGGCGGCCTCGATCAGCCCGGCATCCGGGTCGTCGAGGAGCAGCACCGCCGCTGGGTCATCCGATCCGAAGTGCGGGGAGTTTCCGGGCGGCATCAGCCGGGGGTCGAGATCGTCCGGAAGCTCGGCGATGATCTGCCCCCGGGAGAAGTCCATCGGGTACCAGACGGTGCCGTGGACGCTTGACGTACGAGAGAACTCGGGGACGATCATGATTCTGTTCTCGCGCGGGCCGGGCTCAGTGCTTACCGCCGAGCAGCCCACCCAGGCCGCCCACGAGGCCACCGACAACTCCGCCGACCGTTCCACCGCCGCCACTCACGGTGCCGCCGACCGTGCCGCCGAGCCCGCCGACGGTGCCGCCGACCGCGCCGACGGTGCCGCCGACCGTGCCGCCGAGCCCGCCGACGGTGCCGCCCAGGCCACCGACGGTGCCGCCCAGACTGCCCACCGTGCCGCCGAGCCCACCGACCGTGCCACCAACCGTCCCGCCG
>DATGBR010000115.1:0-9047 GCA_035312605.1 Candidatus Methylomirabilota bacterium
GACCGAGCACGGCATCTACTCGCGCGAGCGGCGGATGGAGATCGACCAGGCGGAGTGGATCTACGTGCAGCGGCAGGCGCCCATGACGCTCTCGGCCGGGCCGGGGTTCTTCAAGGAGCTGTGGGCGCGCCTCTTCGAGCGCCTCTCGCGGATCACCTACGTCCAGGCCGATCGCATCGTGACGATCTTCGAGGGGAACCGCCAGGCCCAGATCCGCGACGGCGCCGACCCGGCCAAGACCCTGGTGGTCCCCAACGGGCTCGACGTCGGGCCGCTCTCGGCGCTGCCGCGGGTGGAGCCGGCCGCGGGCGAGTTCCGCATCGGCTTCGTCGGGCGGGTGGTGCCCATCAAGGACGTGAAGACGTTCATCCGCGCGGTGAAGATCGTCGTCACCGCGCACCCGGGGGCGCGCGCGGTCATCGCGGGCCCGGGCGACGAGGACCCGGAGTACCTCGCGGAGTGCCAGGGTCTCGCCGTCGCCCTGGGCATCGCCGAGCGGGTGGAGTTCACCGGGCGCGTCGACGTCAAGCAGATCTACCCGCGGGTCGACGTGCTCGTGCTCACCAGCATCTCGGAGGGCCTGCCGCTCGTGATCCTGGAGGCGGCCGCCGCGGGCATCCCGGTGGTCTCCACCGACGTGGGGGCCTGCCGCGAGCTGCTCGAGGGCCGGCTGCCCGCGGACCGGGCGCTCGGGGCGAGCGGGCTGGTCACCGGCCTCGCCGACCCGGCCGCCACCGCGCGGGCCATCCTCGTCCTCGTCCGCGACCCCGGGCTCTGCGAGGAGATGGGCCGGGCCGCGCGGGCGCGCGTGCGGGCGCACTACCAGGAGTCCGACCTGATCCGTCGCTACCGGGAGATCTACGCCGATCTCCTGGGCGCGGCCTGAGCGAGCGGAGCCGGTGGCCGGCATCGGGTTCCGGCTCAAGCGCCTCATCGTGGAGGAGGGCGGGACCGGGTGGCTCCGCGCCCACCTCTACGGAGCGGTCCTCTCGGCGGGGCCCTGGCTGCTCTCCATCTGCACGCTCGGGTCCCTCGCCCTCCTCTCCCGCGACCTGATCGGCGACCTCGCGCACGCGCGCTTCCAGGTCATCGTCGTCTACACCTACACCTTCTCGCTCGTCACCACCGGGGCGGCCCACATGGTGGTGACGCGTCAGCTCGCCGACGAGCTGTACGTGGGCCGGATCGGCGCGCTGGTCGTCTCCTATCGCGTGACCATCGGCGCGACCGCGCTCGCCCACCTGGCCCTCGGCACGCTCGTCTACGCGCTCGCGCCCGGCCTCGAGCCCGTGCTGCGCCTCTTCGGGGTGATGCTGCTGGTGGTCGTCTCGTGCACCTGGATGGTGATGATCTATCTCGGCGCGGCCCAGGACTACGCGAGCGTGGTGACCGCGTTCTTCCTGGGCAACGCGGTGAGCCTCCTCGGGGCGCTCGCCCTCGGGCGGTACCTGGGCACGAGCGGGTACCTAGCCGGGTTCCTGGTCGGGCAGGCCGCCATCTTCTTCGTGCTGTGCGCCCGCGTGGAGCGCGAGTTCAGCCTGGTGCGCGTGCCGGAGTCGGTCGACCTCACCCGCGCGTTCGTGCGCTACCCGGAGCTGATCGCGGCCGGCCTCCTCTACAACGCGGCGATCGCGGTGGATCGCGTCGTGTTCTGGATCGGGCCCACCGGCCACCCCATCGTGGGATGGTTTCGCGCCTCGCTGTACGACAGCCCGATCTTCCTGTGCTACCTTTCGGTGGTGCCGGCGCTCGCGATCTTCCTGGTCAGCGTGGAGACGGATTTCTACGATCGCTATCGCGAGTACTACGGCGTCGCGACCAAGCACGGCACGCTGCGGCAGGTGCTCGAGGCCAAGCGGGCCATGACCGCGTGCCTGCGCGACAGCCTGCGGCGCCTGCTGGTGGCCCAGGCCCCGGTCACGCTCCTCCTGATGGCGCTGGCGCCGTGGATCGCGGACGGGCTCGGGCTGGACCGTCTGCAGGTGTCGATCCTGCGCTGCGGCCTGGTCGGCGCGGTGCTGCACGTGCTCTGCCTGTTCGGGGGCATCGTGCTCCTCTACTTCGACCGCCGCCGCGCCGCCGCCGAGGTGGCGGCGGTCTTCCTCGCGGCCAACCTCCTCCTCACCATCGCCACCCTGGTCGTCGGCCCGCGCGCGTACGGCCTCGGCTATCCGCTCGCCGCGCTGCTCGGCTGCGCGTGGGCGTACCGGCGACTCGAGGAGACCCTCGCGGATCTCGAGTACCTGACCTTCGCGGCCCAGCCCATGGTGCCCGAGGCGCCGGCCGTCGAGTCGAGCCACCCCGCGTCCGCCTGATGGGGCCGCGCTCGGGCGGTGAGGCCGCGCTGGTGGCGGCCCTCCTGACCTTGCTCGCGGCCGCCATCGTCTATCCGCTGCTTCAGGTCCTCTCGGTGGCCGTCCTCGACGGGGGCTGGCCCACCGTCCGCCCGCTGCTCGCCTTCTTCGCGCGCGCGCTCTTCCGCGAGGCGCTGGTCAACACCCTGCTGGCCGGCGCGCTCGCGGTGCTGATCGGCAGCGTCATCGCGGTGCCCCTCGCCGTCCTCACGGTGCGCTACCGGTTCCCGGGCCGGACCCTGATCGGGGTGCTCGGGGTGCTGCCGCTCGTCGTGCCGCCCTTCGTGGGGGCGATCGCGTTCCAGCAGATCCTGGGGCGGAGCGGCACCGTCAACCTGCTCCTGCGGGAGCACGCGGGGGTCACGGTGCCGTTCATGGAGGGGCTGCCGGGCGTGGTGCTGGTGCAGAGCCTCCACTACTTCCCGTTCATCCTGCTCAACACCGCGGCCGCGCTCGCGGGCCTCGACCGCTCGCTCGAGGAGGCGGCCCAGAACCTCGGCAGCTCGGGCCTGCGGCTCTACCGCCGGGTGCTGCTGCCGCTCGCGCTGCCCGGCTACGCGGCGGGCGCGCTGCTCACGTTCATCCGGGTGATCGACGACCTCGGCACCCCGCTCATCCTCAATTACACCCGGCTGCTCGCGCCGCAGGCCTACGTGCGGGTGACCACCATCGGGCTCACCGACGTCGATGGCTACGTGATCTGCGTGATCCTGGTGGCGCTGTCGCTCGCCGCGCTCTGGCTCTCGAAGGCGGCGGTGGCCCGCGGCGAGTACGCGACCCTCGGGAGGGGCGGGGAGGCGCCCCCGATCCGTCTGGGCGCGCGCGGGACCGCGCTCGCGTGGCTGCTCGCCGCGCTGCTGCTCGGCCCGGCCCTGCTGCCCCACGCGGGCGTGCTGCTCCTGTCGGTGTCGCGGGTGTGGAGTCTCTCGCCCCTGCCGACCGTGTACACGCTCGGCCACTACGAGGAGATCCTCGTCCGCTCCCCGCAGTTCATCGCCAACACCTTGCGCTACGCGGGCCTCGCCGCCCTGATCGACGTGGCCCTGGGCGCGGTGATCGCCTGGTTGCTGGTTCGCGGACGGGTCGCCGGCCGGCGCTGGCTCGACACCCTCGCGACCATCCCGCTCGCCATCCCGGGGGTGGTGATCGCGATCGGATTCCTCCGCGCGTTCGGCGGCTTCGTGGTGCCCGGGCTCGGCGACCCGCTCACCTCGACGTGGCTCGTGCTCGTGATCGTGTATGCGGTGCGCCGCCTGCCCTACGCGGTGCGCGGGGCCCACGCGGCGCTCCAGCAGCTGTCCCCCGCGCTCGAGGAGGCGGCCCAGAACCTGGGGGCGAGCCGCCCGCGGACCTTCAAGCGGATTACTCTCCCGTTGATGGCGCGTGGGCTGCTGGCCGGGGGCCTGCTCGCGTTCATCAGCTCGGCGGTGGATCTCTCGTCGACCATCCTGCTCGTGCCGCGGGTCGAGCTGGGCCCGCTCGCCTACGGGATCTATCTCTACATGCAGTCCGCGGTGGGACGCGGTCCGGGCGCGGCGCTCGGCGTGGTCGCGATCGTGCTGGTGGCGGTGGGCACCTGGGCCGCGACCGGGCTGGCGCGGCGCTCCGGCGCTGCGCTGTTCCGGAGCTGATCCGACATGGCGCCGCGGACGCGCGCGGAGTGGGTGCTGCCGGCCTGCATGCTGATCGGCACCTTCGCGTGGTCGTTCATCTACGTGAGCCTGCCCTTCCACATCCAGAAGATGTCCACCCTCGACCCGGCGTCCACGCTGCGCTGGACCGGGTGGATCCTCGGGATCAGCCCGCTGATCACCGTCATCACCGCGCCGATCTCGGGCCGGCTGGGCGAGCACATCGATCCCAAGCGGGGCTTCATCGCGGTGCAGGCCTTCCAGGGGCTGGGCTTCCTCGGCATGGCGCTGGCCCGCACGCTGCCCCAGATGCTCTTCGCCCGCATGCTCCTCGGGCTCATGGGCGCCGTCTCCACCTTCGCGTTCATCATGGTGGGACGCTCGGGGGGTGACGTGCGGCGCCAGGTCTCCTACATCCAGTCCGGCATGACGCTCGGCCAGGTGCTGGGGCCGGCCGCCGGCGCGCTGGTGGCGGCGCGGGTGGGCTTCCAGCTCTCGTTCATCCTGGGCGCCTTCATGCTCTGGGGCTGCTCGGCCCTCGTCTCGTGGGGCGTGCCCCCCGGCAAGCCGCGCGACGCGGCGGCGGCGGGAGGGCGCCCCACCTCGCTGCGGGAGCTGGTGACGGTGTCGCTGGTGGTGCTCGCGGGCTCCACCCAGATCTTCTTCCTCACTTCGATCCTGCCCCAGATCCTGCCTCCGCTCGGGGTCGCCCCCGAGTCCACTCTGGAGGTGGGGGGCTTCCTCATCTTCGCCACCGGCATCGCGGCGGCGCTCGGTTCGATGGCGGCGCCGCGCCTGGCCGATCTCATGGGAGACCGCCGCGCGGTCCTGTGGTTCCTGGTCGGCTCCTCGGTCTTCCTGGCCGCGCTCTCCGCGGCCGGCCACGTGTGGAGCTTCGGGGTGCTGCGCTTCCTGCAGGTACTCTGCATCGCGCCGGTGTTCCCGCTCTCGGTGGCGGCCATCGCGCAGCGGGCGTCCGGGGAAGCCATCGGATTCGTCAACTCGGCGCGGATCGGGGCCGCCTTTCTCGGCCCGGTGGTGGCGACGACGCTGCTCTCGTCGATGCCGCCCGCCGCGGTGTACCTGGTGCTGGCCGCACTCGGCCTGGCCGTCGTGCCGCTCGTGGCGCGAATGGACCGGCGGTCGCGGCTGCGGATGCCGGGAGGAGGGGAGACGTCGTGAGCGCAGAGCAGCTGGTCCGGCTGTCGGAAGTGCGCATGGAGGGCGTGAGCAAGCGCTACGGCGACCACTGGGCGGTGCGGGACGTCTCGCTCTCGATCCGCCCGGGCGAGTTCTACACCCTGCTGGGGCCGTCCGGCTGCGGGAAGACCACCCTGCTGCGCCTGCTCGCCGGCTTCATCACCCCGGACGAAGGCCGCATCGTGGTCGACGACGAGGTCATCGACGCGGTGCCGCCGTGGAAGCGCAACCTCGGCATGGTCTTCCAGCACTACGCGCTCTGGCCTCACCTCTCGGTGTTCGAGAACGTGGCCTTCGGGCTCCGCGAGCGTGGGGTCGCGGGCGGCGCGCTCGCCGAGCGCGTCGCGGCCGCGCTCCGGCAGGTCGGGCTCGGCGGCTTCGAGGCGCGCCGACCGTCGCAGCTCTCGGGCGGCCAGCAGCAGCGGGTCGCGCTCGCCCGTACCCTGATCGTCGAGCCGCGCCTGCTCCTGCTCGACGAGCCGCTCTCGAACCTGGACGCGGTGCTGCGCGCCCAGATGCGGCTCGAGCTGGGGCGCCTGCACCGCGACGTGGGGATCACCACCATCTACGTCACCCACGATCAGGCCGAGGCCCTGGCCCTGTCCACTCGCATCGCGGTGCTCCACCAGGGCCGCATCGTCCAGGAGGGCAAGCCGGAGGAGATCTACTGGCGCCCGCGGAACCGCTTCGTGGCCGAGTTCGTGGGCGCGGCCAACCTGCTGCCGGTGCGGGTGACCGAGGTGCGCGATCTCGGCGTGATGGTGGAGACCGCGGGCGGCTCCCGGGTGCCGGTGGCCTCCGGGGGGCATCCGTGGACGGTGGGAGCGACCGGCCTGCTCTGCCTGCGGCCGGAGGCGCTGCGGATCGAGGAGTCAGAACGCGCCGCCGGCGGCATCCGCGGCAAGGTGTCCGGCCACGTGTTCGAGGGATCGCGGCAGCTCTACGACGTCGCGATCCCGGGCGGCGCGGTGCGGGTGGAGATGCTGACCTCGGCCCAGCAGGGCAAGGGATTCAAGCCGGGCGACGACGTCAAGATCGAGATCTCGCCGGAGACCTCGGTGCTGCTGCCCGCCGAGTCCTGACATGCTATCTTCGCCCCGGGAGACCCCGCCATGACCGAGATCAGCCCCCAGGAGCTGAAGGCGCGGCTCGATCGCCATGAGTCCCTCGTGCTGCTCGACGTGCGCGAGGACTGGGAGACCGCGCTCTGCCGCCTCGCCAACGCCACCCACATCCCGATCGAGGAGATCGAGTTCCGCACCGCGGAGCTGGACCAGGCCGACGACATCGTCGTGTACTGCCACCACGGGGTGCGCAGCGCCGCGGTGGCCAACTTCCTCCGCCAGCAGGGCTTCAAGGCGGTCAACCTGCAGGGCGGCGTCGACCAGTGGGCGCGCGCCATCGATCCCACCATGAAGCGGTACTGATGAGCGCGCGGTATCGATGACCGGCTTCGTCCGGGTCGAGCGCGAGGGCGCGTGCGCGTGGGTCACCCTCGACCGTCCCCCGCTCAACCTGATCGTGCCCGAGATGGTGGAGGGGATCCGGAGCACCTTCGAGGCGCTGCGCCGTGATCCGGGCGTGCGCGCGGCGGTGATCACCGGGGCCGGGCGGGCGACCACCGCGGGCATGCAGCTGCAGGTGCTGCGCGAGCTCACCCCCGCCGGCGCGAAGGCCTTCATCGCGAGCCTGCACGAGGCGATCGGCCTGGTGCACGACGCGCCCTTTCCGACCGTGTGCATGGTCAACGGGGCCTGCCTCGGCGCGGGCTTCGAGCTGGCCATGGCGTGCGACCTGCGCACCGCCGCCGCCGAGGCGGTGCTGGGCCTGCCCGAGATCCGCGTGGGCATTCCGTCGGTGATCGAGGCCGCGCTGCTGCCTGGCCTGGTGGGCCCGGGGCGCGCGGCCGAGATCTTGTTGACCGGCGAGTCGGTCACCGCGCGGCAGGCGCTCGACTGGGGCCTGGTCAACCGGGTGACCCCGCTCGGTGAGCTGCGCGCGGTGACCGCGGAGCTGGTCGGCCGCATCCTCGACTGCGCGCCCACCGCGGTGCGCCTGCAGAAGGAGCTGATGGTGCGCTGGCGCAACACCGACCAGCGCACCGCGGTCGAGTACGGGATCAACGCCTTCGCCCAGTCGTTCGCGACCGACGAGCCCCGCGAGGCGATGGACGCCTACCTCGGCAAGCGCAAGCCCCGCTTCGCTCCGTGATCCGTCTCGTCACGTTCGACTTCTGGGACACCCTCGTCACCGACGCGCCCGCCAACCTGCGCGCGCAGCGCACGCTCCGGGTCGCCGCCATCCGGCGGGCGCTCCGCGACGCGGGGGAGATGGTGAGCGAGGCCGAGGCGGAGGACATCCACGAGCGCTCGGGGGTGCTGCTCGCCGAGCGCTTCTGGAGCCTCAACCGGGACCCGAGTCCCGAGGAGCAGCTGCGCCTCGTGCTCGATACCGTCCAGCCGGGGGTGGCCGCGCGCCTCGCCCCGCCCGCGTTCGCCGCCGCGCTCGAGGCCTACACCGAGCCGGTGCTGGCCTATCCCCCGGAGCTCTGCCCGAATGCGGCCCAGGCGGTGCGCGAGCTGGCCGCGCGCGGCGTCGCGGTCGGCATCGTGTCCAACACCGGCCGCACCCCCGGCGCGGTCCTGCGCCGGGTCCTCGAGCGCTACGGCCTGCTCGCGTACTTCGGCGTGATCTCCTATTCCGACGAGGTCGGCGCCCGGAAGCCGGCGGCCGAGATCTTCCGCGTGACCCTCGCGCGCGCCGGCGTGGCGGCGGCGGAGGCGCTGCACATCGGCGACAACCCGGACGCGGACGTGGTCGGCGCGCAGTCCGTCGGAATGCGCGCGGCGCACTACACCGCGGGCTTCCGGCGGGCGGCGGCCCAGGCGGACCTGATCATCGCGGATCTCTCGATGTTGCCGGACGAGGTTTTTCGGGTTGCGTCGCCCGCGGCCGGCGGGTAACATCCCAGCGCCATGGATCTGGACGAGCTGCGCGCAAAGATCCGCGACATCAAGGATTTCCCCACCGAGGGCATCCTCTTCAAAGACATCACCACGCTGCTCCGCGACGGGCCGGCGTGGGCCGCGGTCATCGACCATCTGGCCGCGCGCTATCACACCGCCCGGGTGGATCTGGTGGTGGGCGTCGAGTCGCGCGGCTTCATCTTCGGGGGCGCGCTGGCGCACCAGCTGAAGGCGGGGTTCGTGCCGGTGCGCAAGCGCGGCAAGCTCCCGGCCCGCACCATCGAGGAGGAGTACGAGCTCGAGTACGGCCGCGACGTGCTGGCCATCCACGAGGACGCGGTGACGCCGGGCCAGCGGGTGCTGGTGGTCGACGACCTCCTCGCGACCGGAGGCACCATGGCCGCCACGCTGCGGCTCATCGCCCGCCTGGGCGGCACCGTGGTCGGCACCGCCTTCCTGATCGAGCTGGCGTTCCTCAAGGGACGCGACCGCCTCGCCGGTCAGCGGATCGACTCCCTGATCGTCTACGAGTAGGCGCCCGGAAGTAGTTGTATGATAGGGGCCGGGAGGCATACCGCAATGATCGAGCGAGCGTTGGCCGGCGGTCTGGTGGCGCTGGTGGCGGGGCTCGGGCTGCCCGCGGCGGCGGGGGCGGCCGGGGAGACCACTCCATCCGCGTCGTCCATCATCCTGAACCTGACGAACCGGCCGCTGGAGTCCCGCGAGCGCGCCTTCAGCGAGGACATCAAGCGCGACGCGCTGGCGCCGAAGCCGTCCGCAATCGACGAATGGGAGCCTCAGCCGGACGGCTCGATGCGCAACAAGAAGACCGGGTTCAGCATCACGGTGCGCAACCCGTGCCCGCCCGGCGACATGGAGCACGAGTTCGCGCTGGC
>DATGBR010000116.1:0-10352 GCA_035312605.1 Candidatus Methylomirabilota bacterium
TACTGGGCGGTGGCGCGGCGCGCGATGCGGAGCGCCCGGCGTCGATGAGCGACCTCGCCATCACCCTTGCGGTGGAGTCGCCCCGGCAGGCCGAGGTCACGCGCCTGCTCGAAGCGCTCGACGCCTACCAGGGCGCGCTCTACCCGCCGGAGAGCAACCACTTCCTCGACGTGGAGGCGCTCGCCGCGCCGAACGTGCGGTTCATCGTGGCGCGTCGCGGAGCGGCGGCGGTGGGCTGCGGCGCGCTACGGATCGACGGAGACTGCGGGGAGTTGAAGCGGATGTACGTGGTGCCGGAGGCGCGGGGTCAGCGGCTGGGGCGACGCATCCTGGACCGCATCGAGGCGGAGGCGCGCCGCGAGGGGCTCGGCTGCCTGCGCCTCGAGACCGGCATCTACCAACCGGAGGCGCTTGGCCTGTACCGATCGGCGGGCTACGCCGAGCGCGAGGCCTTCGCGCCGTATGCGCCGGACCCGCTCAGCGTCTTCATGGAGAAGATCCTCTGACGGCCCCACCACATGCCCAGCACCGCCGCGGTGCCACCGAGGCCGACGGCGCCCACCACCGCGCCGCGCCGGAGCGCATGCCAGTCACGGCCGACCTTGACCATGACGTGTCCGGGAACCGCGTGGAGATCGGCGCGGACGCGCCACTTCGCGAAGGCCAGCGGATCCGCCGGGTGCCAGTAGCCGCCCTCGTCGTCGACGACGCAGAGGTGCACGTCGCACGTCTCCGGATCCGCGCAGCGGTCGGCTTTCCAGCCGATGCCGCGACCGCGCATTTCGAGGCTCTGAAGGGTTACGCGAGCAGCCATATCGCACCCATTCCGACCAGCACCGCCGTCCTGATCAATCCAGCCAGGCCCATGGCCACGCGCCTCCTCTTCTTGCTCCTGCTCATGTGACGTGCCCAATGCGTCCAGCGTTCCACTACGTGTGCGTGACGCTGGACCCGAGAGCGGAGGCGGGTTGACCCCTCGCGCAGAACCGGTGTGTGGCGAGGGGTCCGTGTGCCGACCCGCTCTCCGCCTCGGGCACTCTTGGAGCAGAGCAAGACGCGAGCCACGAAGGAAACAATGTAAATCCCCCGATACGAGTCGCTTCGCTGCTCTGCGTTAGGAAAGGTGGTTACAGTACTGTGGAACGATTTTCCCTGAGGTGGCCAGTGGCGTGGCGACGCCTCCCGAAATCGGTGTTAAAGTACGCTGCATGCGCGGGGCGCTGATCACCGTCGAGGGGGTGGAGGGGTCTGGTAAATCCACCCAGTGCGCGCGGTTGGCGGCCCATCTGACAGCCCGCGGCATCGAGGTCGTCCTGACGAGCGAGCCCGACGGCACCCCCCTGGGTGCCCGGATCCGCCGCCTCTTCGAGGCCGATGGGCCGACCCCGACCCCCCTGACCCAGACGTTCCTCTTCATGGCCGCCCGGCAGGAGCACGTCACCCGGGTGATCGCCCCGGCTTTGACGCGGGGCGCCGTCGTGATCTCCGACCGCTACACCGACGCCACCGTCGCCTACCAGGGCTACGGGCAGGGCGTGGACGTCCAGACCATCGGCGAGCTGAACATGCTCGCGACGGGTGGGGTACTGCCCGACCTCACTCTGGTGCTCGACCTGGACCCGATGGTGGGCATGCGGCGCATCCGCGACCGCGCCCTCGACGCCTTCGAGAAGATGGATCTGGCCTTCCATCGCCGGGTGCGGGAGGGCTACCTCGAGATCGCCCACAGCGACAAGAACCGGGTGGTGGTGCTGGACGCCGGTCGGGAGCCGGAGGTCCTGCACGCCGAGGTGGTCCGCTCGGTGGACGAGTGCCTGGCGCGGCGGGGTGGTGGTCATGGCGCTTGAAGGCATCCGGGACCAGGACGAGGCGGTGACCCTGCTGCGCCGGGCTCTGGCCACCGGGCGCGTGGCCCACGCCTATGCCTTCGTCGGGCCGGAGGGCTCGGGTCGCAAGGCGACCGCGCTGGCCCTCGCGGCCGCGCTGGTGGCCCCGGACGGGGGATCGGCGGCCGAGCGGGCCGCGCGGGGCCGCCATCCCGACGTGCACCTGCTCGGGCCGACGCCGCCCGCGGGCAATCCCAAGGGGGCGCAGGCGCTCCGCGTGGAGACGATCCGGGAGCTCGAGCGGCTCGCCTCGCTCAAGCCGATGGAGGCGCGCGTCAAGGTCTTCATCGTCGAGGAGGCCGAGAAGATGACCGCGGCCACGCCGCAGGCGTTCCTCAAGACGCTCGAGGAGCCGCCGGCCCAGACCGTGATCGTCCTGATCCTGACCCAGCTCCGCGCGCTGCCGCCGACGGTGCTGTCGCGCTGCCAGGTGGTGCGCTTCCGCCCCCGGCCCACCGAGGGCGTGCCGGCGCTCCTGCCCGACGTGCGGAGCGAGGTCCACACGCGCAGCCTGCGCCAGCTCGCGGAAGCCCGGGCGCAGGGCGTGGAGGCCATCATCCGGCTCGGCGAGCAGGTGGGCCGCGACCGGCAGGCCGCCGAGGCCTTCGTCCAGGCGTGCTGGCTCTGGCATCGCGATCTGCTGTGCGGCCTCGGCGGCGCCCCCGCGCGCCAGGCCGTCTTCGGCGAGCCCGCCATCGCGGCGGCGCGCGAGCGCTCGCTCGACTCGGTGCTGCGCGCGCTGCGCGATTGTCGCGAGGCGTGGCAGGCCATCCAGGGTAACGTGTCGCCGCGACTGAGCGTCGAGGTGCTCGTGGGGCGCCTCGTGGAGGCGGCCTGAAGCCATGAGCGAGCCGATCGAGTCGCCCGCAGTGGACGAGACACCCCGCTACCTGATCGGGGTGCGCCTGCGCGAGCCGCTCCTCGCCGACGACTACCAGACCACCGATGCCGACCTGCACGTCGGCGACTTCGTGCTCGTGGAGACCGGCGGGGCGCCCGTCCTGGGCGAGGTGCGTCGGCCCAAGCGGCCGGTCCCGTCGTTCAAGCGCGACCGCGTCTATCGCCGGGTCGTGCGCCGGGCCACCCGGGGCGAGGTGGCCGAGTGGCGGGAGCGCCGCGCCCTCGAGGTGAAGGGGGTGGAGACCAGCGCGCGGATGGCGCGGGCGCGCGGGCTCGTCATGAAGGTGGTGGACGTCGAGATCGATGCGTCCCGCCGCCGGGTGACCGTCTTCTTCAACTCCGAGGAGCGGGTGGACTTCCGCGACCTGGTGCGCGACCTGGCCCGCGAATTCCACGCCCGGATCGAGATGCGACAGATCGGGGCCCGCGACACCACCAAGCTGCTCGACGGCATCGGTCCCTGCGGCCGCCAGCTCTGCTGCTCGTCGCACCTGCGCAAGTTCGACCCGATCTCGGTGAAGATGGCGAAGGCCCAGGACATGCCGCTCACCGACAGCCGGCTCCTCGGCAACTGCGGGCGGCTCAAGTGCTGTCTCCTGTACGAGTTCTCGACCTACGAGGAGCTGCGCTCGCGGCTGCCGCGGGTGAACTCGGCGTGCTCGGCCTCCTGCGGGGGCGGCGGCTGCATGACCGGCAAGGTGCGCTCGCTGCGGGTGCTGAAGCAGTCGGTGGTGGTCGGCTTCCCCGACGGCACCGAGGCGGAGGTGCCGCTCGACCAGCTCACGTGGGAGGGCCGCGACCACATCAAGCCGGCCTGAGGCCCAGTCATCCGACGCATGAGCACCTTCTACCTCACGACCCCGATCTACTACGTCAACGCCCGACCGCACCTCGGGCACGCCTGCACCACCATCATGGCCGACGCGATGTGCCGCTATCGCCGGCTCCGCGGCGATCGCGTGTTCTTCCTCACCGGCACCGACGAGCACGGCGAGCGGATCGCCCAGGTCGCGGCGGCGGCCGGGAAGTCGCCGCAGGCCTACGCGGACGAGATCGCGGGGGCGTTCCGCGAGACGTGGCGCCGCCTCGGCATCACCAACGACGACTTCATCCGCACCACCGAGCCGCGCCACAAGAAGGTCGTGCAGGAGGTCCTGCAGCGGCTCTACGACGCGGGGGAGATCTACTTCGGGGAGTACGGCGGGTGGTACTGCTTCGGCTGCGAGCGCTTCTACACCGAGAAGGAGATCGTGGACGGCAAGTGCCCCGATCACCAGACCGCGCTCACCTTCATCAAGGAGAAGAACTACTTCTTCAAGATGTCGAAGTACCAGGCGTGGCTGATCAAGCACCTCGAGGACAATCCGGGCTTCATCCAGCCGGACCGGTACCGGAACGAGGTGCTGGGCTTCCTGCGCGAGCCGCTCCAAGACCTGTCGATCAGCCGGCCCACCTCGCGGCTCGAGTGGGGCATCCCGCTGCCGTTCGACGACAAGTACGTGACCTACGTCTGGTTCGACGCGCTCCTCAACTACTACTCCGCGGTCGCGAGCGGCGGCGAGAAGACGAGCGGCCTGTGGGAGCACGTCGAGCACATCATCGGCAAGGACATCCTGAAGCCCCACGGGGTCTACTGGCCGACCATGCTGAAGGCGGCCGGCATCCCGCTCTACCGCCGGCTCCACGTGCACGGCTACTGGTCGCTCGGGGGCAGCAAGATGTCCAAGTCGGTCGGCAACGTGGTGGAGGCCTTCCAGCTCACCGACAAGTACGGCCACGACGCCTTCCGCTACTTCCTGCTGCGCGAGATGAACTTCGGGCTCGACGCCAGCTTCAGCGAGGAGGCGTTCGTCGATCGGCTCAACGCCGACCTCGCCAACGACCTTGGCAACCTGGCGAGCCGGGCGAGCACCCTGATCGCCGCCACCGGGCCCGTCGCGCAGGTCACCGCGCCGGTCGAGGCGGCGGACCGGGAGATCGCGATCGCCGCCGCGGAGGCGCGGGCGACGCTCGAGCAGGCCATGGAGGAGTTCGCGTTCCAGAAAGCGCTCGGCGGCATCTGGGCCTTCATCGGGGCGGTGAACCGCTACGTGGACACGAGCGCCCCGTGGGCCCTCGCCAAGGATGCGGCGAAGCGGCCGCGCCTCGAGCGCGTGCTCTGCACCCTCGCCGACTCGCTCGGTTTCCTCGGCGTCGTGCTGGAGCCGTTCCTCCCGGACGCGGCCCGCAAGATCCGCGAGGCGATCGGGGCGCCCGGCCCGCTCGCGCTCGAGGCCGCGGTGGTCGGCCGCCTCGGATCGGTGCCACGCGTGACCAAGATCTCCGGCCTCTTCCCGCGCGTCGACACCAAGTCCCCTCACCCCGGCCCTCTCACCACCGGGGAGAGGGAGTCGGGCACCCTCTCCCCTCAGGGGAGGGGGCAGGGTGAGGGGCTTAAGGGTGAGGGGCTCAAGGGTGAGGGGGGCGGCAAGATCCCGATCGCCGACTTCCAGAAGGTCGAGCTGCGGGTCGCCGAGGTGCTGGCCGCCGAGCGCGTGCCGAAGTCCAAGAAGCTGCTCAAGCTGTCGATCCGGGTCGGCGAGGAGACCCGTACCCTGGTGGCGGGCGTGGCCGAGTCCTACGAACCGGAGGCCCTGGTCGGTCGCAAGGTGGTGATCGTGGCCAACCTCGAGCCGGCCACCCTGATGGGCGTGGAGTCCAACGGCATGGTGCTGGCCGCCTCCCACGAGGGCACGGTGTCGCTGCTCACCCTCGACAAGGACGTGCCCTCGGGCTCCAAGGTCAAGTAGTGCGCGCCGTGCTCGGGGAGACGTTCCGCCTCCTCGGCCGCCACCTGCACCTGTTCACCCTGCTCTCCCTCACGGTGTGGCTGCCGACCCACATCCTGCTCAACTACCTCGAATTCTTCGATCCGGGGGAGGAGGCGGCCGGGCGCGCGCTGCGGATCGTGCTGACCGCCCAGGTGGTGCTGGATCCCTTCGTGGTGAGCGCCATGCTGTCCGCGCTCGTCCACATCAAGCGCGGCGGGCCGGTGAGCTACTGGCAGGCCCTCGCCGAGGGCTTCACCGCGTGGCCCCGGCTCATGCTGGTGCGCTTCATGGTGATCTGGGTGCTGCTGATGCCCTCGCTCGGCTGGCTCGCGATCTACACCGCGGGGCCCGTGGTGCAGCTGGTGGGCGGCGCGTTCCTGGTGGCGCTCTCGCTCCTGATCCTGTTCCTGCTCGTCCGCTTCGCCCTCGTCGACTCGGTGGTGGTGCTGGACGGCGCCTCACCGCTCAGCGCGTGGCGACGGGCCGCCGCGATCACCGCCGGCCAGCGCTGGAGCATCCTCGGGACCGCGGCGGTGCTCTTCGTGCTGATCTTCGGGCTCGCGGTCATCGGCGGGCAGGCCTTCCGGGCGGTACCCGGGGCCAATCACTTCGTGGCCCGCGTCCTCTTCGACTGCGTGCTCGCGGTCGGCCAGTCGCTGTTCACGATCTCGCTCTTCCTCTTCTACTGGCGCAAGCAGGGGATCCCGGTCCCGGCGGTCCCCGCGGTCACGTGACCGAGCCGTCTCCTCCGCCCGCCCCCCGCCTGCCGCTCGTGGGCTGGCTCGGGGGCTGGCCCATCTCGATCGTCTCGCTGGCCTTGGGGCTGGCCGCCCTCCTCGTGTTCCGGCGGGGCCTGCCCCACGTGGGCTGGATCGTCGGCTACCTGTTGCTGCTCTGGCTGCTCTTCGTGCTCATCACCGAGCTGCGCGCGCCGCTGCTCGAGCGCGGCCGGGGCCTCGTGCTGACCGCGGCCGACTACACGATCCAGACGCTCTATCACAACCTGCTGCTCTTCGTGCTCCCGGCCTACTACGCGGCGGCGACCTTCGACTCGCCGAACGTGATCTTCCTGGTGACGGTGGCCGCGGGCGCGCTGGTGACCGCGATCGATCCGCTGTACCGGCGGCTGGTGCACCCGCGCCCCTGGCTGAACCACGCGCTCCTCGGCTTCTCCATCTTCGCCGCGCTCAACGTGGCCCTGCCGCTGGTCGGGGTGCGGCCGATCATGGCCCTCGAGGGCAGCGCGGTGCTCGCCGCGCTGGCGCTGGGCCCCGCCTTCCGGCGCGGCGGCGCCGCGACCTGGTGGCGCGCCCACGCCCGCGCGCTCGGCGCGGCGGTGGTCGCGATCGGTCTGGTGTGGGCCGGCCGCATCCTCGTCCCGCCCGCGCCGCTCTTCCTCGCCCACGCGGTGGTGGCGCGCGGAGTCAGCGAGATGCAGCCGGTGGAGCCCGCCGAGGACGGCCGGCTCTCCGCCGCGACCGTGCTCGAGTGGGGCGAGGTGGCGGCCTACACCGCGGTGTACGCGCCGGCCGGGGTGCGCCAGGCCATCGGGCACGTCTGGTGGCACGACCGTCAGCAGGTCGCGTACGTGGCCCTGCCGACGCCGGTGCAGGGGGGCCGCATGCAGGGCTTCCGCACCTACTCGCGCTACACCGAGCTCAAGCCCCCGATCCCGGGCCACTATCGCGTCGACGTCATCACCGCCTCGGGCCAGCTCATCGGCCGACTGCGGTTCACCGTGACTCCCTGAGGGGTGGGCGATGGACAGCATCTGGGTGGAAGTCTTCCTCATCGGCGTCTCGATCCTGGCCAACGCGTTCTTCGCCGGCTCCGAGATCGCGCTGATCTCCGCGCGTCCCTCCCGGCTGAGCCAGCTTCGGGCCCACGGCGTGCCGGGGGCCGACGTCGCCGAGACCCTCAAGAAGGACCCCGACGCGTTCCTCGCCACCATCCAGATGGCGATCACCCTGGTCGGCACGCTCGCCTCCGCGGTCGGGGGTGCCGCCGCGGCGGAGGCCCTCACGCCGCGGCTGCAGGCGCTCGGCCTGCCCGGCGCGTGGGGCCGGTCGGTCGCGCTGGCGATCGTCGTGCTCGCGATTGCGTTCGTGTCGCTGCTGATCGGCGAGCTCACTCCCAAGGCGCTGGCCCTGCGCAACCCGGAGCGGCTGGCCGCGCTGGTGGCCCGGCCGGTCGCCGGGCTCGTGCGCCTGCTCGCCGGGCCGGGGCGCGTCCTCACGTGGGCCACCCGCGTCATCCTCACCGTGATCGGCCAGTCGGGCGCCCCGCCCGCCGCGCTGGTCTCCGAGGAGGAGGTGAAGTACCTGGTCCGCGAGGGGACCACGCAGGGCATCTTCGAGGCCGCCGAGCGCGACCTGGTCAATCGCGTATTCCAGTTCGCCGACACCCCGGTGCGCCTGGTGATGGTGCCGCGTCCGAACATCCTGGGCCTCGACATCGAGACGCCGCCCGCGGAGGTGCTGAGGCGCGCGGCCCGGCTCGGCCACACGCGCCTGCCCGTCTTCCGCGGCTCCATCGAGGACGCGCGCGGGGTCGTGGTGATCAAGGACCTGTTCCGCTGCGCGGCGCTCGCCCAGCCGGTGAATCTCGAGCGCCTCATGCACCCGCCCCTGTTCGTCCCGGAGAGCGCACCGGTGAGCGCAGTGCTGCGCCAGTTCCAGTCGAGCCGCGTGCACCTGGCCCTGGTGGTGGACGAGTACGGCCAGGTCGCCGGCCTCGTCACCACCGAGGATCTCCTCGAGGAGATCGTGGGCGAGATCCGGGACGAGCGCGAGAGCTCACGTCTGCAGTCCGTGTCCCGCCTAGCGGACGGCTCCTATATGATCGACGGGACCGCGACCATCCGCGACCTGCGCGAGCAGGTCGGGCTGCCGCTCGAGGAGTCGCCCGACTATCAGACGGTCGCGGGCTTCCTGCTGCACCGCCTGGGCGCGGTCCCGCGGCCCGGCACCATGGTAGCCGTGGGCGGTTACCGCTGGACGATCGTGGAGATGGACGGCCCGCGCATCATGAAGGCGAGAGCCGAGCCGGAGAAGCCCGACACGCGATGACCGCCCCTCCGCTCTTCGACACGCACGCGCACCTGCACTTCCCCGAGCTCATCGCGGACCTGGACGGCGTGCTCGAGCGGGCGCGCGCGGCCGGCGTCACCGGCATGGTGACGATCGGGACCGACCGCGAGACCAATCCCGCTGCGGTGGCGCTCGCGGAGCGCCTCGACTCCGTCCACGCCACCGTGGGCATCCACCCCCACGACGCGGCGGAGGCCACCCCGGCCGACTTCGAGGCGATGGAGGCGCTCGCGCGCGGCTCCGCGAAGGTGGTGGCGCTCGGCGAGATGGGGCTCGACTTCTTCCGCAACCTCTCGCCGCCCGACATCCAGGCCACCGTCTTCCGCCGCCAGCTCGCCATGGCGCGGGACCTCGGCAAGCCGGTGGTGATCCACTGCCGCGACGCGCATCCGGAGGCCCTCGCGATCCTGGCCGAGGAGCGGGTCTCCGAGGTGGGCGGGGTCATGCACTGCTTCTCGGCCGACGTGGCGGTGGCGCGGCGCTGCCTCGACCTGGGGCTCTTCGTCTCGCTCGCCGGCCCGGTGACCTACAAGAACGCGCGCGCCCTGCCCGCGGTCGCCCGCTTCGTTCCCGCCGACCGCCTCGTGCTGGAGACCGACTGCCCGTTCCTGCCTCCGCATCCCCACCGCGGCCAGCGCAACGAGCCCGCGTGGGTCGCCATCACCGCCGCCCACGTGGCTACGCTGCGCGGGGTGACGCTCGAGACGCTGGGTCCGATCGTCACCGCCAACGCGCGCCGGCTGTTCCGCCTCCGCGACCGCTAACCCGTCGACCAAGGAGTCGCCGCCATGGCCTACACGGACATCCTCTTCGAGGTGAAGAGCCAGATCGCCTGGCTCACTATCAACCGGCCCGACAAGGGCAACACCTTCCGGCGCCAGACCGTGCTCGAGATGACCCAGGCGCTCAACGAGGCGCGCGTCGACGCGGGGGTGCGGGTGGTGGTGATCACCGGGACCGGCGACCGCTTCTTCTGCATCGGGGGCGAGAAGGAGCCGAACGACGGCCAGCTCCACTACCACAACGTCCCGCCGGTGGTGGATCTCTACACCCTGATCGACATGATGCCGGTGCCGGTCATCGCGATGGTCAACGGCTTCGCGGTGGGCGGCGGCAACGTGCTCGCCAACATGTGCGACCTCACGGTGGCGAGCGAGCAGGCGACGTTTCGCCAGGTGGGCCCCGCGATGGGCTCCTACGACGCGGGCTTCGGCACGTGGTATCTCGAGGACTCGGTGGGCCGCAAGCGGGCCAAGGAGATCTGGTACCTCAACCGCAAGTATTCCGCGAAGGAGGCGCAGGCGATGGGCCTCGTCAACGAGGTGGCCCCGCACGCGGAGCTGCGCGCGCGCACCGAGGCGCTGTGCGAGGAGCTGAAGAAGCGCGGGCCGCAGGCCCTGGCCGCGCTCAAGGCGGCCTTCCACGCGCGACACAACGGGGTCACCGGCCTCTCACGCCTCGCGGTCGACCACCTGGTGGCGAACTACTACCACACCGAGGAGGCCAAGGAGATGGGCCGCGCCTTCAATAGCAAGCAGGACCCCGACCCCACCAAGTTTCACAGATAGCGAAGCCACCATATACCCCTCTCCCCTCAGGGGAGAGGGCAGGGTGAGGGGTGGTCCAGGGTGAGGGGTGGTCCAGGGTGAGGGGTGGTCCAGGGTGAG
>DATGBR010000117.1:0-15537 GCA_035312605.1 Candidatus Methylomirabilota bacterium
CGCCCGCGCTCGGTCGCGATGGTGCGGGCGAAGGCGGCCGCGTCGTTCTCCACCTTCTTGGTCATCTCCTTGTCCATGCTCCCGCCCACCGCCACCGGATGCGCCGCCCCGATGTTGGTGGCCGGCGCCATCGCGGCCACGTGCGCCGCCATCGTGATGAAGACGCCCGCGGAGGCAGCGCGGGCGCCGGTGGGCGCCACGTAGACGATGACCGGGATGGGCGAGCCCAGGATGGTCTGCACCATCGAGCGCATCGAGCGCTCGAGCCCGCCCGGGGTGTTGAGCTGCACGATCAGGGCCTGGGCCCCCTCGCTCTGCGCGCGATCGAGCGCGGTGGTGAGCAGGCGGACCGTCACCGGGGTGATGGCCGAGTCCATCTCGATGGAGGCGACCGGCGGCGCGGCGCGGGCGGGCGCGGCGGCCGAGAGGAGCGTGGCGAGGCCCAGCAGGACGACGAGCGGGCCGAGCAGAGGCCAACGGATCGCCGATCTCACGGCGTCATCTTAGCACCGGCGCGGGCCTTCCCGCTGCTGCTCTACCGGCCGAGGGCCACCACCGAGAGCAGCTCGAAGAGCAGGTTCGCGGCGAGGACGCCGGTGATGGCGCCCGGCCCGTCGTAGGGCGGCGAGACCTCGACGATGTCGCCGCCGGCCAGCTCGAGCCCGCGCAGGCCTCGCACCAGGCTCAGGGCCTCGTACGAGGTGAGGCCGCCCGCCTCGGGCGTGCCGGTGCCGGGGGCGTACGCGGGATCTGCCGCGTCGACGTCGAACGAGCAGTAGACCGGCCCGCCGGCCAGGCGGCGCAGGCGCTCCACCACCGGGGCCACGCCCCCCTCCTTCACGTCCTCGATGCGGATCACCTCGAAGCCGTGCTCCCGGTGGAAGTCGAAGTCCTCCGGCCCGTAGAGCGGGCCGCGAATCCCCACCTGGATCGAGCGCCGCCCGTCGATCAGCCCTTCCTCGATCGCCCGCCGGAAGGTGCTGCCGTGGTAGTAGGGCAGCCCGAAGTAGCGGTCCCAGGTGTCGGGGTGCGCGTCGAAGTGCACGAGCCCGAGCTGCCCGTGCCGGCGCGCCAGCGCGCGCAGGACCGCGAGGGTCACGGTGTGGTCGCCGCCCACGCAGAGCGGCACCGCGCGCGCCTCCACCACCGGGGCCAGGGTCCGCTCGATGGCCGCGAAGGTGCCTTCGATCGAGACCGGCACCACGTCGACGTCGCCGCAGTCGGCGACCCGCAGCCGCTCGAAGGGGTGCACCCGCAGGGCGGAGTTCCAGGGCCGGATCAGGGAAGACTGCTCGCGCACATGACGTGGCCCCATCCGCGCGCCGGAGCGATAGGAGCAGCCGCCGTCGAACGGGATGCCGCACAGGGCCACGTCGAGGCCGGCGGGCGACTCCACGTGGGGTAGTCGCATGAACGTCGCCGGCTGCGCGAAGCGGGGTGACGCGAAGCCGTCGCGGGGCCGGGGCCAGTCGCTCACGATGGCCTTCGGGAGGCCGGGGCTAGAGCTCGCCGCGCAGCGTGGCCACCGCGTCCGCCAGGCGCTGCACGTCCTGGGGCGTGCTGTAGACCGAGAAGCTCGCCCGCAGCGTGCCCGCGATGCCGAGCCGCTTCATCAGCGGCTGCGCGCAGTGGTGGCCGGCCCGCACCGCGATGCCGTGCTGGTCGAGGAGCGCCGCGCCGTCGTGCGGGTGGATGCCGTCGACGTTGAACGCGACCACCGCGCCCTTCATCTCCGGGTTCGAGGGCCCGTAGAGCGAGACACCGGGAATTCGGCCCAGCGCCTCCATGGTCGCCGCGGTCAAGGCCTGCTCGTGGGCGCTCACCTGCCCCATGCCGAGCTTGCCCAGGTACTCGACCGCGGCGTGGAGACCGACCGCCCCCGCGATCGGCGGCGTGCCCGGCTCGAAGCGCCACGGCAGGTCGTTCCACTGGGCGTGGTCGATCCAGACCTCCTTGATCATCTCGCCCCCGCCCCAGGCGGGCTCGAGGCGTTCCAGGATTTCGCGGCGCCCATGCAGGACCCCGATGCCGGTGGGCCCGAGCATCTTGTGGCCGGAGAACGCGTAGAAGTCCGCTCCGAGCGCGGTCACGTCGACCGGCAGGTGCGGCACCGCCTGCGCTCCGTCGAGCAGCACCAGCGCGCCGACCCGGTGCGCCTGCTCGACCATCTGCGCCACCGGGTTGATGGTGCCGAGCACGTTGGAGACGTGGGCGAGGGCCACCACTCGGGTGCGCGGCGAGAGGAGCCGCGCGTAGGCCTCGAGGTCGAGGTAGCCCTCGGCCAGCAGCGGGATCGCCCGCAACACCGTTCCGCGGTCGCGGCACACCATCTGCCACGGGATCAGGTTCGAGTGGTGCTCGAGCTCGCTGACCACGATCTCGTCGCCCGGGGCCAGGGTGCGCCCCACCGCCTGGGCCACGAGGTTGATCGACTCGGTGGTTCCGCGCGTGAAGATGACTTCCTCGCGGCTGCGCGCCCCGATGAAGGCGCGCACCGCGTCGCGCGCGCCTTCATATTGCTCGGTGGCCTCCTCACCCAGGGTGTGGATCGAGCGGTGCACGTTGGCGTGGCTGGTCTCGTAGTAGCGCTGGATCGTCTCGATCACCGCGGCCGGTTTCTGGCTCGACGCGGCCGAGTCCAGGTAGACGAGCGGGTGCCCGTTGACGATCCGCGAGAGGATGGGGAAGTCGCGCCGGCAGCGCTCGCCCAGGTTCATGGGGTCACCTCGTTGGTGAGCGCGCCCTGCAGCACCGTGAGCGGCAGGGCCACGCACTTCATCCGGGACGGGCGGATGTCGGAGTCGAGCCGCTCGAGGATGCTCTCGATCGTCAATTCGCGGACCGTCGACGCGGGCTGGCCCGCGGCCATCTCCAGCAGCACGTCCGCGGACGCGGCCGAGATGGCGCAGCAATCGCCGGTCCACCGTCCCTCGACGAGCCGCCCGTCGGCGAGGTTCGCCTGGATGCGCACGCGGTCTCCGCAGAGCGGGTTCACGTCCTCTCCCGAGATGTCCGGGCGCTCCAGGGTGCCGCGGTACCGCGGCCGGCGGAACCGGTCGCGGATGACGTTGCTGTAGAGCGCCATGTCACTCCGACAGCTCCCCGCGCGCGCCGTTCTTGCGGTAGGGCGGGAAGCGGTAGGCGCTGTCGCGTGACAGGAGGCCCCCGTGGCCGAGCGCGGCCAGCTCGGTCGGCCCGGCCGGCTCACCGGCCAGGATGCGGGGCAGGACGAGGTCGAAGGTGGTCGCCTGCGAGAACATCCCGCAGGCCGGCATGCCCAGCACCGGATGGCCGCGCAGGTCCGCGATCCAGAGCAGGCTGCCCGGATGGGCGGGCGCCCCGTGGCGGATCATCCGCCCACCGAGCCGCTCGAGGCCGGCGAAGACCGGATCGAGCGGATCGAGCGATCCGGCGCCCGCCGCGATCAGGATCTGAGCACCCGCGGCGAGCAGGCTCTCCATCTCGGCCGCGAGCGCCCCCGCGTCGCCCGGCGTATAGCGTACCGGCAGGAGGCGCGAGCCGAACCAGTCCACCTTCTCGGTCAGCGAGGACTCGAAGCGCTGGCGCTGGGGCGGGGCCAGGGTCTCGCGGCTCAGCGCGCCCAGGACGTGCGGGCGGAACGTCTTCACCGCCACCAGGCCGCCCGCGCTCCACGCCCGCGACTCGGCGTCCTTCACGAGCCGCTCGGGGATCGCGAGCGGGGTGATCTTGGCCCGCGCGACCACCTCGCCCGCCTCCACCGGCTGGAGGTCGTAGAGGGTGAACACCGACATGCCCTCGAGCGCGTTCACCGCCGCGAGCGCGTCCACGTTGACCCGCACGAGGCCCCGACGCTGGCCGGCGAGCGTCCACTGCCCGCCGGAGTAGCCCTTCACCTCGACCTGCTCACCGCACGCCGCCGCGGCCAGCCGCGACCCGGCCGGCTCCTCGTGCACGTCGCCGGGATCCAGCTCGAGCAGGTGCACCTCCGGGTCCCGCCACGGGAGCGCGAGCAGCCGGGCCGCCGCGGCCGCGTCGAGCGTCTGTCCCTTGGAGATCGCGATCCGTCCGGCCTCGTCCCGCACGTCGTGGCAGGCGATGCGCCCTTCGAGCGCGGAGGCGGCGGGCGCGGCCTCCTTCCGGATCGCGATGGCTCTCATGGCGCGCGCCCTACTTGAGGCCTCGGCGGACCTTCTCGGAGATCGGCATGCCGGTGGCGTTGCGCTGGGCCGCCAGGGCTTCGGCCAGGATACTGAGCGCGATCTCGGGCGCGGACTGGGCGCCCAGGTCGAGCCCGATCGGTACCCGCACGCGCGCGAGCGCGTCCTCGCTCACCCCGTCCTCCCGCAGCAGGTTCAGGATGGCGGCTCCGCGCCGGGTGCTGCCGAGGAGCCCGATGTAGCCGACCGGCGTGCTGAGGGCGTGCCGCAGCACCGGCAGATCGTACTTGTAGTCGTGGGCCACCAGCACCAGCGCGGTGGTCGGGATCAGCGGCACCTGCTGCACCAGCTCCGAGGGCACTCCGATCCGCAGGGCGTCGACGTGCGGGAAGCGCTCCGGGGTCGCGAAGCGGGGCCGCCCGTCCACCACGATGGTGCGGAAGCCCAGCTCCTTGGCCATGGCGGTGAGCGGCATCGCCACGTGGCTCGCCCCCACGACGAGCAGAATGGCGGGCGGGGTGAAGACCTCCGCGAAGGCCCGCACGTTCTCGAGGAAGAGCGTGCGCGACTTCCCCGCCTCCAGCGCCTGCCGGGCCTCCGACGCGAAGCGCTCGTCGAGGAATTGATCGCCGAGGCTGCCCTCGCGGTCGCCGCGGTCGAGGATCAGGAGCTTGGCCCCGTTGTGGGGCGGGTCGAGCCGGGTGACGATCGCGGCGCGGCCCCCGGTCTCGGCGTGGGCGCGCGCCTTCTCGTAGAAGGCCAGCGTCGCGTCGTCGGTCCGGCCGAGCGTCACCGGCTCCACGAAGACCTCGATGGTCCCTCCGCAGGTGAGCCCGATCTCCCACGCCTCCTCGTCGCCCAGGTTCAGCTCGAGCAGGCGCGGCGCGTTCTTGTCCATCACGTCGGCGGACTCCTCGATCACCTGGGCGTCCACGCACCCGCCGATGGTCACCGAGCCGAGAACGCGGCCCCCCTCACCCACTAGCATCTTGGCCCCTTCCTTCCGGGGCGTGGTGCCGCGGGTGTTGACGAGCGTGGCCACCGCCACGCGGGACTCGTTCTGCTTGAGCTGGTTCAGCTGATCGAAGAGCTCGTCGCCCATGGTCTCGCTTACCTCAGGTTGAGATGCCCGGCGAGGTCCCGCAGGCTCGCCAGATTGTGCGCCGCCGCGAAGTGGTCCACGAGCGGGAGCGCCGCGGCCATGCCGCGGGTCAGCGGCTCGTAGGACGGGTTGCCGAGCAGCGGATTGAGCCAGATGAGCCGGCCCGCCTTGCGCTTGATGGTGAGCATCTCGTTGGCCAGGAGGTCCGGCTCGCCGGTGTCCCACCCGTCCGACAGCAAGAGCACGATCGTGTGCCGATTCACCAGGTTCCCCCACCGCGCGTTGAACTCCTGCAGCGACTCGCCGATGCGCGTGCCGCCGGAGAAGTCCCGGACCTCGGTGAGGCGGGCCAGGGCCGTGCGGTAAGAGGCACCCTTGAGATGCTCGGTGACCCGCGTCAGTCGCGTGGAGAACGTGAAGGTCTCCACCCGGCCGAAGACGTTCTGGAGCGCGTAGAGGAACTGGAGGAGGAAGCGGCTGTAGAGATCCATGGAGCCCGATACGTCGCAGAGCAGGACCAGCCGGACCTTGCGCCTCCGGCGCTCACGTCTCCGCAGCTCGATGATCTCGCCCTTCATCAGGTTGGCCCGGATGCTGCGGCGCATGTCGATGACGCCGCCGCGCCGGGTCGGCCGCTTGCGGCGGCTGATCCGCCGCGCGAGCCGCTTGGCGATCAGGATGGTGAGCCGGGCCACCTCGTCCAGATCCTCAACCGGGAAGGACGAAAAGTCCTGATCCACGAGGATTTCCTTGTCGCTGACGCCGGGGACCTCGAGCGGCTCTCCGTCGTCGTCCCCCTGCTCCTCCCAGCCCTCCAGGGCGACCGAGACCTTCTTCTGGGCCGCCTCCGCCCCGCTGTCCCCCGCGTGCTCCTCCGGGATGGCGGGCGTGGCGGGTCCGGTGAGCCCTTCGAGCTCCTGGCCCTCCCCGGCCTGGAACCGCCAGAAGGTCTCGAAGCAGCGGTCGAAGATCGGGAACTCCTCGTACCGGGCCACCAGCGTGGTGCGGAGGGCCAGGTACACGTCCTGGCGGTCGAGCAGATCCACCGCCTCGAGGGCCCGCACCCCGTCCATCATCTCGCCGATGGTCAGCGGCATCCCCGACGCGCGCAGCATGTGGCCGAAGCGAAGCACCGAGGTGGTAAGGTCGCGAGAGCCGGCCACCGCTACCCCTCGGCGCCCACGAAGCGCTTGAGCCCGCTCGAGGTCAGCTCCCGCTTGAACCGCTTGACGTCGTCGGCGTCCTTGAGCACGCAGCCGAGGGTCTCGAGGACCAGCTCCTCGTCGATGTGGTCGGCGTGGAGCGAGGCGAGCGCCTGGGCCCAGTCCAGGGTCTCGGCCACCCCCGGCACCTTGGCGAGCCGGATGCCGCGCAGGCCCTCCATGAAGCGCGAGATCTGCCGGGCCAAGGCCTCGTTGACGCCCGGCACCTTGCGCATCACGATCCGGACCTCCTTCTCGAAGCCGGGGAAGTCCACCCAGAGGTAGAGGCAGCGCCGCCGGAGCGCGTCGGACAGCTCGCGCACCCGGTTCGACGTCAGGATCACGTACGGCGGGTGCGTCGCCTTGAGGGTGCCGATCTCGGGGATCGTCACCTGGAACTCCGAGAGCACTTCCAGCAAGAAGGCTTCGAATTCCTCGTCGGCCCGATCGACCTCGTCGATCAGCAGCACCGGCGGCTTGCCGTCCTGGCTGATCGCCTGCAGCAGCGGCCGCCGGATCAGGAAGGGCTCGGAGAAGATCGTGGCCTCCTTCTCCCGCAGGCTGTGGGTGGTGGACTCCTCGAGCTTGATGTGCAGCAGCTGCTTGGGGTAGTTCCACTCGTAGAGGGCCTGCGCCGCGTCGAGCCCCTCGTAGCACTGCAGCCGGATCAGGTTGGCGTGGAGCATCCGCGACATCACCTTGGCGATCTCGGTCTTGCCCACGCCCGCGTGCCCCTCGATCAGGAGGGGCTTCTTGAGGATCATCGCCAGGTGGACCGACGTGGCGATGGCGGGATCCGTCACGTAGTCGGCGCTCTCCATCATCTGCTGGATCTTCTCGATCTCGGCTCTCATGGCCCTCTCAGTCTACACCGCGTGGTTGGGACGGGTCGGCAGGTCGAGTGCGCTCCGGATCTTCTCATAGTCGGCGGGGGTATCGACATCTTGGGGCATGGGCAGGTCGAGGACCACCCATTGCACGCGGGCGGGCTCCCGGGCGATGACCGGGCGCGCGCCCTGGTCGCCCTGCAGCGCGAGGAGCTCGGCGAAGACGACGCGGTCGAAGAGCACCGGGTTGCCGGGCCCGTCCTGGTAGCGGGGCGCGACGATCGGCCGGCCGCTCGCGCGGTGGGCCGCCAGCAGCGCCGGGATGATCGTCGGAGCCAGGGCCGGCTGGTCACCCAGCGCGATCAGCACGGTGTCCACGGTTTCCGGCAGCGCGGCGATGCCGGCGCGCACGGAGCCAGCCTGTCCGGCCTCGGGGGTCGGATTCACGACGATCCGTGCCCCGAGACCGGCCAGCGCCGCCTCGATCGGAGCGGGCGCAGGTCCGGTGACGACCAGCACCGGGTCGAGACCCGCGGCCCGGACGCCCTCGACCGCGTGGCGCACGATCGGCTGCCCGCCGACCGGGAGCAGCAGCTTGACCTGCCCCATCCGGCGCGCGAGGCCCGCGGCCAGCACCAGCGCCGCGATCAGAGCCGATCCCCAAAGAAGAACCCCGCGGGACGCTTCCCGCGGGGCTCGGGGTCGATCGGTCGGCTCAACAGGAGGCTTACTTCACGGCCGCGGCGGCCGCCTCCATCGCGCGCTTGGCGAACACGCGCAGCAGGTGGCTCTTGTACTCCACCGATCCCTGCAGGTCGGCCTGCACGTCCACGCCCTCGGCCGCCTTCTCGGCCGCCGCCTGGATGGACGCGGCGTCGGTCCCCTTGCCGGTGATCGCGGCCTCGACGCCCTTGGCGCGCACCGCCTTGGTGCCGGCGCCGGTGATGCCCACGCTGGCCTTGCCCACCTTGCCGCCGTCGACGCTCAGCACCGCCGCCACTCCCACCACCGCGAAGCGCGAGGCCGGGTGCGGGAACTTCATGTACGCGGCGCCGGTCTTGGCCGCGAGCGCGGGCACGCGCACCTCGGTCAGGATCTCGTCCTCCGCGAGCGCGGTGGTGAGCAGGCCCTTGAAGAAGTCGTCGGCCTTGATCGTGCGCTTGCCCTTGGGCCCCTCGGCGACCATCTCGGCGCCGAGCGCGATGATCGCGGCCGGGTAGTCGGCCGCCGGGTCGGCGTGGGCGAGGCTGCCGCCGATCGTGCCCATGTTGCGCACCATCGGGTCGCCGATCTGGGCCGCCACCGCGGCCAGGACCGGGCACTTCGACTTGACCACCGCCGAGGACTCGACCTGGTAGTGCGTCGTCATCGCCCCGATGACCAGGGTGCCGCCCTCTTCCTTGATGCCGGAGAGCCCGGAGACCTTCCGGAGGTCCACGAGGTGCTTGGGCTGAGCGAGGCGCAGCTTCATGGCGGGCAGCAGGCTGTGCCCGCCCGCCAGCAGCTTGGCGTCGTCCTTGTGGCGCCCGAGCAGGTCCAGCGCCTCCTTCATCGTCCCCGGCGTGTGGTACTCGAACTGGGCTGGGTACATTGTCGGCGTCTCCCTTACTTCTTCGATTTGGCGGCCTGGGCGGTCTTCCAGACCCGCTCCGGCGTCATCGGCATGGCGTCGATGTGATCCACGCCGAGCCCGGACAGGGCGTCCACCACCGCGTTGACCACCGCCGGCGTCGAGGCGATGGTGCCGGTCTCTCCCGCGCCCTTCACGCCCAGCGGATTGACCAGCGTGGGCGTCTCGGTGCGATCGGTCTCGTAGAAGGGCAGCATGTCGGCCTTGGGCAGCGTGTAGTCCATCATGCTGCCGCTGACGAGCTGGCCGGAGTCTCCGTCGTAGACCGCCTCTTCCCAGAGCGCCTGCGCGACGCCCTGGGTGATCCCGCCGTGCACCATGCCGTCCACGATCATCGGATTGATGACGTTGCCGACGTCGTCCACCGCGAGGTACCGGAGGATCTTCACGTGGCCGGTGTCCGGATCCACCTCCACCACGCAGGCGTGGGCCCCGAACGGGAAGCAGAAGTTGGACGGATCGTAGAAGCTCGTCTCCTCGAGACCGGGCTCCACGCCCTCCGGGTAGTTGTGCGGCACGTACGCGGTCAGCGCGACCTGGCCGAACGGGATCGCCTTCTGGGGCGACCCCTTGACCACGAAGCTGCCGCCGACGTACTCCATGTCCTTCGGATTCGCCTCGAGGAGGTGGGCCGCGATCTTCTTGCCCTTCTCCTTGATCTTGTCGAGCGACATCACGATGGCGGTGCCGCCCACCGAGGCCGAGCGGCTGCCGTAGGTGCCCATGCCGAATGGCACCCGGCCGGTGTCGCCGTGGACGATCTCGATGTCGTCCATCGGGATGCCGAGCGAGTCGGCCACGATCTGGGCCATCGTCGTCTCGTGCCCCTGCCCGTGCGAGTGCGAGCCGGTGAAGACGCTGACCTTGCCGGTGGGATGCACCTGGACCTTGCCGGACTCCCAGAGCCCGGCCTGGGCCCCGAGCGAGCCGACCACCTTGGAGGGCGCGATGCTGCAGGCCTCGATGTAGGTCGAGAAGCCGATGCCCATCAGCCGGCCCTGGGCCCGCGCCGCGGCCTGATCGGCCCGGAACTTCTTGTAGTCGAGCATGCCCAGCAGCTTGTCGAAGGCACCCAGATAGTTCCCGCTGTCATAGGACAGCGCGACCTTGGTCTGGTACCCGTCGGAGAACTTCGGGATGAAGTTCTTCTTCCGGATCTCCACCGGGTCCATCTTCAGCGCGGCCGCGGCGGCGTCCACCATGCGCTCGAGCAGGTAGCAAGCCTCGGGCCGGCCCGCTCCGCGGTAGGCGTCCACCGGCGTGGTGTTGGTGAAGACACCGGTGACCTCCGCGTGGATGGCGGGCCACTCGTACACCCCGTTGAGCAGCGTCGCGTACAGATAGGTCGGCACCGCGGGCGCGAACGTCGAGAGATAGGCACCCAGGTTCGCGGTGGTCTTCACCCGCAGGCCCAGGAACTTGCCGTCCCTGGACACCGCCACCTCGGCGTCGGTCACGTGATCGCGCCCGTGGGCGTCGGTCTGGAAGGCCTCGCGGCGCGACGACGTCCAGCGGATCGGCCGCTTGATCTGCTTGGTGGCCCAGGTGCAGACCGTCTCCTCGTTGTAGAGGAAGATCTTGGAGCCGAACCCGCCGCCCACGTCGGGCGCGATGACTCGTACCTTGTGCTCCGGGATGCCGAGCACGAACGCGGTCATGAGGAGCCGGTGCACGTGGGGATTCTGCGAGGTCACCCAGAGGGTCCAGTCCCCGGTGGAATCGTCGTAGCGCGCCACGCACGCCCGCGGCTCCATCGCGTTGGCCACCAGCCGCTGGTTGATGATGCGCTTCTTCACTACGACCGGGGCCGCCTTGAACGCGGCGTCGATCGCGGCCGCGTCGCCGATCTGCCACTTGAAGGCCACGTTCTCCGGCGCCACCTCGTGGATCTGGACCGAGCCCTTGGCGGCCGCCTTTTCGGTGTTGGTCACCGAGGGCTGGACGTCCCAGTCGACCACCACCAGCTCCGCCGCGTCGCTCGCGGCCGACTGGGTCTCCGCGATGACGATGGCCACCGGGTCGCCCACGTAGTGGGCGGCGTCGGAGGCGAGCGGCATGTGCGGCGGGACCTTCAGCTCGGGCAGCAGCCAGCCGCACGGCAGCGAGTTCACGCCGGCCATGTCCTTGCCGGTGAAGATCGCGACCACCCCCGGGGCCTTCGACGCCTTGCTGGTGTCGATCTTGCGGATCTTCGCATTCGCGTGCGGGCTGCGCACGAAGACCGCGTGGGTCATGCCGGCGAGCTTCAGGTCGTCGGTGTAGTTGCCCTTGCCGGTGATGAACCGGGGGTCTTCACGCCGCTTGATGCTCGCGCCGAGCACACGGGCGGTGGCCATGGTCGCCTCCTACTTCCCCGCCATCTTCTCGGCGGCGTACTGGATGGCCTTGACGATGTTATGGTAGCCGGTGCAGCGGCACAGGTTGCCTTCGAGATCGTGGCGGATCTGGGCCTCGGTGGGCCGCGGGTTGCGCTGGAGCATCTGGTGGACGGACATGATCATGCCCGGTGTACAGAAGCCGCACTGCAGCCCGTGCTTCTCCCAGAACCCCTCCTGGATCGGATGGAGCTTGCCGTCCTTGGCCAGGCCCTCGATGGTCAGCACCTGCGCGCCGTCGCACTGCACCGACAGCAGCGTGCACGACTTCACCGCCACGCCGTTGACGTGCACCGTGCAGGCTCCGCACTGGCTCGTGTCGCATCCCACGTGAGTGCCGGTGAGGCCGGCCAGCTCCCGGATGTAGTGCACGAGCAGCAGCCGCGGCTCCACCTCATGGGATTGGGGGGCACCGTTGATCATCATCGACACGGTCTTTTTCACCGCGCTACCTCCTGAGTGAAGGGTCCGAGGCCGGGAAAGCGCCCCCAACCGTAGTCCCGGCCGGGGGTTCTGTCAAGGGGACGAGAGGAGCCGGCGGCCCTCGGTGCGCGCCTGCTCGAGGACCTCGCGCACCGCGAGGCCCCGGTCGCGCGCGATGCGGCGGATCTCCTCGAACTCGGGGGTCACCGTGATGGCCCGCCCGTCGAGCCGGGACACCTTGAAGGTCACCGGGCCGTGCGCGGTGTCGAGCCGGACCATCTCGCGCTCGAGGCGGGCGCGCTGGTAGGCGGTCCACCGCACGCCGATGGTCGGAGACTCCTCGAAGAGCAGCCGGGAGAGGTCGGCGACCCGGCCCGGCTCGCAGAGGGCGGTCAGGACCACCCCGGGGCGGCTGCGCTTCATGATGACCGGGGTGAGCCAGGCGTCCAGGGCGCCGCTCTCGAGCAGGCGCTCGAGCAGCGGCTCGTAGAGCTGGGGCGACATGTCGTCCACCGTGGTCTCGACCTGGATGATGGTCTCGGTCGGGGTCCCGGTGGGCGCGGTCACCGCCGCCTCCCCGACGAAGACCCGGAGCACGTTCGGGGTCTCGAGGTCCATGGTCCCCGCCCCGTAGCCCACCGCGGTCACCCGCATCGCCGGCATCGCGCCCGCGCCGGTGGCCAGGGTGGTGAGGATGGCGGCCCCGGTCGGGGTCACCAGCTCCCGGCGGATGCCGGTGTCGAGGGTCGGGAAGCCCTTCAGCAGCTCCGCGGTGGCCGGGCCCGGGACCGGGATGCGCCCGTGCGGGCCGTCGACGAACCCGCCCCCCACCGGGAGCGCGCCGAAGTGGACCGCGTCGATGCCGAGCAGGTGGAGGCCGATGCACGAGCCGGTCACGTCCACGATCGCGTCGATCGCGCCCACGTCGTGGAACTGCACCCGCTCGGGCGTGGTGCCGTGCACCCGGGCCTCGGCGTCGGCGAGCCGGCGGAAGACCCGGGAGGCCATGTCCCGGACCTTGGGCGCCAGGTGGCTCCGGTCGAGGATGGCCAGGATCTCGCCGAGCCCCCGGTGTCCCGCCGGATGGTGCGGCCGATCCGCGCCCGGGTCCGGCACGCGTCTCATGTAGGCCGGATCGCGATCGGAGCCGGCCAGGTGCACGTCGATCTTCGTGGCGCGGAAGCCCGCCTTCATCACCTCCGAGCGCTCGAGCCGGTAGCCGTCGACGCCGAGCCCGGCCAGCTCGCGCTCGAGGGTCTCGAAGGGGACGCCCGCGTCGACCAGCGCGCCCAGGATCATGTCGCCCGAGGCCCCGCTCGGGCAGTCGAAGTACGCGAGCTTGAGCAAGGTTAGCGGAGCTTGGTGGCGAGCTTGTTGATCTGGTTGGCCTGGGCCGCGGCGCCGTAGCCGTTGTCGATGTTGACGACCGACACGCCGGGAGCGCAGGAATTCAGCATGGCGAGCAGCGCGGCCACGCCGCCGAGGGAGGCGCCGTAGCCCACGCTGGTGGGCACCGCGATGACCGGCCGGTCCACGAGGCCGCCCAGCACGCTCGGAAGGGCGCCGTCCATGCCGGCGACCGCGATGATCGCGTTGGCCTCGTTGAGCCGGTCGAGGTGCGGGACGAGACGATGCAGCCCGGCCACTCCGCAATCGAATAACCGTTCAACGACGTTGCCCATCACCTCCGCGGTCACCGCGGCCTCCTCGGCCACCGGGAGATCGGAGGTGCCCGCGCTCACCACCACGATGAGCCCCACCCCGTCGCGCGCGGTGGGCTTCACCACGACCAGGCGCGCGGCCTCGTGCACGCGGCACGGCAGCCCGCTCGCGACCAGCGCCGCCGCCACCGCGGGCTCCGCGCGGGTGGCCAGCACGTTGTCGTGGTGCTGGGCCAGGCGCTCCACGATGGCCACCACCTGCTCCGGGGTCTTGCCCGCGCAGTAGACGGCCTCGGGCACGCCGTGGCGCAGCGAGCGATGCAGGTCGACACGGGCGAAGCGGAGGTCCTCGTACGGCAGCGTGCGCAGCCGGGCGAGCGCCTGCTCGGGGGCGAGCGCGCCGGCCGCGACCTCCTCCAGCAGGGCCCTTACTTTTTCCCGATCCATCGGAGGGCCTCGTTGGCGCTGCCGCTGCGGAAGCCCTGCAGGTCGAGCGTCACGTATAGGTAGCCCAGCTCGCGGAAGCGGCGGACGATCGCGCCGTGCCGGTCCTCCTGCCAGAGCCGCGGCATCTCCTCCGCGGGCAGCTCGATGCGGGCGAGCCGGTCGTGGTGGCGCACCCGGAACTGGCGGAAGCCCAGGCTCCGCACGAAGGCCTCCGCCTCGTCGATCTGGCGCAGCTTCGCGGCGGTGATCGCGTCGCCGTACTGGAAGCGCGAGGAGAGGCACGCGAACGACGGCTTGTCCCAGGTGGGGAGCCCCAGCTCGCGGGAGAGCGCGCGAATCTCCTCCTTCCACAGGGCGGCCTCGATCAGGGGCGCGCGCACGCCGCGCGCCTCGGCCGCCTTCATGCCGGGCCGGTGGTCGCCGAGGTCGTCCATGTTGGCGCCGTAGACCATCTGGGCGTCCCCCGCGCGCCGGGCGATGGGCTCGAGCCGGGTGAACAGCTCCTCCTTGCAGTGGAAGCACCGATCGGGCCCGTTGCGCGCGTACTCCGGCCGGTCCAGCTCACGCGTCTGGATCACCTCGTGGCGCATTCCGAGCAGGCCGGCGAGCCGGCGAGTCTCCTCGAGCTCGGCGGTCGGATAGGTCTCCGAGTCGGCGGTGACCAGCAGCGCGTGGTCGGCGAGCGCGTCCTTGGCGGCGCGGGCCAGGAAGGTCGAGTCCACGCCACCGGAGAAGGCCACGATCACGCGGGTCATCCCCCGGAGCACCTCGAGGAGCCGGTCGTACTTGGGCGCGAGGGCGCCGACGTCGGGCATGCCGGTCATCCCAGCACCGCCGCGGCCAGCTCGGTCAGCGGCACCATCGGTCGCGCGCCCACGTGGGCGATGACCTCGGCGGCGGCGAGGGAGCCGAGCCGCCCGCACGTCGGCAGATCGAGCCCCTGGGCGAGCCCGTAGAGCACGCCGGAGGCGTAGAGATCTCCCGCCCCGGTGGTGTCCACCACCGCGTCGACCGGATGCGCCTGGACCACGTGCAGCCGGTTCCCCTGCACCAGGACCGAGCCCTTGGCGCTCCGGGTCAGCGCGGCCAGCTCGCAGTGCCCGCGCACGTGCGAGACCGCCGCGTCGAAATCGCGCACCTGGTAGAGCGCGCAGATCTCGGCCTCGTTCGCGAACAGGATGTCGACGTGGTGCTGGACCAGGTCGAGGAAGGCGGCGCGGTGGCGCTCCACGCAGAACGGGTCGGAGAGGGTGAGCGCGACCTTGCGTCCGGCCGCGTGCGCGATGGCGGCCGCGGCCCGGAACGCCTCCTGCGCGTCCGGCGGGTCGAAGAGATAGCCCTCCAGGTAGAGGATCTTCCCCCGCTCGATGAGGCGACGGTCGACGTCGGCGGGGCCGAGCCGCACCGAGGCGCCGAGGAACGTGCTCATGGTGCGCTGCGCGTCCGGGGTCACCAGGATGAGGCACCGCCCGGTGGGCGGGCCGCTGGTCGCCCGCGGGGTGTCGTAGCCGACGCCGGTCGCGCGCAGGTCGTGCCCGAACACGTCGCCGAGCTGATCGTCGCGGACCTTGCCCACGTAGTGCGCCCGTCCGCCGAAGGAGGCGACGCCCACCACGGTGTTGGCCGCGGAGCCACCCGATATCTCCACCCCGGGGCCCATCGCCTCGTAGAGCGCGCGGGCGCGGGCCTCGTCCACCAGGCGCATCGTGCCTTTCGCGAGGCCCTGCCGGA
>DATGBR010000118.1:0-8915 GCA_035312605.1 Candidatus Methylomirabilota bacterium
TGTCGAGGAAGCAGAGTTCGTCGGCGCCGGCGGCGTCATACGCGATCGCCGCCTCGACGGGATCGCCGGCGTCGCGCAGATCGACGAAGTTGACGCCCTTGACCACGCGGCCGTCCTTGACGTCGAGGCACGGGATCAGGCGCTTGCAGAGCATGACCCTACTGCACCTCCGCGACGGCGGCGGCCAGATCCACCGCCCCGCTATAGAGGGCCCGCCCCACGATGACCCCGGCCAGGCCGGCCACGGTGGCGAGCTGGCGGATGTCGTCGAGCGAGCCGACCCCGCCCGAGGCGAACACCGGGATGCCGGAGGCCTGGGCCACCGCGCCGGTGCTCCAGAGATTGGGGCCGGTCTGGGTGCCGTCGCGCGCGATGTCGGTGTAGATGATGCCGGCCGCGCCGGCCGCCGCCGCGTCGCGGGCGAGCGCGATGGCGTCGAGGTCGAGCACCCGCGTCCACCCGTCCACCGCCACGCGCCCGTCGGAGGCGTCGATGCCGACGATGACGTGGTCGCCGAAACGCTCGCAGACGAGGCCGAGGAAGGCGGGGTCGAGCGCGGCCCGCGTCCCCACGATGGCCCACCGGGCGCCCGCCTCCAGCACCGCTTCCACGTGAGCGATCTCGCGCAGCCCGCCTCCCACCTCCACCGGGATCGAGACGGCCCCGATCATGGCGCGCACCAGCTCGGTCTGGGCCGGACGGCCCGCGAAGGCCCCATCGAGATCCACCACGTGCAGTCGCCGCGCGCCCGCATCCTGCCAGCGGCGCGCCATGGCCACCGGGTCGTCGGAGAACACGGTCTCCGCGTCGGCTCGGCCCTGCAGGAGCCGCACACAACGGCCCGCCTTGACATCCACCGCCGGGACGATCTCGAACATGCGGCTCAGCGGCGGTCGCGGACGATCGCCGCGAAGTTCTCCAGCAGGCGAATGCCCCAGCGCTGGCTCTTCTCCGGGTGGAACTGGGTCGCGAAGAGCGCGCCTCGCCCGACCGCGGCCGGGAACGTCACCCCGTAGGCGCATGTCGCCACCTGGAGCGACGGGTCGGTCGGCTCCGGGTAGTAGGAGTGGACGAAGTAGAAGTCCGCCCCGCTCGGGATGCCGTCGAAGAGCGGCAGGTCGCCCCGGTGCTCCACCTGGTTCCAGCCCATGTGCGGCACCTTGAGAGTCGACGGGAAGCGGCGCACCGCGCCCGGGATCACGTCGAGCCCCTTGCCCTGGCCGAACTCCTCGCTCTCGGTGAACAGGAGCTGGTAGCCGAGGCAGATGCCGAGGAACGGGCGCGCCTGCTCGAGACACGTGCGGACCGGGGCGATCAGGCCCCGAGCCTGCAGGTTGTCCATCGCGTCGTGGAAGGCCCCGTCGCCCGGCAGCACCACCGCCTCCGCGTCGTCGACGACCGACGGGTCCTCGGTCACCACCGCGGGCATGCCCACGCGCGCGAAGGCCTTCTCGACGCTCCCGAGGTTGCCGCGCCCGTAGTCGACGATCGCGATCATGTCGCCGCCTTGATCGCGCGCGCGAGGGCGTACACGGTGACTTCTTGTTCTGAGCGCGCGAGCGCCAAAGAATCCGGGCTGCGGTTTGGCCTCTTCGCGCCTTTGGCGCTCATCGGGGCGTCATCGCAACCGGTCCGCGGTCGACCGTTCACAGGCTCCCCTTAGTGGAAAGGATGCCCGTGATTCTTGGATTCAACCTGGTGGCCTCGGCGAGGGCGCGGCCGGCCGCCTTGAAGGTGGCCTCCGCGATGTGGTGCAGGTTCTCGCCGTAGTGCATGTTCAGGTGCAGGGTGATCTCGGCGTTGACCGTCACCGCGCGGAAGAAGTCCTTGAGCAGGTCGAGATCGAAGTTGGCGATCCGCGTCCGCTGGAGCGGCACGTTGAACACGAGGTAGGGCCGGCCCGAGATGTCGACCGCCGCGTGCAGCAGCGCCTCGTCCATGGGCAGGAACGACGCGCCGTAGCGCACGATCCCCTTCTTGTCCCCCACCGCCTCGCGCAGGGCCTTCCCGAGACAGATGCCGACGTCCTCCACCGTGTGGTGGAGATCGACGTCGAGGTCGCCCTTGGCGTCCACCGTGAGATCCATCAGCGCGTGCTTGGACCACGCCTCGAGCATGTGGTTGAAGAACGGGATGCCGGTGTCGATCTTGGAGGCCCCGGTGCCGTCCAGGTTCAGGTGGAGGACGATCCGGGTCTCCTTGGTGTTGCGCTCGATCCGGCTCTGTCGCGGCTCGGCCGGCTCCGTGCTCCGCTGCCCGGTCATCGTGCTCCCTCCCGCGCGGCCGCGATGCGTACCGCCGCCGCCGCGCCGTGTCCGTCCAGGCCCTCCACCCGCGACAGCTCCGCGACGTGCGGACCCGCCTCGGCCAGCCCGGCCGGCGAGTAGTCGATCACGCTGAGCCGCGTCACGAAGTCCTCGGTCGAGAGCGCCGAGGAGAAGCGCGCGGTGCCGCCGGTCGGCAGCACGTGGTTCGGCCCCGCCACGTAGTCCCCCACCACCTCCGGCGTGTGCCGGCCCAGGAACACCGCCCCCGCGTGGCGCACCCGGGCGAGCAGCGCTTCCGGGTCGCGCACCTGCAGCTCGAGGTGCTCGGGAGCGAGCCCGTTGGCCAGGTCCACCGCCTCCTCGACGCTCGCGGTCAGCACCAGCGCGCCGTGGCTCGCGAGCGCCGCCCCCGCGATGTCGCGACGCGGCAACGCGGCGAGCTGGCGCGCGAGCGCGGCCGCGACCGCGTCCCGCAGCGCGGGCGAGGGCGTCAGCAGCACCGCCCGCGCCATCGGGTCGTGCTCGGCCTGGGCCAGCAGGTCGGCGGCCACGAACTCCGCGTCCGCGCTCTCGTCGGCCACCACCAGGACCTCGCTCGGGCCCGCCACCATGTCGATGCCCACGTCGCCGAACACCAGCGCCTTGGCGAGCGCCACGTAGATGTTGCCCGGGCCCACGATCTTGTCGACCCGGCGGATGGTCGCGGTCCCGTAGGCGAGCGCGGCGATCGCCTGGGCTCCGCCGACCCGGTAGGCTTCGGTCACGCCCGCGATGCGGGCGGCGGCCAGCACCGCCGGGTTCAGCGAGCCGTCGGCTCCCGGCGGCGAGACCAGCACGATCTCCCGCACCCCGGCGACCCGCGCCGGCACCACCGTCATCAGCACCGTGGACGGATAGGCGGCCCGCCCGCCCGGCACGTAGACCGCGACCCGGTCGAGCGGGCGCACCTCCTGGCCGAGCCGGGAGCCGTGGTCGTCGCGCATGCGCCAGGAGCGCGGCGCGCACTCGCGGTGGAAGCGCTCGATGCGGTCGGCCGCGTAGCGGAGCGAGCGGAGGGTCACCTCGCCCACCACGCGCTCGGCCGCCGCGTACTCCTCGGGCCGCACCGCGAGGTCGGCGGCGGAGAGGGCGACGCGGTCGAAGCGGCGGGTGCAGTCGAGCAGGGCCGCGTCGCCGGTCGAGCGGACCGCGGCCACGATCTCGGCGACCCGCCGGGCGATCTCCGGGTCCACCGCACCGGGCGGCCGCTCGAGGGCGCGGATCACCCCGGCGACCCCCGAGCTCGACGTCTCGAGCGTGCGGATCATTTCTTGTACTTGCTCGGCTCGCCGTGGGCCGCGGCGCGCCCGGCCACCTCGCGCATCGTGGCGATGAGCTGGCTCACGTGGGCGTGGGCGGTCTTGAGCGAGGCGCGGTTGACGATGAGCCGCGCGGTCGAGGTGAGGATCTCGGCCACCTCCACCAGTCCGTTCGCCCGCAGCGTCTCGCCGGACTGCACGAGGTCGACGATCCGCTCGGCCAGCCCGACCAGCGGGGCGAGCTCGATGGAGCCGTCGAGCCGGACCATCTCGACCTGGATCCCGCGCTCGGAGAAGTACGACTCGGTGAGGCGCGGGTACTTGGTGGCCACCCGCACCCAGGACCACTTGGCCGGATCATCGCGCTGCCACAGCTCGCGCGTCTCCGCGACCACCAGGCGGCAGAAGCCGAAGCCCAGGTCGACCGGCTCGTAGACGTCGGGCTGCTGCTCGAGCAGGATGTCCTTGCCCACGATGCCGAGGTCGGCCGCGCCGTGCTCGACGTAGGTCGGGACGTCGGCCGGCTTGAGCAGGATGAAGCGCAGCCCCGCCGCGTCGTCGGCCTGCAGGAGCCGCCGCGAGTCGGGCTCGAAGCCGCGGATGCCCATGCCGGCGAGCAGGGTGAGCGCGGGCTCGAGCAGCCGGCCCTTGGGCAGCGCCAGGGTGAGCATCACTTCACGCGGTCGATGGTGGCGCCGAGCGAGCGCAGCTTGACCTCGAGCCGCTCGTAGCCGCGATCGAGGTGGTAGACGCGCGAGATCTCGGTATTGCCGCGGGCCGCGAGGCCGGCCAGCACCAGCGACGCGGAGGCGCGCAGGTCGGTGGCCATCACCGGGGCGCCCTGGTAGTAGCGGACGCCGCGCACCATCGCGATCGAGCCCTCCGCGTCGATGCGCGCGCCCATGCGGGAGAGCTCGGCCGAGTGCATGAACCGGTTCTCGAAGATGGTCTCGGTGACCTTGCTGATCCCGTCGGCCAGCCCGAGCATGGCCATGAACTGGGCCTGCATGTCGGTGGGGAAGCCGGGGAACGGGCTCGTGATGATGTCGGCTGCCTTCGACCGCGCCGGGCCCTGGCAGCGGATGCGATCGCCGGATACCGTCACCACCGCGCCGCACTCCTCGAGCTTGGAGAGCATCGCCGACATGTGACGCGGCTCGGCCCCGACCGCGGTCACGTCGCCGCCGGTGATCGCGGCGGCCACCAGCAGGGTCCCCGCCTCGATGCGGTCCGGGATGACCCGGTGGCGGGCCCCGCCCAGCTCCGGAACGCCCTCGATCTCGAGGCGCTCGGTGCCCGCGCCCTCGATGCGCGCCCCCATCGCGGAGAGCAGCCGGGCCAGGTCCGTGACCTCCGGCTCCCGCGCCGCGTTCTCGATGACGGTGGTCCCTTCCGCGAGCGCGGCCGCCATCATGAGGTTCTCGGTACCGGTGACCGTGACCAGGTCGGTGGTGATGCGCGCGCCCTTGAGCCGGCTCGCCCGCGCCTCCACGTAGCCGTTGCGGATGAAGACCTCGGCCCCCAGCTTCTGGAAGCCCTTCAGGTGCTGGTCGATGGGCCGCACCCCGATCGCGCACCCGCCCGGCAGGGCGACCTTGGCGAGGCCGGTGCGCGCGAGCAGCGGGCCCAGCACGAGCACGGAGGCGCGCATGGTCGAGACCAACTCGTAGGGCGCCTCGTTGCTGGTGACCCGGGCCACGTGCACGCGGGTGCTGCCGTCGGCGTCGGCCGAGATCACCCCGCCCAGCTGCTCGAGCAGCGAGCGGGTGGTGTCGACGTCGGCGAGCGCGGGCACGTTCTCCAGCACCACCGGCTCCGCGGTGAGCAGCGCGGCGCAGAGCGCGGGCAGCGCCGCGTTCTTGGCCGCGCTCACCGGCACCTCGCCCCGCAGCGGCGTCCCCCCCTGGACCACCAGCTTGGCCGCCATCAGCAACCCTCCCGGCGCGCCGCGCCCGAGGCGCAGCCGGCGAGCGTCGTCGCGGCCGGCTCCCACCGCCCGCCGATGTAGCGCTCGATCCCGTTGAGGTCGCGGCGGGCCCGGATGCCGGAGAAGCCCTCGGCCGCCATCAGGGAGGCGAGCGGCCCGGCCTGCTCCTCGCCGATCTCCATCAGGAGCCAGCCCGTCCGCTTGAGGACCGTGGGAGCCCCCGCCACGATCCGCCGGAGCACCGTCATCCCGTCGGGGCCGCCGTCGAGGGCGGCGCGGGGCTCGTGGCGCGAGACCTCGGGCGGCAGCGAGGGAATGACCGCGCTCGGCAGGTAGGGCGGGTTGGCCACCACCAGGTCGAGGCTCGCCGGGATCGACCCGAGCGGCGCGAACAGGTCGCCGGCCAGGAGCCGGACGCGCGCGCCGAGCTTCAGATCGCGCACGTTGCGCGAGGCGACCGCGAGGGCGCCGCCCGAGATCTCGACCGCCAGCACCTCGGCGGTGGGCTCCGACCGCGCGATCGCGCAGGCGATGGCCCCGCTGCCGGTGCCGAGATCGGCCACCACCGGTTCCGGGCGGCCGGCCACGACCTCGAGGGCCCACTCGACCAGTCCTTCCGTCTCGGGCCGGGGCACCAGCACGTCGGGCGAGACCGCGAGCCGCAGCCCGTGGAAATCCTCCCAGCCGAGCAGGTACTGGAGCGGCTCGCGCGCGGCCCGCCGCTCGACCAGGCCGAGGTACCGCATGATCTTCGGGGTGGAGAGCCGGCGCGCGGGATCGAGGTAGAGGGCGAAGCGGTCGACGCCCAGCAGCGAGGCGAGCAGCCACTCGGCTTCCGGGCGGGCGGTCTCGATCCCGGCCGCCTCCAGCGCGGCGGCCGCGCGCGCGAGGAGCGCGGGCACGGTGCGGTCCGCCACGAGCCCGATCACGGTACGCTCTCCGCGAGCTTCTGGCTCACGTCCCGCTCCCGCAGCGCATCGATCAGCTCGTCGAGATCGCCCTCCAGCACGGTGGGCAGGCGATGCAGGGTGAGGTTGATCCGATGATCGGTGACCCGCCCCTGGGGGAAGTTGTAGGTGCGGATCCGCTCGCTGCGCTCACCCGTGCCGACCTGGGTCCGCCGGTCCGCCGCGATGGCCGCGGCCTGCTCCTCCTGCGCCCGCTCGAGTAGCCGGGCCTTGAGCACGCGCAGGGCCTTCGCCCGGTTCTTGATCTGGGAGCGCTCGTCCTGGCACGTCACGACCAAGCCGGTGGGCAGATGGGTGAGCCGCACCGCCGAGTCGGTGGTGTTGACGCCCTGGCCCCCGGGGCCGGACGAGCGGTAGACGTCGACCTGGATGTCCTTCTCGTCCACCTTCACGTCCACGTCCTCCGCCTCCGGCAGCACCGCCACCGTCACGGTCGAGGTGTGGATTCGCCCGCTCGACTCGGTGGCGGGCACGCGCTGCACGCGGTGCACGCCACGCTCGAACTTGAGCCGGCTCCAGGCGCCGCGGCCCTGCACGAGGGCCACCACTTCCTTGAGGCCGCCGACCCCGGTGGGGTGGCTGTCGATGACCTCCCACTTCCAGCGCTGCCGCTCCGCGTACTTCGTGTACATGCGGAACAGCTCGGCCGCGAAGAGGCCGGCCTCGTCGCCACCCGCGCCGGCGCGGATCTCGACGAAGACGTTCTTGTCGTCGTTGGGGTCGCGGGGGACCAGCAGCCCGCGCAGCTCCTCTTCCAATTTCGCCTGGCGCGCCCCCAGCTCGTCGATCTCGGCCTGGGCCAGGTCGCGCATCTCGCGGTCGGCGTCCTCGGCCAGGATGTGGCGTGCCTCCGACGTCCGGGCCAGCACGCTCTTGTACTCCTCGAACTTGGCGACGGTCTCGGCCAGGTCGGCCGCCGCCTTGGCGGTGCGAGCGTAGACCGCGGGCTGGCCGATCACCTGAGGATCGGACAGGGTGCGGTTCAGCTCGCCGTAGCGCTCTTCGATCTGCCGGAGCTTGTCGAACATGGCAGCGCCTCAGGGACCGGCACACGGGTAACGGCGCCGCCGCGGCGAGAAACGACCAGGAATCAGATGCGGCCGAGTATCCGGCTCGGAGCGCGGAGCGGCGCCGAGCCCGGCCCTACCCCTCCGTGCGGCTCTTCCTCTTGTACTTCTGCTGGAAGCGCTCGACGCGCCCGGCCGTGTCGAGGAACCTCTGCTTCCCGGTGAAGAAGGGATGGCACTTGGAGCAGACCTCCACCTTGATGGTCGGCACGGTGGAGCGGGTGTGGATGACTTCCCCGCAGTTGCAGGTGATCGTGGTGTCAATGTAGTCCGGATGAATGCCAGCCTTCACGGCGCACCTCCTGAATGGGTTTCAAAGCATAGCAGGGTGCGCCACAAAAGGCAAAATTCCGGGCTACGCCAGCTGGTTCATCTGGTTCAGGAAGTCCTTGTTACTCTTGACCATTTTGAGCTTGTCGAGCAGCAGCTCCATGGCCTCGACCGGGTTCAGCTGGGAGAGCGCCTTCCGGAGCAGCCAGACTTTCTGAAGCTCGTCCTTCTCCAGCAGCAGTTCTTCTTTACGGGTCCCCGTTTGCTCGATATTGATCGTGGGGAAGATGCGCTTGTCCATCAGGCGCCGGTCGAGGTGCACCTCCATGTTGCCAGTGCCCTTGAACTCCTCGAAGATCACGTCGTCCATCCGGCTACCGGTGTCGACGATGGCGGTGGCCATGATGGTCAGCGAGCCGCCTTCCTCGATGTTCCGCGCGGCCGCGAAGAACCGGCGCGGGCGCTGCAGCGCGTTGGCGTCGAGACCGCCCGACAGCACCTTGCCCGAGGACGGGATCACGGCGTTGTGGGCGCGGGCGAAGCGCGTCAGCGAGTCGAGCAGGATGACGACGTCGCGCTTGTGCTCGACCAGCCGCTTGGCCTTCTCGATCACCATGTCGGCGACCTGGATGTGGCGCTGGGGCGGCTCGTCGAACGTCGACGAGACGACCTCGCCCTTGACCGAGCGCTGCATGTCGGTGACCTCTTCCGGCCGCTCGTCGATCAGCAGGACGATCAGGTACACCTCGGGATGATTCGTCGCGATGGCGTGGGCGATGGACTGCAGCATCATCGTCTTGCCGGTGCGGGGCGCCGCCACGATCATGCCGCGCTGCCCCTTGCCGATCGGGCTGAGGAGATCCATCACGCGCGTGGTGAGGTCCTCGGTGTTCCACTCGAGCTTGAGCCGCTCCATCGGGTAGAGCGGCGTGAGGTTGTCGAAGAAGATCTTCTCGCGCGCCTGGTCGGGCGTCTCGAAGTTGACCGCCTCGACCTTGATGAGGGCGAAATAGCGCTCTCCCTCCTTCGGAGGCCTGACCTGGCCCGAAATCGTATCGCCGGTGTGCAGGTCGAACTTGCGGATCTGCGACGGTGACACGTAGATGTCGTCGGGGCCC
>DATGBR010000119.1:0-3574 GCA_035312605.1 Candidatus Methylomirabilota bacterium
GCAGCAACAGGCCACCCGCGATGATCAGGGCCCGGCCAAGGCAAGCCCCGGTCACGGGCCCGCCTCCGGCGGACGGGTCCGCCACCGCGCGTGCATCCAGAGCCACTGCTCCGGAGCACGACGGATCGCCCCCTCGATAACCCGATTGAACGTCGCGGTGTAGGCGAGGACGTCACCGTCGGACGGCGGCATGAGCGGAGGGCTCACGTCCATGCAGTGACGCCCATCCGCCGTCCGCCGCAGGAACACCGGCACCACCGGAGCGTCCGTCCGGAGGGCGAGGACGGCCAGTCCCTTCGACGTCGAGGCCGCGACCCCGAAGAACGGGACGAACACGCCCTCGGCACGCGTGGCGTTCTGGTCGAGCAGGATGCCGACCATGCGTCCCCGTCGCAGGGCCTGCAGGACCTCCCGTACCGCCCGGCGCTTCACAATGAGCTCGGCGCCGCTGCGGCGCCGGAAGCGGGCAGCCAGCTCGTCGAGAACCGGATGATCGAGGGGCCGGATCACGATGGACAGGGGCAGGCCGCTCAGCCCGTGGGCAGCCGCCAGCAGCTCCCAGTTACCGTAGTGGGCGGTCAAGACGAGGACGCCCCGGCCCCGGGCGGCGGCGCTCCGCAGATGCTCGACCCCCTCGATGTGAACCTGGGAGATCATGACGTCTGTGGGACGAAGGAAGTAGCGGCAGGCTTCGATCAAGTTCATGCCCAGGTGCTGGAACGATCGTCGCCCGAGCCGCTCGATCTCTCGAGGGGCCATGTCCCGGCCGAGGCTCAGGCGGATGTTGTCGAGGGCCCGGCGGCGACGACCGGGCAGCAGCCACCAGAGGAGATCGCCGAGCCGCCGGCCGACGGCCAGCCCCATCGCCGGAGGCAGATGGGCCGGCAACCAGCCGACCAGCCGGAGGCCCCAGAGACCCACGGTCGCCGCCAGCCGGCCGGCGCGTGGGGACGCGCTCATCCGGCGCGGAGGATCAGGTTGGTGACACCCCAGACCGCCGCCGCGATCAGCCCGGAGAGCGGGATGGTCAGGATCCAGGCCCAGACGATATTGCTCGCGACTCCCCACCGGACCGCGGAGAGCCGCTGGGTGGCGCCTACCCCCATGATCGAGCCGGTGATGGTGTGGGTGGTGCTGACCGGGATGCCGCCCATCGCGGTGCCGATGAGCATGATCGCTCCCGCGGTCTCGGCGCAGAAGCCTCCGATCGGGCGGAGCTTGGTCAGCTTCATCCCCATGGTCTTGACGATGCGCCAGCCCCCGGCGAGGGTGCCCAGCCCGATGGCGGCGTGCGCGGCGAGGATCACCCACATGGGAACGTAGAACTCGGATCCGAGGTAGCCGGCGGAGAAGAGGAGGATCGCGATGATCCCCATCGTCTTCTGCGCGTCGTTGGTGCCGTGGCCCAGACTGTAGGCGGCGGCGGACAGCAGCTGCAGTCGTCGGAAGAGACCGTCGACCCGGCTCGGTCGGGTCGACCGCACCGTCCAGAGGGTGATCACCATCAGGGTGAAGCCCAGGCAGAGGCCGAGGACGGGCGCCAGCACGATGAAGACCAGGATCTTGAAGAGCCCGCTCGGCACGAGCGCTCCGAAACCGGCCTTCGCCACCGCCGCGCCGGCGTATCCACCGATGAGCGCATGGGAGGAGCTCGACGGGATCCCGTAGTACCAGGTGACGAGGTTCCAGGTGATCGCCCCGCAGAGCCCGCCCAGGATCACCCACTGGTCCACCAGGCCCGCGTCGACCACTCCCTTGCCCACCGTGCGCGCCACCTGCACCCCGAAGCCGAACGCGGCCGCGAAATTGAAGAAGGCGGCCCACGCCACCGCCTGCATCGGGGTGAGGACGCGGGTGGAGACGACGGTGGCGATCGAGTTCGCCGCGTCGTGAAACCCGTTGATGTAGTCGAAGGCGAGCGCGACGAGGATGATGAACACCACCAGCAGTAGGGAGCCGCTCATGTGCGGCAGGCGGGCCGGATCAGGCCATCTTGAGGGTGATTCCCTCGATCACGTTGACCACATCCTCGCATCGATCGGTCACCGACTCCATGGTCTCGTACAGCTCTTTCCACTTGATGACCTCGATGGCGTCGGTACCCCCCTCGAAGAGGGCGGCGAGCTGATCGCGCAGCAGACGGTCCGCCTCGTTCTCGAGGCGATTCACCTCCACCGCGTGCTTGTGATAGAAGGGCGACAGCGTCCGGAGGCAGCGCACCGCCCGGTCGGTCTCCTCCGCGGTCTTCACGATGATCTTGGCCATGCCGATGGAGCCGTCGGTCGGGGCCTTGATCTTGTAGAGGAGCAGCCGGTCCGCCACCGCGTCGATCAGGTCCAGCACGTCGTCGAGGCGGCTGGCGAGCGCGTAGATGTCCTCGCGGTCGATGGGCGTGATGAACGTGGTGTTGAGCCGGCGGACGATCTCGTGGGTCAGGGCGTCGCCCGCGTGCTCCAGGTCCTTGATCTGCTGGGCTTTTGCCTTCGCGTCCGCGTAGTCGAGGGTCAGTTCCTCGAGCGCGCGCGACGCGGACACGATGTGCGTGGCCTGCTGCTCGAACAGATCGAAGAACTTCTCCTCCCGCGGAAGCAGCCGGAACACGGCAGTATCCTCTCCCGGCGTCCGGCCGATGTCAACGCCGGGCGGTCGGTTGACAGCTCGCAACCGCCTGGCTAGGATGACGCGGTGGCACGCCCCGAGGCTCGCCCGCGACGTCAGGTGCGCTGCCCGCGCTGCGACGCGGGCTGCGAATGGACCGGCAACCCGCACCGGCCGTTCTGCTCGCTCGAGTGCCGTCTGATCGACCTGGGCGAGTGGCTCGACGAGCGCTATCGCGTTCCGGGGTCTGAGCTGCCCACCGACTCGGAGTCCCTGGGCCCCGGGACTCCGAGCGGCGGATGATCGACCCCTTCGGCGACCCGCTCGGATTCCTCTCCCGGCTGATCCTACAAATCCCCGCCCTGCTGGTGGCGGTGACCGTGCACGAGTTCGCCCACGCGGTCGTGGCGGATCGCCTGGGCGACCCCACCGCCCGACGGCTCGGGCGCCTCACCCTGAATCCGCTCCCGCACATCGATCCGCTCGGCGCGATCGCGTTCGTGCTCGCGGGCTTTGGGTGGGCGAAGCCGGTCCCGGTGAATGGTCAGAACCTGCGACATCCGATCCGGGACATGGCGTGGGTCGCCGCCGCTGGTCCTTTGTCGAACTTCACGACCGCCTTCGTGGCGCTCGTGGCGGTGCGGGTACTGGGCCGACTCGACGCGCTGGCGCCCGCCTTCGTGGCCGAGCCGCTCGCCGGCGTGCTCTTCTGGACGTACATCTTCAACCTGGCGCTCGGCATCTTCAATTTGATCCCGCTGCCGCCGCTCGACGGCGGCCATTTCCTGCCGTATCTCATCCCGCGGGCGTCCTTGAGCTTCATCCATCAGCTCGAGCAGGTCGGACCGTTCCTGTTGATCCTGCTCTTGCTGAGCGGGGCGACGCGCTACGTGGTGCAGCCCGTCTTCAACGTGGTGAGCGCCTTCTACCTGTCGATCGTCCGGCTCGTGGTCTAGCCGCGGCGGTTCCGCGCGAG
>DATGBR010000120.1:0-24991 GCA_035312605.1 Candidatus Methylomirabilota bacterium
CAAGCACCACGACGACAACTTCCGCGCGATCGTCCAGGTCGCGGTCGACAACAGCAAGCCGGTGCGCATCGGCGTCAACTGGGGCAGCCTCGACCAGAACCTGCTCACCCAGATGATGGACGCCAACGCCAAGAGCAAGGATCCGCTCACCGCGCGCGACGTGACGATGAACGCGATGGTGGAGAGCGCGATCCAGTCCGCCGAGCTGGCCGAGCTGACCGGCCTCGGCCACGACCGGATCATCCTCTCGGCCAAGGTCTCGGGGGTGCAGGACCTGGTCGACGTCTACCGCAAGCTCGCGCCCCGCTCGGACTACCCGCTGCATCTTGGCCTCACCGAGGCGGGCATGGGCGCCAAGGGCATCGTGGCGAGCACCGCCGGGCTCGCGATCCTGCTGCAGGAGGGCATCGGGGACACGATTCGCGTCTCGCTGACCCCGAAGCCCAACGGCGATCGCACCGAGGAGGTGCAGGTCGCCCAGCTCATCCTGCAATCTCTCGGGCTCCGGAGCTTCCTGCCGCTGGTGACCGCGTGCCCGGGCTGCGGGCGCACGACCTCGACGTTCTTCCAGGAGATGGCCGAGAAGATCCAGGCCTACCTGCGCGACCAGATGCCGGTGTGGAAGGGCCGCTACACGGGCGTGGAGGAGCTGAAGGTCGCGGTGATGGGCTGCGTGGTGAATGGCCCCGGCGAGTCCAAGCACGCCGACATCGGCATCTCGCTGCCCGGTACCTTCGAGGAGCCCAAGGCCCCGGTCTTCGTGGACGGCGCGCTCAAGCTCACGCTCAAGGGCGACCACATCGTGGCCGACTTCCTGAAGATCCTCGACGACTACGTCGAGAAGCGGTACGCCGGAAGCCGCACCTAGCGGCTTGGGCATCTCCGACTACCTCCACGACCTCCGGGCCAAGATCGGCCACGACCTCCTGCTGACCCCGGGGGTCGCCGCGGTCATCCTGAACGACGCGGGCCACGTGCTGCTCCAGCGCCGGAGCGACGACGGCGAGTGGGGGCTGCCGGGCGGAGCGATGGAGCCGGGCGAGGAGCCCGCGGAGAGCCTGGTGCGCGAAGTGCGCGAGGAGACCGCGCTCGAGGTCGTGCCGGAGCGCATCGTGGGCGTCTACAGCGGCCCGGACTTCCGCGTCCGCTACGGAAACGGCGACGAGGCGATGATCGTCAGCATCACCTTCGCGTGCCGCTCGCTGGGCGGCGAGCCCCGGATCAACGACGACGAGTCGCTCGAGCTGCGCTACTTCCCGCCCGACGCCCTGCCCGCGATGGAGTCGCGGCACCGGATGCGGATCGAGGACGCCCTCCGCAACGATCCGCGGGCTCGCTTCCGCCGCTGAGCAGAGCGGTCAGCCCTTCAGCAGCTCGTCGGCGACGCGCTTGACGTCGCCCGCCTCCACCTGCCCCTTGTGGGTCTTCATGATGTCGCCGACCAGGCGGCCGGCCTGCTTGGGATCGGCGATGCCGAGGGCCGCGATGCGCTCCTTCACCAATGCCCGCACCCCCGCCTCGTCCATGGTCCGGGGCAGGTAGCGCTCGCAGAACTCGATCTCGAAGCGGAGCACCGCGGCCTGGGCCGCGCCGCGCTCGCCCACCTTGTCGAACTCGGCGAGCGCCTTCTGCAGCTGCTTGCGGTAGGCGCCGATCACCTCGAGCACGAGGGCGTCGTCGACCTGGCCGGAGGCGCCCTTGGCGGTGCGGCGCTCCTGGATCTTGGTCTTGATCATGCGCACCACGTCGGACGTCTTGCCGTCCTTGGCCTTGATGGCCTGGGTGAGCGTGTCGGTCAGGGCCTGCTCGAGTGCCATCGGTCTCCCCTAGGCGAGCCAGTCGGCCAGCTCGGTGAGCGAGTGGAGCTCGCGATCCGGCCACGGCTCGCCGCGAACCAGGTGCTTGCGGTTGATCCAGGCCGACGCGATGCGGTGGCGCCGGGCCGGGGTCACGTCGTGGAAGTGGCTCTGCGCGGCGTGCAGCCACCGCGCGGTCCCGAGCCGCTCGCGCGCGGTGACGAAGTGGCCGTCGGCCGGCTTGTAGGAGCCGACCTGCTGCGCGGTGACGATCGGGTCGAACGGGACCGTGAAGTGCTTGCGGGTGCCCGCCAGAAGATCGTCGTCCACGTTCGAGAGGATGCCGAGCCGGTAGCCGGCCTTGAACAGCCGCTCGAGCGCGGGGTTGGTGTCGGGGAACGGGATCCAGCGCGGCAGGCTCTCGGCCAGGAAGCCGGCCTTCGCCTCGGGCAGCGCCCAGCCGAGCCGCCGGGCGATGCGCCGCGTGCTCTCGGTGAGCACATCGCGGTAGCTCCGGTAGCGCTCCGCCTCCACCTCCGCCTCGATCTCCTCGTAGACCTCCATCACACGGTGCGGATCGAGCCCGCTGCCGCTCTCCGAGAGCGCCCGGGCAAACGCGCTCGCGATGCCGCCGTCCCAGTCGATCAGGGTGCCGTAGCAGTCGAAGGTGATGACGTCGTACGGTCGCGCCGCGCTCATCGGGTCCCCCGCACCTCCGAGAGCGGCATCATGCGCATGCTCCGTCGCTCAGCCGAGGGTCGGGCGCTTCGCCGCCCACGGCCGCGCCTCCTCGAACGCCGCGGAGGCCTGCAGGACCTGGAGATCGGCGAGGCGCCGGCCGACGATCTGTAGCCCCACCGGCATGCCGGAGGCGGTGAAGCCCGCGGGCACCGTCGCGGCGGGCTGGCCGGTGAAGTTGAACGGGTAGCTGAAGCCCGCCCACGGGAACCAATCCCACGCGTGCTGCGGGAAGTGGGCGGGGTTCAGGCGGCCGACCTCGAAGGCGGCCACCGACACGGTGGGCGTGAGCAGCAGGTCGTAGGTGTCGAACAGGGCGCGCACCGCGTCGCAGTAGGCGTGCTTGCGCCCGCGCATCTCCACGTAGGCCTCCGCGGTGTAGCGCCGGCCGTCCTCGAGCGCGGCGACCAAGCCCGGATCCATCCGGGCGCGGAACTTCTCGAGGAAGGGGGCGTAGTTGCCCGCGTAGTGCGCGTTCCACATCAGGTGGATCATCTCGCGCGTGTCGGGCAGGCTCACCTTCGCGTCCTCGACCGTGCAGCCCAGCTCCTGGAAGGCCTCCGCCGCGCACCGGGCCACCTGGCCGATCTCGGGATCGACGCGGCAGCAGCCGAGGTCGAGGCTCCACCCGACGCGCAGCCCCTTGACGCCGTCACGCAGCCGGCCCACGTAGTCCGCGGGCGGCGCGTCGAGCGACTGCCGGTCCCAGTCGTCGGGCCCGGCCATCACCGTCAGCATGAGCGCGGCGTCGGCGACGGTGCGGGTCATCGGGCCCACGTGCGAGGCGCCGTCCGTGTTGGAGACCGGCCACATCGGCACGCGGCCGAAGGTCGGCTTGAGGCCGTAGATGCCGCAGAAGGCGGAGGGCACCCGCACCGAGCCCGCCCCGTCCGAACCCTGGTGGAGCGGCCCGAGCCCCGCGGCGGCCGCGGCGCCCGCGCCCGCGCTCGAGCCGCCCGAGGTCATCGCGGTGTTCCACGGGTTGCGGGTGATGCCGGTGAGCGGGCTGTCGCCGAGCGCCTTCCAGCCGAACTCGGGCGTGCTCGTCTTGCCGGTCAGGATCGCCCCGGCCTCGCGCAGGCGGCGCACGAACGGAGCGTCGACCTCGCCGATGCGCTGCTCGAAGACGGGGGAGCCGAACTTGGCCGGCACGCCCTTGACGAGCGCCAGGTCCTTGATCGAGACCGGGATGCCGTGGAGCGGGCCGAGCCGCTCCCCCTTCATCACCGCCGCCTCCGCGGCGCGCGCGGCGGCCAGCGCGGTGTCCCCGGTGACGGTCACGAACGCGTTGATCCTCGCGTTCGCCTGCTCGATGCGCTCCAGCACCGCGCGCGTCACCTCCACCGGGGAGAGGGCCTTGGAGCGGATGCGGGCGATGAGATCGGTGGCGGGCGTGTAGGCGAGATCGGTCGCGTTCATGGGCCTCTCCGGAGCGAGGGGATCGGAATCCGCGGGAATGGTAGCACGGTCAGCCGCGCGACGGCGGCAGCGCCACCGGCACGCCGCTCAGCCGCGCGAACCGCGCGGCGAGGCGCTCGCCGAAGGACGAGGCGTCGAGCGGGTTCGTGTCGCCGGACCGCCGCGCCTCCGCGGCGCGCACCAGGCCCCGCATGCACGCGCCGGCCTCGTAGTAGGCGAGGCGCCCCGGGTCGAGGGCCCGGGCGCGCCGGTAGCGCGCGAGATAGCGCGCGGTCATGATCGGGCGCAGCAACGCCACCAGCGGGCGCAGCGCGGCCGGCACCGGCAGGACCTCGATGGGCGTGAGGCGCAAGATCACGAGCGTGGCCGCCACGTCGCACTCCGGCTCGGCGACCAGCGTGTTCGGCCAGTCGAGCACCGCGGTCACGCGCCCGCGCTCCGCGAGCAGGTTCTGCGGATGGAAGTCGCCGTGGCAGATCACGCGCGGTCCGGCGGCCGGCCGGCGGTCGCGCAGCCAGCGCAGGCCGGGCGCGAACCCGTTCAGCTCCGCCCGGCGGATGCGCCGGTCGAGCGCGGCGAGATAGCCCTCGTAGCCGACCACGCCCCGGTCGAAGCCGTCGCCGGACGCCCGGCCCTCGTCGTCCAGCGCGCGCAGCACCGGCTCCGCGTCGAGGGCGTGCAGGCGCGCCTGGGCATCGGCCAGCGTCGCGCTCACCCCGAGCACCCGGTCGCCGAGCAGCGGCCGGCCGACGGCGCGCTCCATCACGAGGAAGCCGGCGCCGAGGGGCGCGCGGTCGGCGCAGGCGGTGAGCACGCGCGGGACGGGATAGCCCTGGGTGGCCAGCGTGTTCTGGATCGCGCGCTCCCGGAGCGCGCGCAGCGGGTCGTGGGCCGGGTTCATCACGCGCAGGATCAGCGAGCCCGACCACGCGTCGGGGGCTCCGCTCAGGCGAAAGGCGAAGATGCGGGTGTCGAAGCCGCCGCTGAGCGCGGCGGGGGCGGCGGCGTAGGAGAGGTCGGGCGCGTGCAGCTCGGCGCGGACGTGGGCGAGGAAGGCGGGGGCGAGGTCGGGGAGTGACGTGCGCCCGCCCCCCCTCACCCTGCCCTCTCCCCCGGTGGGGGAGAGGGAAGAGGGCCCAGCAGGAACGGGGAGAGGCGGGTGAGGATGAAGGCGTAGTCGAAGGCGATCTCGTGCAGGTAGTCGTACCGGCCGGAGGCGCCGCCGTGGCCGGCCGCCATGTTGACCTTGAACAGCGGCGCCACGCGCGGGCCGCCGAGGGCGCGCAGCCGCGCCACCCACTTCGCGGGCTCCCAGTACATCACCTGGCTGTCGTGGAGCGAGGTCTTGACGAGCAGGGCTGGATAGCGCCGCGCGTCGAGGTTCGTGTAGGGGCAGTAGGTCTTCATGTACTCGTACTGCTCGCGGATCTTGGGGTTGCCCCACTCCTCGAACTCGCCCACCGTGAGCGGCAGCGACTCGTCGAGCATGGTGTTGATCACGTCGACGAAGGGCACGCGCAGCACCGCGGCCGCCGCGCAGTCGGGCCGCAGGTTGAGCACCGCGCCCATCAGGAGCCCGCCCGCGCTGCCTCCCTCGATCACGAGCCGGTCGACCGCGGTGTACCCATCCTTCACCAGGTGATCGGCCGCCGCGATGAAGTCGGTGAACGTGTTGCGCTTGGCCATCATGCGGCCCTCGTCGTGCCATCGCTTGCCCAGCTCGCCGCCACCGCGGATGTGGGCGATGGCCACGCTCACCCCGCGGTCGAGCAGGCTCAGCCGGTTGGAGGAGAAGCCGGCCGGGTACGGGTAGCCGTAGGCCCCGTAGCCCGCGAGCAGCATCGGAGCCGAGCCGTCGCGGGCGGCGTCGGCGCGGCGGACGAGCGAGATCGGGACCCGCGTGCCGTCGCCCGCGACGGCATAGACGCGCTCGGAGCGGTAGCGGGTCGCGTCGTAGCCCCCCAGGACCTCGGCCTGCTTCAGCAGTCGCAGGCGCTGCCCCGCGATGTCGTAGTCGAACACCGACGCGGGGGTGATCAGCGACTGGTAGCGGAGCCGATAGGCGTCGGTCTCGAACTCCGCGTTGGCGTCCGCGTCGAGGTCGTAGGTCGGCTCGGGGAACTGCACGTGATGGTGCGCGCCGGTCCGGGCGTCGGTGACGCGCAGCCGGATCAGGCCGTCCTCGCGCTCGTGGACCACGTAGTGGTCGGCGAACACCTCCACGTCCTCCAGCATCACGTCGTCGCGGTGGGGCAAGAGCTCCTGCCAGCGGCCCGGGCCCGGATCGTCCACCGGCGCGGTGACGAGCCGGAAGTTGCGGCGCCCGCCACCGTTGGTCCGGATGTAGAAGAGATCGCCCGACGGCCCGCGGCCGTGGTCGACCTGGTACTCGTGGTCCTTCTCCCGCGGCACGATCATGCGCCACGCGCCCTGCGGATCCGCCGCGGGGCAGAAGCGCGCCTCGGTGGTGGTGAAACTGCCCGAGATCAGGAACAGGTAGGCGAGGCTGCGCGAGCGGCCCACGTGCAGACGGAAGAGGGCGTCGGTCTCCTCGTGGAGCAGATCGGCCACCGTGGCCCCGAGGCGGTGGCGGTGCAGCCGGTACGGGCGCTTGGCCTCGTCCTCGGTGACGTAGAAGAGGGTCTGCCCGTCCGCGGCCCACGTGACCGCGCTCACCTTCTCGGCCCGGTCCGGGAGCAGGGCGCCGGTGTCGAGGTCCTTCACGTAGAGTGTGTACTCGCGGAAGCCGGTGAGGTCGGTGGTGTAGGCGAGCAGGCGGCCGTCGTCGCTGACGCTGGCCGCGCCCAGGGCCAGGAAGGGATGGCCGACCGCGAGCTGGTTCAGGTCGAGCATCACCTGCTCCGGCGCCCCCAGGCTGCCCGCCTTGCGGCAGTAGATCGGGTACTGCTTGCCCTTCTCGGTGCGCGAGTAGTAGAAGAAGCCGCGCCGCCGGTAGGGCACCGTCTGGTCGTCTTCCTTGATGCGCGCCAGCATCTCGGCGTAGAGGCTTTCCTGGAAGCCTTCGGTGGGCTTCATCACCGCGTCGGTGTAGACGTTTTCCGCGGTCAGGTAGGCGGTGACGTCCGGGTCCTCGCGGTCCCGCATCCAGAAGTAGTCGTCGACGCGGACGTCGCCGTGGACGACGTCGGTCTTGGGCACGCGCTTGGCCACCGGGGGCGACGGGAGGGTCGACGACATGCCCCGCACCGTACCACAGGGGGGACGCTTGCGCGGCCGGCGGCTCGGTCCCTACACTGGCTGCCGCATGCCCGAGCTGCCCGACGTCACGGTCTATCTCGAGGCCCTCGACGGACGCATCCGGGGCGCCCGCCTCGAGCGCCTGCGCCTGGCCAACCCGTTCGTGCTGCGCTCGGTCGACCCCTCCCCGGCCGAGGTCGCCGGACGCACGGTGACCGGGCTGCGGCGGCTCGGCAAGCGGATCGTGATCGAGCTCGAGGGCGACTGCTTCGTCCTGATCCACCTGATGATCGCGGGGCGGCTGCACTGGAAGGAGGCCGGCGCGAAGCTGCCCGGTAAGATCGGGCTGGCCGCGCTCGACCTCTCGACCGGCACCGTCACCCTGACCGAGGCGGGCTCGAAGCGGCGCGCCGCCATTCACCTGGTGCGGGGCGAGGCCGCGCTCGCCGCGCACGACCCCGGCGGGCTCGAGCTGTTCGAGGCCGACCTCGCCACCTTCCGCGCCGCGCTCACCCGCGAGTCACACACGCTCAAGCGGTCGCTGACCGATCCCCGCATCCTGAGCGGGGTGGGCAACGCCTACTCCGACGAGATCCTGCACCGGGCGCGCCTCTCACCGGTGCGGATGACGCGGCAGCTCTCCGAGGAGGAGACCGCGCGGCTCTTCGAGGCGGCCCGCGCGACCCTCGCGGACTGGGTCGCGCGCTTGCGCCGCGACGCGGCGGGCGCGTTCCCGGAAGGGGTGACCGCGTTCCGGCCCGACATGGCGGTCCACGGCCGCTACGGCCAGCCGTGTCCCGACTGCGGCGCGCCGGTGCAGCGCATCGTCCACGCCGACAACGAGACCAACTACTGCGCGCGCTGCCAGACCGCGGGACGACTGCTGGCGGACCGCGCGCTGTCGCGGCTCCTGCGGAAGGACTGGCCGCGCACGCTCGAGGAGATGGAGGAGCGGCGGCCCGCGGTCGCGGATCGTGAAGCGCCGACCGCGTCGCCGCGGCCGGCCCGGCGCCGCCGCTAAGCGCGGGCGGCCCCGGCTCAGCGCGGCGCGGGGCTCCCCGCGGGCTCGCCCACCAGGATGTCGGCGGGCTCGCTGCCCTGCAGCTTGACGCGCACCCGCCAGGGGCTCGGCCCGGCCTGGGCGAGCGGGAACGAGGCGATGGTCGACGGGCCCACCGCGGAGGCGGAGCCTCCGCCCACCGTGGTCCCGGTGGAGACGCCGACGCCGGTGCCGACGCCGCCGCCCATGCTGCCGAAGCTGCCGATGCCGAACCCGATGCCGACCGGGCTGCCGCCGCCGCTCACCGGCGGAGTGTACTCGATGGTCTGGGCCTCGAGAAGCGCTCCGTCGGGCCGGACGACCTGCGCCCGCTCCAGCCGGCGGCCGTCGGTGGCGATCTCGACGCGCAGGCGGTCGGCCACGATGGTGTAGGCGGCCGAGATGGTGGCCCCGCTCGGCTGGACCTCGGGCTTGTAGGGCAGGTTCAACGAGGAGGACGCGCAGGCGCCCAGGGCCAGCGCCAGGATCATCGCCGCGACCGGAGCCCGCATGGGCGGTATTATCGCACGCGGACAGGAGGCAGCGCATGAGCGTGGAAGACGAGGAGGCCCGGGTTCCCCCGGGGGCGGATCTCGAGCGATACCTACGCGAGCTGGCCGAGTTCGTGGGGCTCACCGAGGCCGACGCGGTGGTGATCCGGGAGAGCGCGCCGGCGGTGCTCAAGCACGAGGCCGCGCTGACCAGCGCGCTCTACGAGCACTTCCTCCGCTTCCCGGCCACCGCGCGCTTCTTCCTCGCCCCGGACGGAACGCCGGATCGCACCCGAATCGAGCGCCGCAAGCACAGCCTGGCCCGCTGGCTCAAGGAGACCGCCGAGGCCGCGATCACCCACGACTTCGCCTACTACCTCCTGATGATCGGCATCTCGCACAGTCACCGGGACCACGGCCCGGGCGGCAAGATCCCGCCGCAGTTCATGGTGGCCGCGATGAGTCTGACCCAGACCGCGCTGGCCGGGATCTTCCGCGACGAGCTGGGCGACCCGGCGCGGGCGCTCGCGGCGACGGTGGCGTGGAACAAGCTGCTGCTGCTCCATCTGAACGTGCTGCTGATCGGCTACCTGATGCCGCCCCGGCCCGCGCCACACGGCTCGTCAGATTGACAGCGGGCACCGGCCGCCGCATAGTGAGCGCACGATAGCGAAGGGAGCCCTCATGGCGAAGCCGACCTCGATCCGGGAGCTGCGCGACAGCGGGTACGTGCCTAGGTCTGTCAAGCAGGAGCTGCGCGACAATCTCATCGCGCGCCTGCGCAAGGGCGACGGGCTCTTCTCGGGCATCGTGGGCTACGAGCAGACCGTCGTCCCCCAGATCGAGAACGCGATCCTGAGCGGGCAGGACATCGTGTTCCTGGGCGAGCGGGGCCAGGCCAAGACCCGGATGGCCCGCCTGCTGGTGGGACTGCTCGACGAGGAGATGCCGGCGCTCGCGGGCTGCGAGATCAGCGACGAGCCGTTCGCGCCGATCTGCTCCGCGTGCCGGCAGCGGGTGGCCGAGCAGGGCGACAAGGCGGCGATCGCGTGGATCCCGCGCGACCGCCGCTACGGCGAGAAGCTCGCGACCCCCGACATCACCATCGCCGACCTCATCGGCGAGGTGGATCCGATCAAGGTGGCGGAGGGCCGCTACCTCTCCGACGAGCTGACGATCCACTACGGGCTGCTGCCTCGCACCAACCGCGGCATCTTCGCCCTGAACGAGCTGCCCGACCTGGCCGAGCGCATCCAGGTGGGGCTGCTCAACATCATGGAAGAGCGCGACGTGCAGATCCGCGGCTACAAGGTGCGGCTGCCCATCGACCTCTACGTGGTGGCGAGCGCCAACCCGGAGGACTACACCAACCGCGGCCGCATCATCACTCCGCTCAAGGACCGCTTCGGCTCCCAGATCCGCACCCACTACCCCCGGCGGGTCGAGGACGAGATCGCGATCATGGAGTCCGAGCGCACCGCCTACGCCGACGCGGGCCTCGAGACGAAGAGCCCGGAGTTCATGAAGCAGCTCGTGGCCGAGGTCACCCACCTCGCGCGCCGATCGCCCGAGATCAGCCAGCGCTCCGGGGTGTCGGTGCGGGTGACGATCTGCAACTACGAGAACCTGCTCTCGAGCGCGCTCAAGCGGGCGATCCGGCTCGGGGAGACGGTGGCCGCCCCGCGGGTCAGCGACCTCGGCGCCATCGCCGCCTCCACCGGAGGCAAGATCGAGATGGAGAGCCTGGGCGACGCGACCGAAGACAAGGTGATGGGCAAGATCATGCAGCGCGCGGTCCTCAACGTGTTCAACCGCACCTTCACCTCGGGCGAGCTCGACGAGGTGGTGGGCGCCTTCCAGGACGGCCTCAAGATCGAGGTCTCGGACGCGATGCCCGCGGAGCTGTACCTGCGCCACCTCGGCCAGGTGCGCCCGCTGCAGACGGCGGTGCGCAAGCTCGGGGCGCAGGACCCGGCGAGCGTGGCCGCGGCGGTCGAGTTCGTGCTGGAGGGCCTGCACCTCAGCAAGAAGCTCAACAAGGACGTGCAGGCCGGCCAGTCGCGATACCGGGGGGCGTGAGGCACCGGTGTCCCCGCTGAGCTGGTACTCGCGCTGGGACGGCAGCCAGCGCCTCGACGACCTCGACGCCGATCAGCTGCTCGAGGCGATGTCCGACGATCTCCTGTCGGACGGCGATCCGTGGAGCGCGCTCCGGCGCCTCTTCCAGCGCGGGGCGAAGAATCCGGACGGGGCCAACCTGCCCGGACTGCAAGACCTGCTCAATCGCCTGCGGCGGCAGCGACAGCAGCAGCTCGACCGCTACGACCTCTCCTCGGTGCTCGACGACATCAAGCAGAAGCTCGACACCATCATGAAGACCGAGCGCGAGGGCATCGAGCGGCGCGTGGCCGACGCGAAGGAGCGCGCCCAGAAGGGTGAGGCCCCCGAGTCCTTCCGCCAGGCGATGGAGCAGGCCGCCGCCGAGCACAAGAGGACGCTCGACGAGATGCCGGAGTCGCCCGCCGGCCGCATCCAGGGCCTGCAGAACTACGAGTTCATGGATCCCGACGCCCACCGCCTGTTCTGGGAGCTGATGAAGGGGCTCCAGCAGCAGATGCTGCAGCCGTTCCTGTCGAACATGCAGAAGGCGCTCGGCAACATGAGCCCCCAGGACCTCGAGCGGATGCGGGAGATGCTGCGCGATCTCAACCGCATGCTCCAGGACCGCGCGGAGGGTCGCGAGCCGGACTTCGACGCCTTCAAGCAGAAGTGGGGCGACCACTTCCCGGGGGCGGAGAACCTGGACCAGCTGATGGAGCAGATCGCCCAGCAGAGCGGCCAGATGCAGTCGATGCTCGCGAGCATGTCGCCCGGCCAGCGCCGCCAGCTCCAGGACATGATGCAGTCGCTCTTCATGCAGGACGAGCGGCTCGAGGCCGAGCTGCGGCAGCTGGGCATGAACCTCTCCCAGGTCATGCCGCCCCCCGACGGGCGCCGCTACAACTTCCGCGGCGACGACGAGCTCTCCATGAAGCAGGCGATGGAGCTGATGGACGAGCTCCGGCAGCTCGACGACCTCGAGCGGCAGATCCAGAAGGTGCGCGACCCCAACGACCTCGAGAAGATCGACCCCGAGCAGGTCGAGCAGCTCCTGGGCGAGGAGGCCAAGCGCGACCTCGAGCGCCTGCGCGAGATGACCAAGAAGCTCGAAGAAGCCGGCTACCTCGAGAGAAAAGGCGACCGCCTCGAGCTGACCGCGCGGGCCATCCGCAAGATCGGCGACAAGGCCCTGCGCGACATCTTCGGGCACCTCAAGCGCGACCGGTTCGGCGGCCACGCGCTGGAGCGGCGCGGCGCGGGCGGCGACCGCACCGACCAGTCCAAGCGGTACGAGTTCGGCGACCCGTTCCTGCTCGAGCTGCGCGAGACCCTGATGAACGCGGTGGAGCGCAACGGGACGGGGATCCCGGTGCGCCTCTCGCCGGACGACTTCGAGGTGGCGCGCACCGAGACCCAGACCCACGCCGCCACCGTGCTCATGCTCGACATGAGCCGATCGATGATCTTCAACGGCTGCTTCCTGCCCGCCAAGAAGGTCGCGCTCGCGCTCAACGCGCTGATCCGCGGGCAGTTCCCGCGCGACAGCCTGTACATTGTGGGCTTCTCGCTCTACGCGCGCGAGTTCAGCGCGGCCCAGCTCCCCCACCTGGCCCCCGGCGAGTGGAGCGTGGGCACCAACATGCACGCGGGCTTCCTGCTCGCCCGCCAGCTCCTCGCCCGGCACAAGGGCGGCAACAAGCAGGTGATCATGATCACCGACGGCGAGCCCACCGCCCACATGGAGGGAAGCGAGCCCGAGTTCGCCTATCCTCCCACCCGGCGGACCCTGCAGGAGACGCTCAAGGAAGTGCAGCGCTGCACGCGGGAAGACATCACCATCAACACCTTCATGCTCGAGCAGAGCCACGCTCTGACCGCCTTCGTCGAGCAGATGACGCGCATCAACCGCGGGCGCGCCTTCTTCGCGACGTCCGACCGCCTCGGCGAGTACGTGCTCGTCGACTTCGTCCGCTCCAAGCGGCGGGCCGTCTCCTAGCCCCCGATCGGATGCCGGACGCCGCGTCGGTCGTGCTGCTCGTGCGCCACGGGCTGACGCCCACCACCGGGATCAAGCTGCCCGGCCGGGCCCCCGGCCTGCACCTCTCCGACGAGGGGCGGCGCCAGGCGGAGGCGGCCGCGGAGCGGATCGGCAAGGTCGCCAAGATCGCCGCGGTGTACTGCTCGCCGATCACCCGCGCCCGCGAGACCGCCCAGCCGATCGGGCGCGCGGTGAAGCGCGCACTCCGCATCGAGCGCGACCTGGCCGACCTCGACATCGGGGAGTGGACCGGCATGAGCCTCAAGCAGGCGGCCCGGCGGCCGGAGTGGGAGACGGTGCAGCGCAACCCGAGCAGCTTCCGCTTCCCGGGCGGCGAGTCCTTTCCGGAGATGCAGACTCGCATGACGTCCGCGCTCGGCCGGATCGTGGCCCGGCACCCCGGCCAGATCGTGGTGGCGGTCTCGCACGCCGACCCCATCAAGGCCGCGGTGGCCCAGGCCCTGGGCACCCCGCTCGATCTCTTCCAGCGCATCATGATCGCGCCCTCGTCGATCACGGTGGTGGCCTACCGGCGCGGCGGGCCCAGCGTGCTCACCGTCAACTCCCTCTCCGGCGACCTCGTCTGGCTCGGCGGCGGCAAGCCATGAGCGACAACCCCTCCTTCGAGCTCGACGCCCCGGACCACTTCACCGCGGGGGCGATCGGCCCGCCCGGCCAGCGGGTCTTCTACCTCCAGTCGCGCGAGGGCGGGCGCGTCATTACCCTGAAGGTGGAGAAGGAGCACGTGCGCGCGCTCGCCGAGTACCTGGGCGGCCTGCTCGCCCGCGTGAAGGGCGCGCCGGCGGCGGCCCGGGGCGGGGCCGAGCTGCTCGAGCCCGTGCAGCCGGCGTGGGACGTGGGCTCGATCGCGGTGGGCTACGACGAGCCCAGGGACCGGGTGGTGGTCGAGGCGAGCGAGCTGCTGGAGGAAGCTGAAGAGGAGGCCAGAGGCGAGGAAGCGCGGGAGGAGAGCGGCCCGCAGCCGGCGATAGCGCGCTTCCGGATCACCCGCGCGCAGGCCGCCGCCTTCGTCGACCGGGCCAACGAACTCATGAAAGGCGGGCGGCCGAGCTGCCCGATCTGCAGCCGGCCCATGGATCCGGAGGGCCACGTGTGCCCCCGGTCCAACGGGCACGTGACCCACTAGGGATGCCGGGGCGGGCAGACCCGACCTCCGCGCTCGACCTGCTGACGCGCGGCGAGGTCACCGTGAAGGGGCGCCTGCCCCGCAGCAGCAACGCCACCTTCCTGGTCGAGTGCTGCCTCGACGGCCAGACCTCGCTGGCGGTCTACAAGCCCGCGCGCGGCGAGCGACCGCTGTGGGATTTCCCCCCTGGGCTCTACCGGCGCGAGATCGCGGCCTACCTCCTCTCGGAGGCGCTCGGCTGGGGCCTCGTTCCCATTACAACCGAGCGAGAAGGCCCCCTGGGAGACGGATCGCTCCAGCTCTTCGTGCCGGCCGACTTCCGCCAGCACTACTTCACGCTGCTGGAGCAGGGGGAGCACCGGGAGGCCCTCCAGCGCATCTGCGTCTTCGACCTGGTGGTCAACAACGCGGACCGCAAGAGCGGCCACTGTCTCCACGTGCCGGAGGACCGGATCTACGCGATCGATCACGGCCTCACGTTTCACGCCGAACCGAAGCTGCGCACCGTGATCTGGGACTTCGGCGAGGAGCCGATCGCCCCCGCGCTGCTGGAGGACCTCCGCCGCTTGCTCGCCGCGGGCCTGCCGCCCGCGCTCGCCGAATTGCTCGACGCCGACGAGCAGCGCGCGCTCAAGCGGCGCGCGCGGGGACTGCTGCGCTCGGGGCACTTCCCGGTGGACGAGAGCGGCCTGCGCTACCCCTGGCCGCTGATCTAGCCGCGGCGGCCGTGGCGCGTCGGATTCCCGTGGATCACGTCGCACCAGCGGCGATTCTCGTCGCCCCCCGCCTCGGCGCTGCCGGTCAGCATCGCGTCCGACATGACCCGCGCGTCGTCCAGCCCCTCCCGCAGGGGCATGTGGATCGCGCACCACTGCACTTCCAGGATTTCCAGCAGGGTATCGGCGTCGGGCTCGCAGGCGGGGCAGTATGCGCGGGCAATACGGGGCGTTTCAGCCGGAATGTCGCTCAAGGCAGGCCACCACGGTGGGAAACGGCAGGACTTCCTCGCGAGTGTCGAGCGATCACAACCTCCTGTCCGGACTGCCGAACCGGGCTCGAGCCTCACGACCATTCTACACACGAGACTATTTCACTCCTAATTCTACCGGCGCCGCCCCGGCCGGCCGCTCCAGCGCCGCGAGGAACCCCCACACCAGCGCCAGCACCGCGAGCGTGTCCGCCGCGGATGCGCACGGTCCAATATTCCCGGCGGAGGGCGGAAACCTACAGAAAGGTCTGGTCGGGCTCGAGGCCCAGGAGGTAGCGGCCGACGGTCTCGAGGTGGGCCTGGCGGCCCTGGAGCTGCTGGGTCACGGTGTGGATGTCGCGGAAGCGGCGCTCGAATGCGCTGCTCGTGAAGATGGCGCTCGAGCCGGCGGCGTGGTGCACGGTGTCCACCACTTGCTTGGCCTGGTGGATGCCGTAGGTGGAAGCCAGGCGGATCTGCACCCGCTGCTCCAGGCTGAGGGGCACGCCCGACCGGCTCACCTCGGCCCAGATGCGGGCGAGCGCGGCGTGGAGGAAGACGCGCGCCGCGCCGAGCTTCGCCTCGGCCTCGGCCACCTGGAACTGGATCAGCGCGCTGTCGCGCACCTGCCGCTTGGACGAGCGCGGCTCCTTGTCGCGGGCCAGCTCGACGAAGGCGTCGAGGCTGCTCCGCGCGATGCCCATCGCCACGCCGGAGAAGCCGGCCGCGTAGAGGCTGCCCGAGGGGAAGCAGTAGAGCGGGCCGGGGTGCCGGCGCTCGGCCGGATCGTCGCGCGAGACGGTGTGCTCGTCCGGCACGAAGAGATCGCTGACCGTGAACGCGTCGCTCCCGGTGCCGCGCAGGCCGGTCACGTGCCACACGTCGACGATGGTCGCCTGCCCGGCCGGGAAGAGCATGGTGCGCCCGTCGGGCGTGCCGTCCGGGCGGCGGCGGGTCTTGCCGTCGGGCCCCTGGATCGGGCAGTAGCCGCCGAGCCAGGTGGCGTGCCGGCAGCCGCTGCCGAAGCTCCACGTGCCGTCGATGCGGTAGCCGCCGTCGACCGCCACCGCGCGGGCGTCGTTGCTCGGCCCCCAGGCCAGCACCGCGCGCCGGTCGCCGAAGATCTCGCGGCCCACCGCGGTAGGCAGGTAGGCCGCGGTCATCGAGCAGCCGGAGGCCTGGCAGAGACACCAGGCCGCGCTCGCGTCGTGCTTGGCGACCTCCTCGATCACCTGGACGAAGGTGAGCGGGTCGGTCTCGCCGCCGTCCAGGAAGGCGGGCAGGAGGAGACGGAAGAGGGAGGCGTCGTGGAGCGCCCGCAGCACCGGCTCGGGGAGCCGTCGCTCCTCCTCGGTGCGCTCGCTCAGGTCCTCGAGGAGCGGGGCCAGCGCGCGGGCCCGCTCGAGCGGGCCCGCGGCCTCGTGCGGATCCGTGTTAGTCCACTCCGAAGTCGTAGATCTTGCCCGATCCCGCTCCGAACCCGGTGGCGAGGATGAAGCCGTACTCGCCCGGCGCCAGCGCGGCGGACGGGGTCACCTTGTAGAAGCCGCGCGGATCCCGCTCGATCGTCACCGGGATCTTGTCCTCGTTGCGCACGCCCATCTTCTGAGTGCCGCCGAACGGCATGAACGCCCCGCTGCCGATCTTGAGGTTGCGGTCGTTGTGGTCGTCCCCGGGCTTGAGCCGCACCAGCGGCGCGTCGGTCGACGAGTACGTGCTGAGGAACACCGGCTGCTTCTCGCTGGTCCGGTACTGGGCCTTCTTGCCTTCCAGCACCACCTCGCTCTTGCTCTGGAAGAAGGCCATGTTGGTCTCGAGGTTGGCCGAGGTCGGGAACATCTCGACGAACTTGCCGCCCACGAGCTGGTAGATCACGTCCTGGGTCTTGAGCGCTCCCGCCGCGAGGGCGGGCGCCGGCGGCGCGGGTGTCGCCGCCGCGGCGGTGCTCGGCGCCGCGCCGGAGCCTGCGGCCACCATGGCCTCGAGCACTTTGTCGGAGACCCCCGCCTTCTTCAGGCTCACGAGCGAGTCGGTCTTGAGGTCGAACTTGGTCGAGGTCGACTTGATCTTGGCGATGACGACCGCCTCGGGCAGGCCGGCCTTGACCATCTGGATCACCGAGTCGTTGGTGAGCACTTCCTGGGCGAGCGAGGTGGCGCCCGGCAGCGACAGGCTGAGGGCAGCCACGAGGATGAGGGTCAGGACCACGCGCGTCATCTTCATGAGGCCTCCTGGGCGACGGGAAACGGTTGGCACCGGCCGGGCCCACCCCGGCGGTCACGGTAACCGGCCATAAACGTAGGGTACTTCGTAAAGTCGGTCAATAGCGGGTCAAATCCGGCCCCGGCGGGCCAATGGCCAGGCGGCCGGCAGCATCGCGACGAGCGCGGCCATGCCGTTGATCGCCATGGCCGCCGGCACCCCGATGCCCCCGGCGAGGAAGCCGATCCAGAGGGTGCCGGCCGGCTGGGTGCCGATGCAGGCCGAGAGGATGCCCATCGCCCGCCCGCGGCTCGCCTCCGGAGCCTGCAGGAGCACGAGCGTGCTCTGCATGGCCGCGAAGGCCGACTCGCACGCCCCGATCAGCACCAGCACCGGCAGGCAGGCCCACGGCCAGCGGAGGCTCGTGAAGCCGAGCAGCAGGAACGGCGCGGTCAGGACCGCCGCTCCGAAGATGCGCCCGTGCGGCAGGAAGCCGCGGCGTCCCGCGATGGCGAGCGCCCCCAGCAGCGCGCCGAGCCCGTCCGCGGCCACCAGGCCGCCGAGCCACTCCGGGCCGACGCTCAGCACGTGGCGCGCGAAGACCGGCAGCATGTGCTGGTAGGGGAAGAAGAGCACGTTCATCATGACGGTGATCAGCAGCACCGCACGCACGGTGGGCTCGCGCCACGCCTCGCGGAAGCCGGCGCCCAGGCTGGCCACCACCGAGGTGACGTCGCGGCCGCTCGGCCCGCCGATGCGCCCGGGCAAACCCACGAAGACGAGCAGGCCGACCGCGTAGAGCGCGGCCACCCCCACGTAGCAGGGCGCGGGGCCGAGGCGCGCGAGGCCCACCCCGGCGAGGACCGGGCCGACCATCTTGGCCACCTGCATCGACACCGTCTCGAGCGAGATCGCGGTGGCCACGCGGCGCGAGCCGACCAGGGTGTACAGCGCGGTGCGCCGCGCCGGGAAGTCGAGCGCCCAGAGCGCGCCGAAGAGCGTCTCGAGACCGACCAGCGGCCAGAAGCCGCCGCGCCCGGACGCGAACACCGCGGCCAGCGCGAGCGCGGTCACCAGACCGAGCGACTGGGTGAACACGAGCACGCGCCCGCGGTGCATCCGATCGGCCACGATGCCGGTGAAGGGACCCAGGACCATGAGCGGCGCGGAGCGGGCGAAGGCGGCCAGGCCGACCATGAACGGCGAGTCCGTGAGCTGGAACGCGAGCCAGCCGAGGAGGATCAGGTCCATCCAGCGCGCGCCGTTGACGCACAGGCCCGAGAGCCAGAGCCGGCGGTAGGGGCGCTCGCGCAGGACGGACGCGAACGCCTGGGGGGCGGCCAGGGCGGCCGCCGGCGGAGCGACGCTGCTCACCGCGTAGGGATACCACGGAAGGCGACTCGAGGGGAACCAGGCGCGATCGACTCTTGACACGCCCGGCGATGCCGGACGATCATTCGGCAACCCCGAGCCAACGGCATGACCTCCGTCCTCCTCGCCCGCGTGTCCCGGCCTTCGTGAAGTAGCGGAGCGATGCGACCGTCCGGCCAGAGGAGGGATCCCGGGGCGGCGCTGCTCGCCGGCCTCGTGTGCGGCGCCCTCTGGATCCTCTTCGTGACCACGATCCTGGATGTCGTCCGGCCGGGCGCGACGACCCTTCCCACCCTCGCCGTCGGGGTCGTGATGGGCCTCGCGGTCGCCGCGTTCTGCTGGCGACCCGGCACATCCAGAGAGATCTGGGGCTGCGTGGCCCTCACCGTGGGTCTCCACGCCCTCGCGATGCCAGTCGTGGCCGCCATCTCGTTCGGCGCGACCGGAATCTGGCCGCCTCCCGAGACGGCCGACCTCGGGCTCAGCGTCGACGTCCTCGGGGTGCGGTTGGTCGGTACGCCGACGACCGTGCGGCTGGGGGTCGGCGGCTTCGTCGGCGGTCTCCTCCTCGTCGCGATCGGCCATCGCGCCTTGGGGCGCCGCGGCATCCCGGACCGGCTGCGACGCCCCAGGCGGCTCTCCCGCTGAGGGCGCCCACCCGCGCGCCGCACACCCGTCCGATTCGTAGCCGGCCCATGCTCCCGCACCCGATGTTCACTCCGCCGAACAGTCGACGCAACGGTCGCTCGGAACGTGCGCGTCGCCCGGTCGAGGTCGCTCTGCGCTCGATGCTCGTCGCATTGTGCCTTTCTCTCCACTCATCCGGCGTGGGCGCGGAGTCCGAACGCTCCACGTTTCATCTTGCGACCGAGTTCCACGGCCCTCTCGGCTACACCAATCCCGACGCCGTCCTGAACTTACGAAACGGCATCGCCAACATGGTCGCCTTCTGGCCGCCCGCGGACGTCGGCATGCGCAACTTCGTCGTGACGCACGATGTGAGGCTCAACTTTCGTCTCCAGGCTGCCGCGCACGTCAACCACGACTCCGCCGGCTCGATCGAGACCCAGCGCCTCGCGGCCGCTCGAATCTGTGCGGCGCAGCCGGCCAAGAGCCACCTGTGGAACCTGATGATCGAGTGGGATCAGAGCGGGGGCGCCTGGGTTCCGAAGGGACGGCCGCAATACGGGGCGCTGACGCGCGCGCAGGCGCATGCGCGCTTTGTCGACTACTACCTCACGCAGTCTCCGCCGCTCGCCACCTACTTGCGCCAGCCCTCGACGGAGCGGCCCTGCCGCCTCGCCGCCGTCACCGACTATTCGCCGAACGCGTTCGACGCCTATGAGCTGGGCGTCGACGTCGGCCTCCTCGAGCGCGGCGTCGACGAGCTGGGAGATGTCGCGACCGGCATCGCCTTCGCGCGCGGCGCCGGCCGTCAATACGATCGCCCCTGGGGCATCGACCTCTCGACGTGGCGCACGGCGGCAGACTCCGCGACGCGCTTCGACGCGGGGGGAACGCAGACCGGCGGATGGTCGCCGAGCTATCTGCGTCGGCACATGTACGCGGCGTACATGGCCGGCGCCCACATCCTCCAGATCGAGCCGACGCTCTACTACGGTCCGGGCGGGTCGGCTCTCAATCCGTTCGGGCGGGCCGTGAAGCAGTTTGCCGATTTCGCCTTGAGGCGACATCCCGACCTGGGAACGCCGGCGGTCCCGACGGCGCTGATGCTGGACGCTCACAGCGGCTTCGACACCAAGCACGGGCGATACAATCAGCAGAACGCGGTCTGGTATCAGGACATCGCCTATTCCTCCGGCGACTTCATGATCGACAACTTTCTCAAGCTCGCCTATCCCGATCACTGGGGGCACGGCACGACGCCCGGCGCGCCGTTCTCGACGCCGGCGGGCTACCAGCGATTCCTGACCTCGGGGGGCGATCCCAGACCGTACGAGCCGATGCCGTTCACCCGCTGGGGCGACTCCTTCGACGTGATGCTCAACACCGCGCCGGCGAGCGCCCTGCGGCGATACAAGGTCCTCGTGCTCATGGGCGACGTCGTCATCGACGCCGGTCTGCGCCGGGATCTCCAGTCGTGGGTGCGAGCCGGGGGAACGCTCGTCGTCAACGTCACCCAGGCGACGAGCGCGGACGAGGTGCTCCTCGGCGTTCGGCTCGGGGGCGCTTCTCGGCGCGCCACCACCTCGAGATGGCTGTCCGACAATACGGCGTATACGGAGGCGCCGTTCACGTACAAGCCGGTCGCTCCCGTCGCCGCTCGCGTCCTGGCGACCTCCGGCGACGGCGCCCCGCTGATCACATCGAACGCGGTCGGGACGGGGCGGGTCATCCTGACGACGCCAGAGCATCTTCAGACGACCGCGCGCGATCGACTGCTGGACGTAGGCGTTCGGCTGTTCGATGACCTGAACCGCGAGCATGCGCCCGCCGTCGTGTCCGGTCCCGGCGCCCAGTACATGTTCTCGACCGCGCCGGGCAGACTCGTCACCACGATCATCAACAATTCGGGGGTGGAATGGAACGGCGCGATCGTCGCGAACATTCCCGGCGCCGTCGGCGCCGTTCGTGAGTACACCGCCGACACCGCGGCGGGGTGTGCGCGCGCCGGGTCCATCGTGACGGTGAAGGCAAGCGTTCCGGCTTACGATCTCCGCATCTTCGCGATCGAGTATTCGCCCGGCGCGCCGGCGCCCGGCGGGGCGTGCTGAGCCTGCAGGCGGCGGCCCCTCAGAGGGGCGCCCGGTAGGCGGGGAAGAAGTCGCCGCACGACACCTCCTCCACCGACACCGCGGCGGCCCGCGCCCGGCGAGACGTCAACTCACGGTACTTGCCCTCATCGGTCACGAGGCGCAGGGTCGAGAACGGAAAGCGCAACGGCGAAAATCCGCGCTTGAACTGGAGGAGGCGGTCGTTGGAGCCGCCGACGCCCCCTCCCATGTGGAGGTAGCGGTTGCCCCGGGACCTGGCCCATTCCGCCGCCGAATACAGGAGCAGGTGAAACGGCGACTTGTGGAGGAATTCCGACCTGGTACCGCCCAGGTGGGCCTGCACGATTCCGTCGCACTCGAAGAAGATGCAGGCGGCCGCCGGCTGACCCTCCAATTCCACCACCGCGCAATGCACCTGTCCGGGCATCTCGGCGAGCCTCGCGAAATAGTCCCGGCCGAAATAGTACGACTCCTTGGCCTGGACCCGGTCCATCGTCTCCCGGTAGATCTCCATGACGCACTCGACGTACGCGCGCAGGGAGACCATCCGGGCCACGAAGCCGAGCCTCCGGCACTTCTTGATCGTCCACTGATGCCCTTCCCGGATCCCCTTCCACAATCCGCCTTCGTCCAGGGTCAGATCCATCGCGACCGTCTCGCCGGCCGGGGTGAAGAACCCCTCCGGGAAGAGCTCCGACAGCCCGTCGCTGAGCAAGGGGTGCATGCGAAAGAACGCGGAACACGCTCCCATCTCGCGGAGGGTCTCGCTCAATCGATGCATCGCCTCCCGGGCGAACCTTGGGGACTGCCGGGCCGCGTCGCTCAGCAGCAGGCCCGGATACCCATACGGCGACACGACGTCGTACACCTCTTCGCCCGCCATGGATTCCGGCCCGAGGCTCTCACAACGGCGCAGCAGATACGGAATGAGCAGCTCCTCGTCCCCGGATCTGGCCAGGAACGCCATCGGCTGCGCTCGGTTCCACTCCCCGTCCAGTCTCACGTACTCGGGGAGGTGGTAGAAATCGTGGCGCAGCCGGCGCAAGGCGTCGGGCCATCGCGGATCGTCGATCTCCAGATGCACGACGTCCATCAGGGGCTCTCCGCCCAGACGGTCGGAAACACCTCCGGGTCGCTGAAATCGGGATCGCCGTTGGGTAGCCGGCGGCACAGCGTCTCGTCGAATATGTGGATCTCGCGCCCTTCGCGGTTGCGGTAGGGACGATAGTGATTGTCGCCGTCCTGCAGGTGGACCGCGTACGACAGCCGGGGTTGTCCGCTCGTGTTGGGGTAGCTCCCGTGGACCGTCCATCCGTGATGGAAGCTCACTTGCCCCTTCCGCAGGGTCATGGGGACGACGCGAACCTCCCGGCCGTGGGCACGGAACTGCTCCTCCATCTCGGTCAAGTTCCGATGGTTGAAGAACCGCACGTCCTGCAGGCCCTGCCACCGATGGCTCCCCGCCATCACCACGAGCGGACTGCGAGTGATCTCCACCGAGTGGAATGGAATCCACACCGAGATCATCCGGTCGGAGCTGCAGGTCGCCCAGTACGCGCGGTCCGCGTGCCAGCCGGTCACGGTGCTCGAGGCGTCCCGGGTATCGGACGGCTTGTAGATGAGCTGATCGTCCAGCACGCGAATGGCGGAGCTCCGCGTCAGCTTCGCCGCGATGGCCCCCAGGAGAGGGTAGACCGCGAGAGCCTTCAGCTCCTTCTTCTGCAACGACACGAACTCGTTGTTGCGCTGGCCGTCTCCATCGCCCGGCTTCCAGTTCGAGAAGCCGGTGTCGACGGCCAGGGTGCCATCCCTCTCCCCCTGATAGAAGCGGTGAGCCCCTTCGCACGCCGCGTCGATCAGGGCCTCGGGCACGACCCCCTCCTTCGAGATGTAGTACCCATTCGCCTCGTAAGAGACCACGTCCGAGTCGTCGGGCAAGAGGGCGAGCTGCTCGGGGGTCAAGGCCGGGGGGCTCATGTCGGACGCTCGCCCTCCCGCGCTCGGGCTGGAACGCCGACCGCCACGACCCCTTCCGCCACGTCGCGAATCGCCACCGCTCCGGCTCCGAGGGTGGCCCAGCGCCCGATCTCGAGACCCGGGCCCACCACGCTTCCGATGCCGAGAAACGCGCCCTCCCCGACCTGCACCGAGCCCGCGAGGTGCACGCCCGGAGCGAGATGGGCGTAGTCGCCGACGATGCAATCGTGATCGATCGTGGCGCCCGTGTTCACGATGACGTGGTCGCCGATCACCGCATCCGGCTGCACGACCGCGCCCGCAAAGACCACCGTGCCTCGCCCGAGCTTCGCCGACGGGTGAACGTAGGCGGCCGGATGGACCACCGTCTGCCATTCCAGGCTCAAGGCCCTCGCCATCTCGCGGCGCTGTGCATTGTCCCCGATCCCGACGATCCCGCGGCCGCCGAGCTCGCGCTCGATCCGGCCCACGCGGGTGCCCTGAGCGTCCATGCCCCACTTGGTGTCGTCGTCGTCGACCACCGCCGCGACGGGCACTCCACAGGCGGTGAGAGTGCTGATGAGCACCTTGGCGTGGCCTCCCGCGCCGATGACCACCACGCCGTCCTTCGCCGGCCCGAGCACGTGGTCGCACTCACGGAAGCGCGGGGCGCGGTGACTCATGCGGCCCTCTCCCGGCCGCGCTCGCCGGCGGCGGCGCCCCCGACCACGATGCCTCGCCGCGCGGGCCGAGGATCGGCTTCACCCGCTCCGGACGCGGGCGGACGACGCAGCGCATATCCGAACAGCATCCCGGCGAGTGCCCAGAACAGCAGCGCCCCATCCCGCACGAAGAAATCATTGGTCATGTTGCGCGCCAGCACGCCGGCGACCATCGCCGTCCCGGCGAGTCCGGCCAGACGCGCGAGACGCTCTCCGCGACTCGCCAGCTGCCAGAAGCGTCGAGCGAGCGAGGCGAACAATGCCAGCACCGCCACCATGCCCGGCACGCCGGCGCTGATGCCGTAGGTGAGAACGAGATTGTGCGGGTGCGAGAACACCTCGCTCTCGTCGGCCGGAACCAAGGCGGGGTAGGCCTTGCCCATGACGGCGCGCCCGAACCCGGCGCCGGTCAACGGATGCGCGAGGATCTCCTCGCCCACCTTCTTCCATACCCGAGGCCGCGAATCGTTCCCCATCGCCATCGGCGAATGCGGATCGCCGCCGGTTCGGTACCGCTCGCTGACGTAGACGCCCCCGCCCACCAGGCCCAGCACGATGAGGCCCGCCAGCGCCAGGCGAAGGGGCCCGACCGCGACGGCGCGGAGCCGCCATCCCCACACGCACACCAGCGCCGCCTGCACCCCGAGCGCCGGCCACAGGGCTCGCTCGGCGCAGAGCACGGCCACCGCCAGGAAGGGCACGCCGAGCCCCGCCAGCCACTTCGTCGCATGCCGACGCCCGAACCCTGACACCGTCAAGCCGAGCACCGGGCCGACCGTGACGAGGTAGTTGCTGACCTCTCCGACGTCGCCGTAGTACACGTCGGCCGGCCATTCGCCGTTCCGGAGGTACGCGCCGAGGAGGGCCGAGCCCGACATCGCCACGAATCCGGCCAGCACCGCCAGACCCGCGAGGCGCAATCGCCTCTCGCTCCGCGTCCACGCGAGGAAGGCGACGAACGTGATCAGCGCGTAACCGACTTCGCTCGTGATCTCCCGCAGGCTGTACGCCGGATCGACCGCGACGAGAAGCGAGCCCAGCCCGACCCCCGCCCATAGCGCGATCGCCCACC
>DATGBR010000121.1:0-4338 GCA_035312605.1 Candidatus Methylomirabilota bacterium
CGTCGAGCTTGCGCCGCAGCACCGGGCTGTACCAGTAGAAGTCCTTGGACTTCACCCGCACCACGTTGGGGTCGGTGATGACGGTGACGCCGTCGAGCGCGTGCACCAGGCGGTCGAGGGTCATCACAGCGTCTCCGTCATCAGGTCGTCCAGCTCGCGGTAGTCGGGCAGGGCCGCGTCGAGCACGCGCCCCGCGCGCACCACCACCCGATCGCTCTGCGGGCGCGAGAGCAGCTCGCTCCAGTGGCGGCTCCGGAAGAGCACGAGATCGGCGGGCAGGCCCGCGCCGAGGCGCCCGACCGGCGCGAGCCCCATCAGGTCCGCGGGCGTGCTCGTGACCGCGCGGGGCCAGTCCCCGTGGGGCCGATCGAGGTGCGCGATCCGCGTGGCTTCGCGGAAGACCTCCAGCATGTCGTGGTCGCCGTAGCCGTGGAAGGGATCGCGGCAATTGTCGCTCGCCACCGCCACCGGGATGCCGCGCGTCTTCATCTCGTGGAGCAGGGTCACGCCGCGCCAGTGCGGAGTCCGTCCCGGGTCGCGGTTCTGGAGATACAGGTTGCACATCGGCAGCGTGACGATCGCGATGCCGGCCTGCTTGACCAGGTCGAGCGTCTCCTCCACCACCTCGGGCGGCTGCATCGCCAGGCTGCAGCAGTGGCCGCAGACGATGGGCCCGGCGAAGCGGTGGCGGAGCGCGGCCCGGGCGATGTGCACGAGCGAGCGCGCGCCGGGGTCGCCGCTCTCGTCCACGTGGAAGTCGAGGCCGAGGCCCCGCTCGGCGGCCAGCGCGAGGGCGCGGTCGAGCTGGGCGTCGAGCGCCGGGCTCATGTAGGTCACTCCGCCGAGAATGCCGCCCGCGTCGGCCACCAGATCGGCCAGGTGCTCGCCGTCGGGGCTCGTGAAGATCTCGACCGGCACGATCGAGGCCGCCTGCAGCTCGACGCGCCCGGCCCACCGCTGCCGGAGCGCGCGCATCACCGGCCAGCTGATCGCGGCCTGCGGGCCGAGCGAGTCGAGATGGGTCCGGATCGCGCGCGTGCCGTGCGCGAAGCTGCAGCGCAGGCCGAAGTCCATGCGGCGCGAGACGTCCTCGGCGGTCCAGCGCGCGGCGCGGTCCGTCGCGACGGTGCGGATGGCGGCGGCGAAGGTGCCGTCGGGGTTCGGGGCGCGTTGCCAGATGTGGCCCTTGTCCAGATGCGTGTGGAGATCCACGAAGCACGGCCAGACCTGGCCGCCGTCGAGGCGCACGCCCGCGGCGTCGGCGGGGGCGGCTCCCGCGGGCGCGATGCGCGCGACGACCGCGCCCACGATCTCGAGGTCGACCTGGGCCAGGCCCTCCGCGTCGGCCACGAGCTCCGGCACCGGCTCGGCCAGCAGGGTGGTCGGCACGCGCCCGTCTCGCAGCCAGTAGCGGCCGCTCGGAGGGAGATCCACGAATCCGGCCGGCACGCTACTGCTCGCGCGCGCGGGCGCTCTCGTGCCAGCGCCGCAAGACCAGGTGCGACAGAGCGGAGAGGGCCAGGAAGATGACGACGCCGGTCATCGAGACCAGGAGCAGCGCGGCGAACATGCGCGGGATCTGCAGGGTGTAGCCGGCCTCGAGGATGCGATAGGCGAGTCCGGACTGGGCGCCGCCCGTGCCCGCGACGAACTCGGCCACCACCGCGCCGATCAGGGCCAGGCCCCCGCTGATGCGCAGGCCGCCGAAAAAGTACGGCAGCGCGCCGGGGAGCCGGAGGTACCAGAGCACCTGGCGCCGCGAGGCGCCGTAGAGGTCGAACAGCTCGAGCAGGTGGTGGTCGGTGCTGTTGAGGCCGAGCGTGGTGTTGGACACCACCGGGAAGAACGCCACGATCCACGCGCAGATCAGGAGCGAGAGCTGGATGTTCTTCACCCAGATGATGATGAGCGGGGCGATGGCCACGACCGGGGTGACCTGGAGGATGACCGCGTACGGGAAGAAGCTCCGCTCGACCCAGTGCCACTGGGCGAACAGGATCGCGATCGCGGTGCCGGCCACCGTGGCCACCAGCAGCGCCGCGCCGGTCACCGCCAGGGTCACGAGGAGCGACGGATAGAGCGTGTGCCAGTCCTTCAGGAGCGTGGCGCCGATCAGCAGCGGGCCCGGCAGGATGTAGGGCGGGATCGCCTTGAGTCGCACCACCGCCTCCCAGGCGAAGAGCGCCACGAAGCCGATGGCGGCGGGGGGGAGCACGCGCTGCGCGAGCCCGGCCCACCGGGCCCGGCCCGAGGTGGGCGGCACGGCCTCCGCGATCCCGGTCAGCCGATCCTCGATGGACGTGGTCGTGTCCATTCTCGCCTCATCCGCTCATCGCGGCGGCGAGGCGCGCCGAAACGGTGCGGCAGTAGTCGTTGTACTCGGGCGACGTACGGAAGCCGTCGTCGCGCGGGTAGGGGGTCTCGATGGTCACCTCCGCCGCCACCCGGCCAGGCCGAGGCGTCATCACCGCCACGCGACTGGAAAGGTACACCGACTCGTACACGCTGTGGGTGACGAAGACCACCGTGAAGCCCTGCCGCCGCCAGAGGCCGAGGAGATCGTTGTTGAGCCTCATCCGGGTGATCTCGTCGAGCGCGGCGAAGGGCTCGTCCATGAGGAGGAGCCGCGGCCGGGTGGCCAGCGCACGGGCGATCGACACGCGCATCTTCATCCCGCCCGACAGCTCGCGCGGATAGGCGCGCTCGAAGCCGTCGAGGCCGACCAGCCCGATCGCTTCGCGCACCCGCGCCGCCGCCTGATCGCGCGGCACGCGCAGCAGGGTGAGCGGCACCTGGATGTTGGCCGCCACCGTGGCCCACGGCATCAGGGTGGGCTCCTGGAACACGAAGCCGATCTGGCCGCCCCGGCCGCCCTCCGCCCACGGCCGCTCGATCGCGCCGGCGGTGAGCCCGGCCAGCCCGGCGATCAGCCGGAGCGCGGTGCTCTTGCCGCAACCGGAGGGGCCGAGCAGGCTCAGGAACTCGCCCTCGGCCACCGTGAGATCGAGATGCCGCAGCGCCTCCGTTCCACGGGCGAACGTCTTGTCGACGTGGCGGAGCCGCACGAGCGGCGGGGCGGCCGTCACTTCATGCCGACCTTGCGATTCACGAAGGCCAGCGTGTAGGCCTTCGTGAGATCGAGGTCGCGCGGGTAGAGGCCGATGCCCGCCATGGTCGCGAGGAACTCCTTCCAGCGCGCGTCGGTCATCGCGCCGATGCCAAGGGTCTTGGCTTCACCCGAATCGACCACGCCGTGCTTCTTGAGCGCGGCGATGCCGTAGGCGATGACGTCGTCGGTCATGTCCGGGTTGTCCTTCTTGATGAGCGCGTTGCCGGGCCCGGGATCGCCGTAGAGGTAACTGTACCAGCCTTCGATCGACGCGTTGACGAAGCGCTGGACGAGGTCGGGCTTCTCGCGGACGAGCTTCCAGGAGGTCTCGATCGCGCACGAGTAGCTGCTGTAACCGGCGTCCGCCAGCACGTGGACGAGCGGCTTCGGCCCGGCCTGCTCGATCTTGTAGGGCTCGCTCGTGAGGTAGCCCTGCTGGATCGCCGACTTGTCCGCGAGGAAGGGCGCCATGTTGAATGTGTAGGGGCGGATCTGGTCGTCGGTGTAGCCGTACTTGGCCTTGAGGAAGTTCCAGAAGGTGGCGCGGCTGCCCGCGCCGATCAGGATGGGCTTGCCCTTCATCGCGGCCAGCGTGTCGTTGCCCTGGCCCGGGTGCGAGATCAAGACCTGGGGGTCCTTCTGGAAGATCGCGGCCACCGTCACCATTGGGATCGCGCCCTGCACGTAGTTGAGCGCCCCGAACGAGCTCGAGCCGATGTTGAAGTCGATCACGCCCGCGGCGAGCAGCTGGGGATGGTTCACCTGCGGCCCGCCCATGCGGATCGTGACGTCGAGGCCGGCTTTCCGGTAGAGCCCGGTGGCGACCGCCTGGTAGAAGCCGCCGTGCTCGGCCTGGGCCTTCCAGTTGGTGCCGAAGGTGATCTTGTCCTCGGCCCCCGCCGCGGGCGTGGTGAGGAGGAACGCGAGGGTCATGGCGCGCGCGAGTACCGTGGGGGTGTTCATGCCCGGCGCAGGAGCAAGAGGAGTACCACCGATCGCCCGACCCAAGCCAGCGGATTCATTTCTCGGGGCGTGGACGGCCGCCCGCGCGTCGCCGGGCGAGTGCCTACGAAGCGGGCAGTTCCACGACGCCTGCCTGCTTTTCGAGCGTCCCCGCCGCCCGGCTTTCCCGCTATCATGTGAGCCCCATGACCGCCCTCCCGCGCCGGCTCTGGCGAGAGATGACCACCAAGGAGTTCGCCGCGCTCGACGCCCGGCGCGTCATCGCG
>DATGBR010000122.1:0-8693 GCA_035312605.1 Candidatus Methylomirabilota bacterium
CGGCGGCCGACCTGCTCGACAGCAAGCTCACCTACGCCAAGGACTTCGGCGCGACCCACACCATCAACGCCAAGAGCGACAACGTGGTGGACCGCGTGCGCGACCTGACGCAGGGGCGCGGGGTCGACTACGCCTTCGACGCGATCGGCGGCGAGGCCACCACGCTGCAGATCGTCGAGGCGATCCGGCCCGGCGGCACCGCGGTGATCGTGGGCATGGCCGCGCTGAACGTGCGCGCGCCGATCACGCCCTACAACATGGCCCTGCAGGAGAAGACCATCAAGGGCACGATGTACGGCTCGGTCCGCCCGAACGTGGACTTCCCGAAGCTCGTGGATCTCTACCTGGACGGCCGGCTCAAGATCGACGAGCTGGTCAGTCGCACCTACTCGCTCGATCAGATCAACGAAGGATTCACCGCGCTGCGGAGCGGGCAGGTCGCCCGCGGCGTGGTCGTGTTCAACTGAGCGCCCGCCGCTTCCTGGGCCGGCTGGTGCGGAGGTCGCTGGGGCGGTTGCTCACCCGCCGCCCCACCGGCCCCATCGCGCCGCCCGCGCCGCTCGAGGCGGTCCTGGCCGGCGACGACGCGCCCTTCCTGCTGGCCCGGCTGCTCTGCGGCCGCGACGGCGCGGCGCGCGAGGCCGCCCTGCCCCGCTACTTCCAGCACCGCGGCATCGCGTTCTCGCGGCATCGCTTCACGCGGCCGGAGGGCTCGGGCGAGACCTACGCGGTCGACCTCGGCGAGGGGGCGCGGACCCTCGTGCTGTGCGCGCACCACGACGCGGTGCCGGGCAGTCCCGGCGCCAACGACAACGCGGCCGCGGTGGGCATCCTCCTGCACCTGATTCCTCGACTGCCCCCCCGCATCCCGCGGGGCTGGCGGGTGCGCCTGCTCTTCACCGCGGCGGAGGAGATCGACTACCTGGGCGCGCGCGCCTACGTGCAGGACACCCCGCTCGACGGGATCGCGGGGGTGCTGAGCCTCGAGCTGTGCGGCATCGGCGACGCGGTCGCCCTGTGGGACGCGGGGGATCGGACTCCCTTCCTCGACACGGTCACCGCCGCCCTCGAGTCGGCCGGGCTGGCCCGCGACGTGGGTCATCACGTGGTCGGGCGCATCCCGCTCTTCGGCAGCGACCATCGGGCGTTCGCGGCGGCCGGGGTGCCCGCGTACGGCTTTACCATGGTGCCGATGGCCCAGGCGGAGTCGCTCCGCCGCTTCGTGCTGAGCCCGGTGCGCTCCGCCTTCCGGAGCCTGATCCGGCGCCCGCCGCCGTTTCACACCTATCACACCAGCGGCGACACCCTCGAGACCCTCGAGCCCGCCGCGCTCCACCGGGCCGCCGCCGCGCTCACCGCGATCGTCGCGGGCCTGCCGGCCTAGCTCCGGCTACCCCGCGAGCCACCCCGCGAGCGGCTTGACGATCTGCACGTCGCGTCCCTTCGCTCGGCGGCGGACGTAGGCCTTCCCGCACAGCGCGTCGAGGATCCGCGCGCCGAGCGCCCCGCCCAGATGCGGCCGGCGCTCCGTCCAGTCGAGGCACGCGGTGGCGAACCGGCGGCGCGATTCGCGCGCCGCGGCGACGTCCACCCCCCGCCGTGCGAGGGCCCGCGTGCCTGCCGCGGAGAGCTCGTAGACCGGCTTGCCCTTCGCGCCCGGCCGCAGCCAGCCGTGCTTGCGGATCGCCTCGAGGAGCTCTACCCCGGCCACGCCGGCGAGATGGTCGTAGCAGGTCCGCGCGCGCCGGAGTGGCGTGTCTCTCCGGCGCTCGCGCCCGGCCTGCCGCGACGGTCGGAGCACCGCCGCCGGCCCGGTCGCGTACAGCGCGTCGAGCAGCGGCTTCACCCGGGCCGCGTCCGCGCGATAGGCGCGGTGTCGGCCCATGGCGACCCGGGTGACCAGGCCGGCCGCGCGCAGGCGCGCCAGATGGGTCGAGACGCGCGGCTGCGCGAGCCCGAGGCGGGTGGCCAGGTCGCTGACCGTCGCCTCGCCCTCCAGCAGGGCGGCCAGGATCGCGAGCCGGGACGGCTCTCCGAGAGCCCCCGCCACCCGCGCCACGTCTTGCATCGCTCCCATCGCGCGGGTAGTATACCGCCCATGTACATATCTCCTGAGCGAGATATATGAGAGGCACATGACCAGACCGAGCAGCCCGAGCGGCGGCGGCGCGTCGGGGTCGCCGGCCGACCCGATCGCGGCGGTCACCCATCCGGATCCCTACCCGTACTATCGCGCCCTGGTCGCCCGCGCCCCGCTCTACCGGGACGAGGCCCTGGGCCTGTGGGTGGCCGCGAGCGCCCACGCGGTGACCGCCGCCCTCACGAGTCCGCTGGGGCGCGTGCGTCCCGCCGCGGAGCCCGTGCCCGCCACCCTCGTCGCCTCCCCGGCGGCCGACGTCTTCGGCCGGCTCGCGCGCATGACCGACGGTCCCGGCCACGCGATGATGAAGCGGGCGGTGTCGGCCACGCTGGACTCGGTCGATGCTCCCCGCGCCCTCGGCCACGCCGACCGCTGGGCCCGGAGCCTCTCGGTGGAGATCGACCCGCGCTCGAGCCCGGCGCGGGTGGACGAGTTCGCGCTCACGCTCTCGGCGCACGTCATCGGCAGTCTCCTCGCGCTGCCCGACGAGGCGCTGCCGACGGCGGAGCGATGCGTCCGCCAGTACACCGGCGGCGTCTCCCCCGGCGCCGACGCGGCACACGTCGAGCGGGGCAAGGCGGCGGCGGGGCACCTGATCGAGATGGTCCGGTCGCTCTCGACCGCGCCCGCGTCGGGCGAGACGGCGGGGCTGCTCGGCGTCCTGCATCGGGAGACGAGCCGCGCCGGGTGCGACGACGCGCCGGCGGTCGTGGCGAATGCCATCGGCTTCATGACCCAGGCCTACGAGGCGACGGCGGGCCTGATCGGCAATACGCTCCTGGCCCTCGCGGCCCATCCGGACCTCCGCGAGCAAGTCGAGCGCGCCCCCGCTCTCCTGACCGAGGTGATCCGGGAGGTGCTCCGCCACGATCCGCCGGTGCAGAACACCCGCCGCTTCATCGTGGCGGACGGCCTCGTGGCGGGCCAGCGGATGGCGGCGGGCGACACGGTCCTGGTCGTGCTGGCGGCGGCCAACCACGACGCGGCGGCCAATCCGGCTCCGGAGCGATTCGACGCCGCGCGAGCGAGCCCGCGGACGTTCACACTCGGCGCCGGGGTCCACGGCTGTCCGGGAGGGCAGCTCGCGATCACGATCGCCCGGGCCGGAGTCGAGCAGCTACTCGCCCGCGGCGTACCGCTCGCGGCCCTCGCCGACGCGGTGACCTATCGCCCTTCGGGCAATCTGCGCGTCCCGCTCTTCGCCCGCGGGACCGCCTGAGCTACCGCAGCACCGCCAGCTTCTTGCGCTCGATCAGCTCGAAGTCGATCTGGGCGCCCAGCCCCGGCGCGGTGGGGGCCCGCACCATGCCGTGCGAGTCGACCTCGATGTCGGCGACCAGCCCGTACTTCTGCGCGTCCGCGGGCAGGAGCACCTCGAAGAACTCGCAGTTCCGGATGGCCATCGCCACGTGCAGGTTGGCCACGTTGTTGAGCGAGTTGCCCCCGTGGTGGATCTCGAAGTTCATGTGGAACCCCTCGGCCAGGTGCGCCGCCTTCATCAGCGGCGAGATACCGCCCTTGACCGCCACGTCGCCGCGGAGGAAGTCGGTCGCGCGGGCCACGATCCAGGGCGCGTAGGCGGTGAAGCCGCCCGGCGAGTACTCGGTGGCCAGGATCGGGATCGAGAGGTGCTGCTTGAGCTTGACGTAGTTGTAGAGGTCGTCGTCGGCCAGCGGGTCCTCGTACCAGTAGTAGCCGAGCCGCTCGACCGCGCGGCCGACCCGGATCGCGGTCGGGTAGTCGTAGGCCCAGGTGGAGTCGAGCATGAGGCTGAAGGCGTCGCCCACCATCCCGCGGACCGCCTCGCAGATCTCGATGTCGACGCGAGGATCGGTCGGCGGGTGGATCTTGTACGCGGTCCAGCCCGAAGCCTTGAAGCGCGCCGCCTCCTCGGCGTAGGCCTGCTTGGACTGGAGCACCGCCGAGCTGGCGTAGGCGGGCAGGCGGTCCCGGTAGGTGCCGAGCAGCCGGTGAATCGGCAGCCCCGCGACCTTGCCCGCGATGTCCCACAGGGCCACGTCCACCGCGCCGATGGCGCGCCACGTGGTGTGCCGGTTGCGGGACAGCAGCGCCTGGTAGAGGCGCTCGCGCTCGAGCGGATCCTGGTCCATCACCAGGGGCTTGAGCGCGCTCATCAGCGACTCCGCGTCGAACTGCGCGCCGCGGCTGGCCGAGCCCAGGAAGGCGTGGCCCTCGACGCCGTCGTCGGTTCGGATCGCGAGCAGGCCGAGCTGGCTCTGGCCGCCGAACTTCCCAGTGTGCCGGCCGTAGGACGTGGCCGGGATGTTTTCCCATGCGAACAGGGTGAGCGTGATGTCGGTGATCTTCACGAGGCTCCTTCCTGCCCGCGAGCCGGGCTCTCGACGCTGGCCAGAAGCGTACACCGATTCCCGCGCGGGGATTCTGCTAGATTCGGCCCGTGAAGCCGAACCCGCGACCCGCGCCCCGGCGTCCGGCGCCGCCGCTGCCGAGCGACGGGATCGTCCGTCTCTTCCGCGATCGCGGCGGCCGCAACGGCAAGACGGTCACCGTGATCCGCGGGTTGCCCGAGCGCGGGCCTGCCCTCGAGGCCCGCGTCTCTCAGATGAAGCGGATCTGCGGCGCGGGCGGCACGCTCAGGGACGAGGCGGTCGAGATCCAGGGCGATCACCGCGAGCGCCTCGCCGAGCACCTCCGGTCCCTGGGCTACACCGTGAAGCTCGCCGGGGGCTAGATCTCCGTGAGCCGCAGGACTTCCGGGCGACCGTCCATGAACTCCCCCATCTTCCGGCCGAGCGCCTTGAAGTAGTCGGTGCCGCGGTGGGCCTCCACCGCGGCCTGGTCGGCGTAGCGCTCCATGAAGACGTAGGTGAGCGGCGCCTCGGCCCGGTGCAGGGCGTAGAGGCGACAGCCCGGCTCGCTGGCGTTGACCTTGGCGACGAGCTCCTTGGCCACGGCCTCGAACTGCTGCTCCATTCCCGGCTTCACCTTGATCGTCGCGACGATGCCCAGCATCGGGAGCCTCCAGGTGGGACACCCGGCCTGGGCGCCCACTGTTCGTGGGTTGACAACCTCCGGCTACGGGAGAACCAAAATTTGTAGCGCACTGGCCCTTATCCGGGGCGCTGACGGTGAACTTCAACCTTAAAATCAGCTACTTGCATAGAGTGTCACGCCTGGAACGCGTCTTGCTCCTAGGCCCGGGCATGAGAACTCCAGATCGCGTACACGGGACCCGGGACGCCGCAGCCAGGCAGCACATCAACGACCCGCATCCGCCCGAGGTCCGACGCCGCCGGGGCCGGCCCAAGGGTAGCACCGGCATCAGCCGGCGCCATCCCGACTCGCTCCTGGCCGCGGAGATTGCCAAGTCGCCCCTGGCCACGGTCTACGCGAGCGCCGACGGTGAGCTCTACCACGCGGTCTGCAAGACCCAGCTCGAGTTCCAGGGCCGTCGGGCCCAGCTGGAGTTCGACTTCTACTGCCTGCGCTGCATGGAGCACGTCGCGCTGCCACAGTTCGCGCTGAGCCGCATCCGCTTCGATCTGCCGCGGCCGGTCGATGCCCCGCTGCCGGACTGGGCGACCAGCATCGTCGCCTACCAGTAGCTCAGCGCGTCCCGTCGGCTCCGCCGCCCCCTCGATCGCGGCCAGGACCTCTCCGGTCGAGGCGATCCGGGCGAAGTGCCGCGACAGGCTCCTCAGGCTGGCCGCGTGGAAGGCCTCCTCCCACGCGGCGCACGCGTCGTCGACCACGATCACCTGAAACCCGCTCCGCCGCGTGCTGGGCCGAGCTCTCCACGCACGCATCGGTCAGCACCACGGTGATGAACAACCGACCTCTCCGTTGTCAAGGGCGGGAGCCCGTGCCAGCATGCGCCGGTGGTCATCGAAGATCCCGACGACCCGCGAGTCGCCGACTACCGCGCGGCGGGACGCGGCGGAGCCGACGGGCTGTTCCTCTGCGAGGGCCGCCTCGTGGTGCGCCGGCTGCTCGGCAGCTCCCGCTACCGGGTGCGCTCGGTCCTCGCCACCGCGCCGGTCCTCGAGGATCTGAGCGACGCCCTCGGGCCCGCCCCTCCGCCTGTGTTCGTGGCCACCACCGCGGTGATCCGCTCCGTCTTCGGCTTCAATTTCCACCGGGGCTGTCTCGCGCTCGGCGAGCGGCCGGAGCAGCCGGCCTCCCCCGAATCCGTCATCGAGGCGCCCGGGCCGCGGATGGTGGTCGGGCTGGACGAGGTGACCGATCCGGACAACGTGGGCGCGATCTTCCGCAACGCGGCCGCCTTCGGCGTCGCGGGCGTGCTCCTCTCCGCGGGCTGCGCCGATCCCCTCTACCGCAAGACCATTCGCGTCTCGATGGGCGGGACCCTGTCCACCCCGTTCGCGCACACGGAGTGGGCCGCCGCCCTCGAGGCCCTCCGCCGGGCCGGCTACACCCTGGTCGCGCTCAGCCCGGATCCGGACGCGGAGGCGATCGCCACCGCCGCGGAGCGTCTCGTCTCCCGGCGGCTCGCGGTCATCGTGGGCGCGGAGGGCCCCGGGCTCGGCGAGCAAAGCCGCGCCGCGGCCGATCTGCGGGTGCGGATCCCGATGGCGCCGGGCGTGGACTCGCTGAACGTGGCCACCGCCTGCGGCATCGCGCTTCACCGTCTGGCCGGGAGCGGTATCATGGGCGGCGGGCCCGCATGATCCGCATCGGCACCTCCGGCTACAACTATCCCGAGTGGCGGGGCACCTTCTATCCGGAGAAGTTCCCGACCCGCAAGATGCTCCCCTATTACGCGGAGCGGTTCTCCACCGTCGAGATCAACTACACGTTCTACCGCATGCCCAACGCCAAGACGGTGGCGGGCTGGGTCGCGGAGACGCCGGCCGGCTTCTCCTTCACGCTCAAGGCCCCGCAGCGGATCACCCACTTCGCGCGGCTGCGGGACATCGGCGATCCCCTGCGTTACTTCCTCGACACCGCGGCGGGCCTCGGCCCCAAGCTCGGGCCCGTGCTCTTCCAGCTCCCGCCCAACTTCAAGAAGGACCTGGACCGTCTCGGCGGCCTCCTCGACCTGGTGCCCGCGGGGCTACGCTGCGCCTTCGAGTTCCGGCACGAGAGCTGGCTCGACGCCACGGTCTACGCGCGGCTGCGCGCGGCCAACGCGGCCCTCTGCGTGGCCGACACCGAGGACGCGACGACCCCGCTCGAGGCCACCGCCGACTGGGGGTACCTGCGGCTGCGCGACCAGGGCTATACCGAGCTCGACCTCGCGGAGTGGGCAGACCGGATCCGGAGCCTCGGGAGCGCGTGGCGGGACACCTTCGTCTACTTCAAGCACGAGGAGGCCGGGACCGGCCCCGCGTTCGCCCGCCAGCTGGAGGCGCTGCTTCCGCGCTGACCGTGCCCGCCTTCGCGACCCGGGCCTGCACGCGCTCGATCGCGGCGGCCATATCGAGGCCGTCTCCCAGCACCGGCCGCAGCGGATCGGCCATCCCCTCGAACCGCGCGACGATCGTCTCGAGGTTGAAGCGCGCGGGGTCGAGGTGCGGGGTCACCTCGCGCCACTCGAGCGGGCAGGAGGCCGGCGCCCCGGGCAACGGCCGCAGCGAGAACGGCGCCACGATGGTCTGCCCGTGGCCGTTCTGTCCGAAGTCGATGTAGACCTTGCCGCCGCGGGCCCGCAGCGGCCGCGCCACCGTGGAGATCTCGGGCTCGGCCTCGACCCCCAGCACCGCGAGGAGCCGCGCGAAGGTGCGCGCCTGCTCGTAGGTGTAGCGCGCGCCCAGGGGCAGCAGGATGTGCAGTCCGGTGGCGCCCGACGTCTTCACGTAGCTCGGCAGCTCGAGCCCCTCCAGGATGCCGCGGAGGGCGAGCGCCACCCGCACCACGTCGGTGAACGGGGCGCCCTTGGGGTCCAGATCGAGCACGAGCCAGTCCGGCCGCTCGAGCGACGGCACCCGCGAGGCCCAGCAGTGGATCGGGATCGCCGCGCTGTTGGCCACGTAGCGCAGCATCTCCACGTCGTCCACCACGAGGTAGGCGATGTCGCGCTCGGTATCCCGTGAATAGATGCGCTCGGTCCGCACCCACGCGGGCGCGAACTCCGGCGCGTCCTTCTGGTAGAAGGACTTGCCGGAGATGCCGTCGGGAAAGCGGGTCAGCACCAGCGGCCGGTCGCGCAGGTAGGGCAACATGAAGGGCGCGATCCGCTCGTAGTAGTCGATCAGGTCCGCCTTGGTGTATCCCTCTGCCGGCCAGAAGACCTTGCGCGGGTTCGTGGGCTTGAGGCGCGGCGGCAGCTCGGGCGCGGCGGCCGGCGGCGGAGGCTCCGTCGCGGGCGCCTCTGCCGGCTCGAGATCGACCGGCTCCGCCGTCTCTCGCCGACACTCCTCCGGCTTCCGGTCCTCGCGCAGGCCGATGAACGTCGGGTGGCGGAGCCCGCCGTCCTCCGTCCAGTCGGTGAAGCGCACCTCGCAGACCAGGCGCGGCTCCACCCAGTGATGCCCGCGCCCGGCGGGGACCGCGCCCGCCTCGAAGGGCGGCGTCGCGCGGGCGAGCGGACGGAGCCGGGCCCAGATCGCGG
>DATGBR010000123.1:0-17038 GCA_035312605.1 Candidatus Methylomirabilota bacterium
GCCAACTTCCTCGACGTGGGCGGCGGGGCCTCCCCCGAGCAGATCGAGAACGCGTTCCGCATCCTCTCGTCCGATCCGAGCGTCAAGGCGGTCTTCATCAACGTTTTTGGAGGAATATTGAGAGTAGATCGGCTCGCGGAGGGCATCATCTCCGCGGTCAAGAAGCTCGGCCTCAAGCTCCCGGTGGTGCTGCGGGCCGAGGGCACCAACGTCGAGCAGGGCAAGAAGATGCTGGCTGAGTCCGGCCTCTCGCTGGTGATGGCCGACGACATGGGCGAGGGCGCGCAGAAGGTCGTGGCGCTGGCCCGGGGTGCCCAGGCATGAGCATCCTCGTCGACAAGAAGACCCGCGTCCTCGTGCAGGGCATCACCGGCAAGGAGGGCGCCTTCCATGCCGCGCGTTGCAAGGAGTACGGCACCCAGGTGGTGGGCGGGGTCACGCCCGGCAAGGGCGGCACCACCCACGAGGGCTTCGCGGTCTGGAACACGGTGGAGGAGGCAACCAAGGCCACCGGCGCCGACTGCGCGCTGATCTTCGTGCCGCCCCCGGCCGCCGCCGACGCCATCATGGAGGCGGCCGACGCGGGGATGCCGCTCATCGTGTGCATCACCGAGGGCGTGCCGGTGGCGGACATGGTGCGGGTCAAGGCCTTCCTCGCGCGGACCTCGAGCCGCCTGATCGGCCCCAACTGCCCGGGCCTGATTACGCCGGGTCAGGCCAAGATCGGGATCATGCCGGGCCACATCCACAAGGTCGGCCACGTGGGCGTGGTCTCGCGCAGCGGCACGCTCACCTACGAGGTCGTCCACCAGCTCACCCAGCGCGGGCTCGGCCAGTCGTCCTGCGTGGGCATCGGGGGCGACCCGGTCAACGGGACGAACTTCATCGACGTGCTCGAGCTCTTCCAGGCCGATCCCGACACCACCTCGATCATGATGATCGGGGAGATCGGCGGCACCGCGGAGGAAGAGGCGGCCGCCTTCATCAAGGCCCACGTCACCAAGCCGGTCGTCGGCTTCATCTGCGGCCAGACCGCGCCGCCCGGCCGTCGGATGGGTCACGCCGGCGCCATTATCGCCGGAGGTAAAGGGACGGCGGCAGAGAAGATGGCCGCGATGGAAGCCGCCGGCATCACCACCGTCAAGAGCCCCGCCGACATGGGCGCGACCGTCGCCCGCGTGGTGGGCAAGAAAGGGTAGGGACCCGTCCGCGATGCCCGTCCAGCGCACTCTCACCATCATCAAGCCGGACGCCGTCGCCAAGGGCGTCGCGGGCCAGATCATCGCCCGCTTCGAGAAGGCCGGGCTCAAGGTGCTCGCGGCCAAGCTCATCCACCTGAGCGCGCCGCAGGCCGGCGGCTTCTACATCGTGCACAAGGCGCGGCCGTTCTACGCGAGCCTCTGCGCCTTCATGACCCAGGGGCCGTGCATGCCGATCGTGCTGGAAGGGGAGAACGCGATCGCGCGCCTGCGGGAGCTGATGGGCGCTACCGATCCGGCCAAGGCCGACGCGGGGACGATCCGGAAGGACTTCGCGTCGTCGATCGAGGCCAACGCGGTCCACGGCTCCGACTCGCCCGAGTCGGCCGCTTTCGAGATCCCCTACTTCTTCGGCGCGCTCGAGATCTTCGCCAGGTAGGGAGTGCACTTCCCGGCGTCCCTCGGCCGGAAGCAGCGCCTGCTGGCCGGGGTGCTGGGCATCGGAGTCGGCTTCGGCGGGCCCTTCCTCGGCTCGGTGGGGCTGGTGGCCGCCACCGGTGACCCGACCGCGCTGATCCTGCCGCTGCCGTTTCTGGGTGCGCTCTGGGCCATCCAGGGCCTCGCCCCGAGCGGGTACACCCTCGAGGAGCACGGCGTGCGGCTCGAGCGACGCTGGCTCCGGCGCCTCATCCCCTACGACCGCATCACCGGCTGCGATCGCCGCCGCCGGCCGATCGGCGGGCTGCTGGCCGCCGGGCTCAACGGGCTCTTCGGCTCCCACGGCCCGCGCTGGAACCCGCGCAGCGGCTGGCACTACCTGGCCATCACCAACACCGCCGACCTGGTGTTCCTGGAGACGCCGGGCGGCTTCGTGGTGCTCTCCCCGAGCCGCCCCGACGAGTTCGTCGCCGCGCTGAGCGCCCGCCTGCCGACCGGATCAGCGCCATGGCCGACCAGATCGTCGTGACCGGTGAGGTGCGGGTGCCCGCCTCCGCGCTCACGGTCCACGCGGTGCGCGCCTCCGGGCCCGGCGGGCAGAACGTGAACAAGGTCGCGACCAAGATCGACCTGCGCGTGGACCTGGAGGCGATCGAAGGGCTGTCCGACGCTGCGCGGGCGCGCCTGCGTGTCCTGGCGCGGTCCCGCGCCGACGCCGAGGGACGACTGGTCGTCACGAGCCAGGCCACGCGCAACCAGGCGCGGAACCTGGAAGACGCCCGCGCCCGCGTGGCCAACCTGATCCGCGCGGCGCTCGTCGCGCCCCGCCCCCGCGTGAAGACCAGGCCCTCGGCCGGAGCCCGGCGTCGGCGGCTCGCCGGCAAGAAGCAGCGGGCCGACGTGAAGCGCTGGCGGAGCCGCCCCGACGAGAGCGAGTGATCCCGCCCCGGGGCGGGGCGCTAGCTGTGGATCGCGCCGGCCAGCAGCAGGCTCACCAGCAGCATCGCCAGCACCAGCGCGGCGATCGTTGCGTAGCGGAAGTCCCGGGCGGCCAGGAAGCCCGGAATCGCGAGGGCGACCGCGGCGCCCGGCGTGGCCATCAGCAGCACCAGGCCGAGGGCGCTCAGCGCGAGGGGATCGACCGGCCGGTGGCGCAGCCCGACTCCGATCTGCCGCAGCGAGGTGAACACGCCCGGTGGCGCGTCGCCGGCCGGGCGGCTCAGGAGCAGCACGTGCTGGTGAAAGCCCCCGTGCGCGGCGTAGAGGCCGAGTCCGAGCACGATCAGGCCGAGCCCGAGGAGCCCGCCCACGAGCAGGACGCGCGCGACCAGGTACTCGACGGGAAACGCGGGCCGGGTCGCGGTCACAGCAGGTGGATGCCGAGGCCGCGCAGGATCATCGAGAGCGCCAGGTACACCACGATGGGCAGGAAGAGCTTCCGCACCGTGGTGTTGCGCATGCGGGCCATCACGGTGGTGCCCAGATAGGCGCCGGCCAGCACCCCCACCGCCACCGGCGCCACGATCAGCACGTGGATGTCGCCCCGGCTGAAGTAGATGCCGGCGCTGGCCGCCGCGGTCAGCCCGATCATGAAGTTGCTGGTCGCGGTGGAGACCTTCATGGGCAGGCGCATCAGGTAGTCCATCGCGAGGACCTTGAACGCGCCGCTGCCGATGCCGAGCATGCCGGAGAGGACGCCCGCCCCGTACATGGCCACGAAGCCGCCCGCCACGTTGCGCGCGCGGTAGGGGATCTCGCGGTCGAGGCGCAGGTCGTGGTAGGTGCCTTCGAGGCCGAACCGGATCGCGAGCCCGTCCGCCGAGAGGTCCCGCGGCAGCTCGTCCCCGAGCTGCCGGATGGTGGTGAACGCGGAGTAGGAGAGCGCGAGCCCCAGGATCAGCTCGAGCCAGCGCGTGGGCACCACGCCGGCCAGGAGGGCGCCGGTGAGCGCGCCGGTGATGGTGGCCACCACCAGGAACAGGCCGACGCGGAGGTTGCTGAGGCCGGTGCGCAGGTAGGACGCGGCGGCTCCGCTCGAGGTGGCGATGACCGAGATGATGCTGGCCCCCATCGCGTAGTGCAGGTCGACTCCGTAGAAGATGGTGAGGATCGGCACCAGCAGGATGCCGCCGCCCAGCCCCAGGATGGCCCCCACCACACCCGCCCCCAGCGACGTGAAGAGCACCGCCACCGAGAAGACGGTGAGGCTCACGACCGGGTCGGCTCGCGCTTGAACACCCGAAGAAGATAGATCAGCGACGGGAAAAGCACGAGCCCCCCGGCCACGAGGGCCCAGAGGACGAGGACGAGGGTGATGCGCGGGGCCGCCGCCGCGCGGATGGTCAGGTCGGGTGGGATCAGGTAGGGGTACTGGGCCAGCGCCCAGCCCCACAGGATCAGCGCGACCTGGCCCGCCGCGGCGACGCGGGCGAGGCGGTAGCGCCGGCGCCACAGCGCCCAGATCGCGGTGACCGCGGCCACCGCGGTGGCCGCGTGGAGCGCCGGGGCCCACGGCGCGGTGGTGAGCGCGCGGCCCATCAGCGGCGCCCCGAGGTGGGCCAGGCCGAGCGTGCCGAACGCGGCCACGAAGACCGCGACGGCCGCGCCCAGGGCGCGGCGCCGGAAGTCCTCGCGAAGGGCGGGCTCCGGCGCCTCGACCGTCAGGTAGACCGCGGCCAGGAACGCGAAGAGGGCCAGGGTGAGCACGCCGACGCCCACGCCGAACGGTGTGAGCCAGGGCGCCACGAAGGTGGCGGTGAAGCCAGCGTGCCCCGGCGCGGTGAGCGCGCCCGACGCCAGGGCGCCCACGCAGAGGCCGAGCAGCAGCGGCGTCCCCGCGCTCGCGATGGCGAAGATCCGGCCCCAGTGCTGGCTGGTGCGGCCGCCCTCGCCGCCCTCCTGGCCGTGACCGGGCCCGTAGTGGCTGCGGAACGTGAAGGCGGAGCCGCGCAGCACGATGCCGATCAGCATGAGCGACAGCGGGATGTGCAGCGTGATGCCGAGGCGGGCGAACGCGGCTGGGAAGCCGGTGAACAGGAGCACGACCACGAGGATGAGCCAGACGTGATTGGCCTCCCAGATGGGACCGATGGCCTCCGCGATGAGCGCCCGCTGCTGCTTCTTGCGCGGGCCCGCGGCCAGCAGATCCCAGATGCCTCCCCCGAAATCGGCCCCGCCCAGCAGCACGTACGCGGTCAGCGCCAGCAGCGCGCAGCCGGCGACCAGCTCGGCCGGGCCCAGGTCGGCCGTCACGCCGCGTCCTCCTCGGTGGCCTCGGGGCTGCGGAGGACTTGCTGATGGAGCAGCCACGCGACGACGACCCCGAGGCCCGCGTAGAGGCCCGTGAACACCAGGAAGGGCACCACGAGGCCGGGCATGGGCGTGACCGCCTCCGCCGTCCGCATGATGCCGTGGATGATCCACGGCTGGCGTCCGACCTCGGTGACGATCCAGCCGGCTTCCGCGCAGATGAACCCCATGGGAGCGGCCAGGACCAGGGCCCGCAGGAGCCAGCGATGGCGTGTCAGCTCGCGCCGGCGCCACATCAGCCAGAGCGCGGCCGCGCTCACCAGGGCCATGTAGGAGCCCAGGCCGACCATGACCTGGAAGGCCACGTGGACGATGGCCACTGGCGGCCAGTCCTGGCGCGGGAAGTCCAGGAGACCCTTGACCTCCGCGGTCGGGTCCTTGAAGGCCAGCAGCGAGAGCCCGTAGGGGATCTCGATCGCGTAGCGCGTCTCACCGGCCGCCTCGTCGGGCCAGCCGCCGATGCGCAGCGGCGCGCCGCGCTCGGTCTTGAAGTGGCCTTCCATGGCCGCCAGTTTGACCGGCTGCCAGTGGGCCACGAAGCGCGCGCTCAGGTCGCCGGAGACGGGCTGGAGCAGGGCCGCCGGCGCCCCGATCAGCAGGGCCACCGACAGCGCCCGGCGGTGGAAGGCGTTGCGGGGCTGGCGGAGCAGGGGCAAGGCGTGGATGCCCGCCACGACCAGGCCGGTGGCCGCGTAGGCCGCCAGCGTCATGTGGAGCACCTGGGGGAAGGCGGCCGGGTTCATCATTGCGGCGATCGGGTCGATGTCGACCGGCCGCCCGTCCACCCAGCGGAAGCCGGTGGGCGCGTTCATCCACGCGTTGGCGATGACCACGAAGACGGCGGAGAGCATGCCGCTCACCGCCACCGCGCAGCCTGCGGCCAGGTGCGCGCGCGGGGAGATGCGATCCCAGCCGTAGAGGTAGACCCCGAGGAAGACCGCCTCGGTGAAGAAGGCGAAGCCCTCGAGCGAGAAGGGCATGCCGATGATGGCGCCCGCCTGCTCCATGAAGGCAGGCCAGAGCAGCCCCAGCTCGAAGCTCAGCACGGTGCCGGAGACGGCGCCCACCGCGAAGAGGATGGCGGTGCCCTTGGCCCAGCGGTGCGCAAGATCGAGATAGATGTGATCGCCGGTGCGCTGCCAGCGCCGCTCGGCCACCACCATGAGCACCGGCATGGCCACGCCCACCATCGCGAAGAGGATGTGGAACCCCAGCGACATGGCCATCTGCGAGCGCGCGGCGAGGAGGTCGGGCATGGCTCCCGCCCATGGTAGCCCGCGCCGACGCGCGTCGCATTCCGACGCTTGACACCCCGCCAACGAGCACGCCACTCTCTGTCCACACGAGTGTGGCGGGCGACCATGGGGGTCATCCTGAGGGTGGTGGCTCGAAGACGGAGGGCGCGATGTTGACGGCACGTGGCCTGATGGGCGTCCTGCTGGTCGTTCTCGTCACGGCGTGCGCGAGCCCGCACCGCCCGACGTCCGCGGTCGACGTGCCGGAGAAGCTCAAGCCCGGCGCGGGCGAGTCGCTCGCGATGATCGTGGCGGCACGGGGGGTACAGATCTACGAATGCCGAGCCCGAAAGGATCAAGCCGGGGCTTACGAATGGGCGTTCGTGGCTCCCGAAGCCGATCTCTTCGACGGGCGGGGAAGGAAGGTCGGCCGCCACTATGCGGGGCCGCACTGGGAGTCGGTCGATGGGAGCAAGATCCTGGGAGCGGTGAAGGAACGGGCCGACGCTCCGGTGGCCGGCGCGATCCCCTGGTTGCTGCTCACCGCGAAGTCGGTCGGGCCGGACGGCGCGTTCAGTCGGGTCAAGAGCATCCAGCGAGTGAACACCGCGGGCGGCGCGGCGCCCACCACCGATTGCTCTCAGGCGACCGCCGGGACGCCCGCCCGGATCAACTACACGGCGGACTACTATTTCTTCAACTGATATCGGACCACCATGGAGGCCCCCTGGCATGTGCCGAAGCATCAAGACCCTGCACAATTTCAAGCCGCCGGCCACGGACGAAGAGATCCAGGCATCTTCACTGCAGTTCGTCCGGAAATTGAGCGGCTTCTCGAGACCGTCGAAGGCGAACGAGGTCGCCTTCGCCCGGGCGGTCGACGAGGTCGCGCAGGCCGCGCGCGCCCTTCTCGATGCTCTCGTGACGAACGCTCCGCCTCGCGATCGTGAGGCTGAAGCGTCGAAGGCCCGCGCGAGGGGAGTGGACCGGCTTCGCGCCCGGGATTCGCGACAGGCCTCGTGACGATCGGAGACGGGGCACGACGACACCTGGAGACCGGGCTGAGTGTCCTATGGCTCGCGTGGGGAGTTGCCGGGTGCGCGACGGCGGTCGACCCGGTCGGCGTCAAGCTCGCCGACTTCAAGAGTGACGGGTGCAGTCTGTTCCCCGATGGAACCTACTACAGCTGTTGCTACCTCCACGACGTGGCGTACTGGTCGGGCGGGACGGCCGACGAGCGGGAGCGTGCGGACAAGTCGCTTCGCGTCTGTGTCCTGGACATCACCCGGAACGCGGCCCTGGCCGAGGCGATGTACCAGGGGGTGCGCGTCGGGGGTGGCCCGGAGCTCCCGACCTCGTATCGGTGGGGGTATGGCTGGCCTTTCCCCTATCGCAAGGACTATGCGCCGCTACGCGCCGAGGAGCGGACGCAGCTGGCCGAGAAGACGCGGACGCTCTGCGACTCGATGCGCGTGAATCCCGCCACCGGAGGGGTCGTGGTCGACGTCGGCCGGGAGATCAGCCTCGCGCAAGCGAGGCAGGTCTGCCCGGGTCTGTGAGGGCAGGGTGATCCGGGAGCTGCGGGACGCCGACGCCGAGTCGTATGTCGCGCTCCGGAGGCAAGGGCTTCTGGAGGCGCCGCTCGCCTTTGGCGCATCTCCCGAGGACGACATGGCCGCCTCTGCGGAGGCGCTACGCGATCGGCTTCGGCAGGGGCGGGAATGGGTGATCCTGGGCGCGTTTCAAGACGGGCTGATCGGCGCGGTGGGCCTCATGCGCGATCGACACGTGAAGGCCTCCCACAAGGCGCACGCCTGGGGGATGTATGTGGCGCCAAGTCACCGCGGCCAGGGAGTCGGCGCCGGCCTTCTACAGGCCGCACTCCAGCACGCGCGAACATTGACGGGAGTGGCGTGGGTGCATCTCGCCGTCACTTCCGCCGCCCCTCAGGCCCAGAGGCTCTACGAGCGGGCGGGCTTCGAGGTGTGGGGAACGGAGCCGGAAGCCTTGAGGCATGAGGGCCGGGCGGTCGTGGAGTACCACATGGCCCTCTCTCTCGGTAAGGAGGTGATCTTTCGAGCGCTACGCAAGAGAGACATCGAGGAGATCTTCGACGTGAGAGGGGCTACCCGTGAGAACGCGATCTCGCGAGAGCGGCTGGCCGCGATGGGCATCACGCCCGCCTCGGTGGCGGAGCATCTGGCGGCCGGGGCGACCAGGGGCTGGGTGTGCTGGTCGGAGTCGCGGATCGTGGGCTTCTGCATCGGCGAGGCGGCTACCGGCGAGGTGCTCGTGCTGGCGGTGCTGCCCCAGTTCGAGGGGCGCGGCATCGGCAAGACGCTCCTGTCGCTGGCGGTGGACTGGTTGCGGTCGTTCAAGCCGGCCCGGATCTGGCTGGGCGCCTCCTCGGACCCGAGGACGCGCTCTCACGGCTTCTACCGGGCGCTGGGCTGGCGGCCGGTCGGCGAGAAGGACACGCATGGCGACGAGGTACTCGAGCTGCCGAGCCCTGACGACTAGGGGAGGCCGGAGGAGGACGGGCGAATGGGTGCGATCGCGCCGTTGACCATCGAGATCCAGACGCAGAGCCCGAAGCAAGTCATCGACATCACCGGCCGGGTCGACGCGATGCTCGACGGGGCGCCGGGCGGGACCTGCCATCTCTACCTGAAGCACACGACTGCGGCCCTGACGGTCATGACCTGGGAAGCCGGCGTCCCGGAGGACATCATGGACATCCTCCAGTCGCTGACGCCGAAGCTCGCGTACCGGCACGACTCGGCGGCCCACGTCGCGGCCCACTTCCTCAGCGCGCTGGTCGGCCCGAGCGTTCACGTCCCGGTGCAGGACGGCAAGCTGGCGCTCGGGGAGTTTCAGCGGGTGGTGCTGCTGGAGTTCGAGGGACCCCGGAAGCGGGAGATCGACATGCGCCTGCTCGGCTGAGTCGAAGGTCACGCGTATGCGGACGCAGCCCAAGAAGGCGGGCGGGGGGTCGCGGTACTGCTAGAATCGGCCGCATGACGGCGGCCATCGACGTCCCCGTGCGCTTCAACGCCGCCACGCATTTCCTCGATCGCCATCTAGCCGAGGGGCATGGCGGCCGCACCGCCTTTCGCTTCGCCGGCCGCGCCGTCACCTACGCCGAGGTCGCCCTGCGCGCCAACCGTCTGGGCGACGCGCTCCTCGCGCGCGACGTGCAGATGGAGCAGCGCGTGCTCCTGGCCCTGCCGGACCGACCCGAGTTCGCGGAGGCGTTCTGGGGCGCGATGAAGATCGGCGCGGTGCCGGTGCCGGTGAGCGACGCGCTCCCCGCCGACGAGCTCGCGTTCGTGCTGGAGGATAGCCGCGCCCGTGCCGTGATCGTCTCGGAGGACGCGGCGCCGAGGATCCTCGAGGTCCGGGCGCGGTGCCCGGCGCTGCAGGCGGTGATCGTGGTGGGCGGGCGCCGTCGCGGCGGTCTCGAGTACGAGCGGCTGCTCGACCGGGCCTTGCCCGAGCTGGCACCGGCCGACACGAGCCGCGACGACGTGGCGCTCTGGCTCTACACCTCGGGCTCCACCGGCCGACCCAAGGCGGCGGTGCATCTGCACCACGACCTGGTCCACGCCGCCGAGCTGGTGGGGCGGGGGACCTTCGGCATCGGGCCCGACGACCGCATCTTCTCGGCCTCCAAGCTCCACTTCGCGTTCGGGCTCGGCAACTCGCTCTACTTCCCGGCGCTGGTGGGCGCGGCCTCGATCCTGGTGCCGGACCGGCTCGAGGCGGAGCGTGTGTTCGAGCTGATCCAGGCCGAGCGGCCGACCGTGCTGTTCGCGGTGGCCACGGTGTACCGGCGGTTGCTCCAGGTCGAGAACGCCGAGCGGCGCTTCGATTGCTCCTCGCTGCGGCTCTGCGTCTCCTCGGGCGAGACGCTGCCCGCCGCGCTCTTCCACGCCTGGCAGGCGCGCTTCGGCCTCGAGCTGCTCGACGTGGTGGGCTCGACCGAGGCGCTGCACGACTTCATCGCCAACCGGCCCGGGGCGGCGCGCGCCGGCTCGAGCGGGCAGGTGATTCCCGGCTTCGAGGCGCGCCTGGTCGACGACCAGGGCCGTCCGGTGGCCCCCGGGATGATCGGCCAGCTCCTGATCAAGGGCGACTCGACCTCGCCCGGCTACTGGAATCGCCACGAGCGGACGAAGGCCACCATGCAGGGCGACTGGCTCCGCACCGGCGACATGTTCTACCAGGACACCGACGGCTACTTCTTCTTCTGCGGACGCACCGACGACATGCTGAAGGTCGGCGGCATGTGGGTGGCGCCGGCGGAGGTGGAGGCGGCGGTGAGCGATCATCCGGCCATCCTGGAGGTCGCGGTGGTCGGGCGGGGCGACGCCGACGGCCTCACCAAGCCGCACGCCTACTGCGTGCTCCGCGACGGGATCACGGGGTCGGACGCGCTCGCGGCCGAGCTGCGAGACGGCGTGCGCAAGCGCCTGGGTGGCTACAAGTCGCCGCGCTGGGTCGACTTCGTGGCCGAGCTGCCGAAGACCACGACCGGCAAGATCCAGCGGTTCGCATTGCGGCAGCGCTGAGATGCGCGTCGTCGTCGAGCGCGTCGCCAAGACCTTCCACGACCGCCGGGGCCGCGACGTGGTCGCGCTTGGCCAGGTGGACTTCGCGGTCGAGTCGCGCGAGTTCGTGGCGCTGCTGGGCCCGTCGGGCTGCGGCAAGTCCACCCTGCTCAGCATCATCGCGGGGCTCCTGCCCGCCAGCGCGGGCCGGGTCTACTTCGAGGGTGAGCCGCCCCCCGGCCGGGCGCCCGTGACCGCCACCGTGTTCCAGGAGTTCGCGCTCTTCCCCTGGCGCACGGTGCGGGCCAACGTCCAGCTCGGCCTCGAGGAGCTTGGCATCACCGGGCTCGAGCGGGTCGAGCGGACGCGGCGCTACCTCGACATGACCGGCCTCGACGGGTTCGAGAGCAAGTACCCGCACCAGCTCTCGGGCGGCATGCGCCAGCGCGTCGGCATCGCGCGGGCCCTGGCGGTGGAGCCGGCGGTGCTGCTGATGGACGAGCCCTTCTCCGCCCTCGACGCCCAGACGCGCACCCTGATGATGGACGAGCTACTCGGCATCTGGGAGCGCACGCGGCAGACCATCCTCTACGTCACGCACAACATCCAGGAGGCGGTGTTCATGGCCGACCGGGTGATCGTGCTGTCCCGGCGGCCGGGCGAGGTGCTCGACGTCGTGCCGGTCAAGCTGCCGCGGCCGCGACGCGAGGGGCAGCAGGGCGACCCGATCTTCGTGCAGACCACGGACCGCATCTGGGGGCTGATCAAGTCGCAGGCCCAGGCCGCGCTGCTCGACGACGAGGTGGTGACGGAGCGCGAGCGCTGATGGCGGTCGAGCGCCTGGTCGTCGTCGATCGCACCGCGTTCCTGCACCGCCCCGACTACCGGGTCGTACGGGTGCTGGCGCTGCTGGGGCTCGTCGTGGGGTGGGAGCTGGTGACCCGCACCGGCTGGGTGTCCTCCCTCTTTCTCCCGGCGCCGTCGGGAGTGCTGGCGGAGGGCCTCGACATGGCGCGCTCGGGCCAGCTCTTCGTCCACCTGATGACGAGTCTCGAGCGCCTGGCCTTGGGCTTCGGCGTTGGCGCGGTGGCGGGCGTGAGCGTGGGCGTGGCGGTGGGGTTCTTCGCGCTGGCCGACGCGGTGGTGCAGCCGATCATCGCGGCCACCTTCCCGATCCCGAAGATCGCCCTGCTGCCGCTGCTGATCCTCTGGCTCGGCATCGGCGAGGCCTCCAAGGTGGCGGTGGTGGCGCTCGGCGTGTTCTTCCCGATGGCCATCAACACCTACGCAGGGGTGCGCCAGGCCGACCCCTTGCTGATCCGCGCCGCCGTCTCGTTCGGCGCGGGGCGGTGGAGCGTGATCCGGAAAGTGATCCTGCCGTCGGCCCTGCCCATGGTCTTCGCCGGGCTCAAGCTGGGCGCGGGCACCGCGCTCCTGCTGCTGGTGGCGGCGGAGCAGATCGCGGCCGACGCCGGCATCGGCTTCCTGATCTTGCAGTCCGGCAACCTGATGGAGACCACCAAGCTCATGGTGGGCATCGTGGTGCTGTCGCTCCTGGGCGTGGCCTCGTACTGGGCCCTCGGCGCGCTCGAGCGCGCGGTGATCCGCTGGCGCCACACCTGAGCGCCCACCGGTATCGCCCACGAGTATAGGAGGATCGTGCGCATGTTCCTGACCCGTCTCCGCGGCCTCGTCGCGCTTGCCGTGGCGCTCATGACCGGCCTCGCCGTCGTGGCCATCGCGGGTGCCCAGTCCACCCCGGTCCCCAGGCCCGTCCCCGGTGCTACGAAAATCGGGGTGTTGAAGCTGACCTCCTCGGCGCCCATCTTCGTGGGCGTGGAGAAGGGCTTCTTCAAGGAGTTCGGCGTCGAGCCGGAGCTGGTCTACTTCCAGGCCGCCGCGCCCATCGCCACCGCGCTGGCCGCGGGCCAGCTCGACGTGGGGGCCACCGGGCTCACCGCCGCGCTCTACAACATCGTGCTGGGCGGCGAGAAGCTGTGGATCGTGGCCGACAAGGGGCGCGAGTGGCCGGGCTACCCGCTGGTGGCCATCGTGGTGCAGAAGGAGGCGTGGGACGGGGGCCTCCGGTCGATCAAGGATCTGAAGGGCAAGCGGATCGGCGTCACCCAGCTTGGCTCCACGTTCCATTACCACATCGGCAACATCCTGGAGAAGGACGGGCTCCACCTGTCGGACGTGAAGATCGTGCCGCTCCAGGCCATGGCGGCCACCGTGGAGGCGCTCAAGGGCAAGCAGGTCGACGCCATCCTGGTGCCGCAGCCCTTCCCCGGCGCCGCGGAGGCGCAGGGCTTCGGCAAGATCCTCGCCTGGGCAGGGGACCTCTACCCCTGGCAGATCGCCACCGTCTTCTACTCCGACAAGCTCGCCACCGACCGGGCGCGGGCGGTGGCCTTCATGAAGGGCTACGTGAAGGCCTCGCGGTACTACTTCGATGCCGCGCTGGTGCAGAAGGACGGCCGCGCGGCCCACGGGGCGAACTACGACGAGGTCGTCGAGATCACCGCCCGGTACACGGGGGCCCGGCTGGAGATCATCAAGCTCGGGTTCCCCTTCCAGGACCGGAACGGGCGGCTGCTGGTCCCCGACATCGAGCGGCAGATGAGCTGGTGGGTGGCGAACGGGTTCATGAAGAAGACCTTGCCGCTCAAGGCCCTGGTGGACACCTCGTTCGTGGAGGAGGCGGTGAAGGGCCTCGATCGCTAGATTGGTCAGGTGGGGCGCGGGTTTAAGCGTTGCTCCTCAGGCGCCACTCCTGCTATGATCCGGAGCGTCGTGAGCCTCCCTTTCAAGAAGGTCCTCATCGCCAATCGCGGCGAGATCGCCGTCCGGGTCATCCGAGCCTGCCGCGAGCTGGGCATCGCCACCGTCGCGGTGTTCTCCGAGGCCGACCGCGAGTCGCTGCACGTCCTCGCGGCCGACGAGGCGGTGCCGATCGGTCCCGCGCCCGCCACCGAGAGCTACCTCGTCATCGACCGCCTGATCGCGGCGGCGCGCGCGACCGGCACCGAGGCCGTGCACCCCGGCTACGGCTTCCTGGCCGAGAACGCGGCCTTCGCGGAGGCGTGTCAGGCCGCCGGGCTCACGTTCATCGGGCCGCCGCCCGCGGCCATCCGCGCGATGGGCGACAAGATGTCCGCGCGCCGGGTGGCCATCAAGCTCGGGGTGCCGGTGGTGCCGGGCACCGAGCAGCCGGTGACCGACGACGGCGAGGCGGCGCGCGTGGCGACCCAGGTGGGCTACCCGGTGATGCTCAAGGCCGCCATGGGCGGCGGCGGCAAGGGGATGCGCCTGGTGCGCACGACGGGCGAGCTGCCGTCCGCGCTGCGGGCGGCGCGGGCCGAGGCGGGGGCGGCCTTCGGCGACGCCGCGGTCTACATCGAGCGCTACGTGGAGGAGCCGCGCCACATCGAGATCCAGGTGCTGGCCGACGCCCACGGCGGCGTGGTGCATCTGGGCGAGCGGGAGTGCTCCATCCAGCGGCGCCACCAGAAGCTGGTCGAGGAGAGCCCGTCGCCCTTCGTGACGCCGGAGATGCGGCGGCGAATGGGCGAGGCCGCCTGCCGGGTGGCCACCGCGGTGGGCTACGTCAACGCGGGCACGGTGGAGTTTCTCGTGGATCGCGACCGGAACTTCTACTTCCTCGAGATGAACACGCGCCTGCAGGTGGAGCACCCGGTCACCGAGCTCGTCACCGGCCGCGACCTGGTGAAGGACCAGCTCCGGATCGCGGCGGGCGACAAGCTCGGCTTCGCTCAGGACGATGTCGCCGCAAACGGCTGGGCCATCGAGTGCCGCATCAACGCGGAGGATCCGTACGCCTCGTTCATCCCGTCGCCCGGGCTCGTGTCGGGACTGCGCGCGCCGGGCGGGCCGTGGGTGCGCGACGACACCGGCGTCTACGCGGGCTGCACCATCCCGCGCTTCTACGACACGCTGATGGCGAAGCTGATCGTCTGGGGGCCGGACCGCGACGCGGCCATCGCGCGCATGCGGCGGGCGCTCGCCGAGTACCAGGTGGTGGGCGTGCAGACCACCATCCCGATCCTGCAGCGCATCGTCGCGCACCCGGACTTCGCGGCCGGCCGCCTCTCCACCGGGTTCATGGAGCGCCTGCTCGCCTCGGACCGCCCGGAGGGCGCCGGCCATCACCGCAAGGTGGCGTTGATCGCGGCGGCCCTCACCGCCTACGACCGCGCGGGCCGCCAGGCGCCGATCGCGACGCCGCCCACGTCGAGCGGCTGGCGCCAGGCCCTGCGGCCGGGCTGGGGGGGCCGGTGAAGTTCGAGGCCCAGCACGGGGGCCACGTCGTCCCCGTCGAGATCGCCGGCACGGCGGGACGGTACACGATCGCGCTCGAGGGCGAGACGCTCGCCGTCGACGCCCGGCAGACCGTCGAGGGCATCTGGTCCATCCTGCTGGACGGCGCCTCCTACGTGGCCGCCGTCACCGAGCAGGACGCGGGCTACGCGGTGGACGTGGAGGGCGAGCGCTACACGATCCGGGTGGAGGAGGAGTCGCGCTACCTCATCCGCACCCGCGGGGCCACCGGGGCCGAGCGCGGCCAGATCCTCAAGGCCCCGATGCCGGGCAAGGTCACGGTGGTCGAGGTCTCGGTGGGGCAGACGGTGGCGCCGGGCGACGGCCTGATCATCCTGGAGGCGATGAAGATGGAGAACGAGTTCAAGGCGGCGGTGGCGGGCACGGTGAAGGAGATCCGCGCGCAGGCCGGCCAGACCGTCAATCCGGGCGACGTGCTGGTGGTGATCGAGTAGCCCATGGCGATCGCCATCGCGTTCAAGGGCGTCAACAAGTGGTTCGGCGAGCACCACGTGCTGGTCGACGTCGATCTGAAGGTGGACGCGGGCGAGGTCATCGTGGTCTGCGGGCCCTCCGGCTCGGGCAAGAGCACGCTGATCCGCTGCGTGAACCGCCTGGAGCCGGTGCAGAAGGGCGAGATCTCGGTCCTGGGCGAGCCCATCACCGGCAACGGGACCAACCTGGTCAAGCTCCGCACCGGGGTGGGGATGGTCTTCCAATCCTTCAACCTCTTCCCCCACATGACGGTGCTGCAGAACATCATGCTGGCGCCCCGGAAGGTGAAGGGGCTGGGGATGGCCGAGGCCGAGAAGATCGCCCGCACGCTGCTCGAGCGGGTGCGCATCCCGGACCGGGCCGACTACTACCCGGCCAATCTCTCGGGCGGCCAGCAGCAGCGGGTGGCCATCGCGCGCGCGCTCGCGATGCAGCCGCGCATCATGCTGTTCGACGAGCCCACCTCCGCGCTCGACCCCGAGATGATCAACGAGGTGCTGGACGTCATGACCGATCTCGCCAAGGAAGGCATGACCATGATGGTGGTGACCCACGAGATGGGCTTCGCCCGCCGGGTGGCCAGCCGCGTGGTCTTCATGGACTACGGCAAGATCGTGGAGGTGCAGAAGCCGGAGGCCTTCTTCGCCGCGCCGCAGTCCGACCGCGCGAAGGATTTCCTGTCCAAGATCCTGACGCATTGAAAAAATCACCCAGGAGGATGTGCATGAGACGACTGATGGGATTGGTGATGGCGCTGGCGGTGCTCGCGGCCGGGATGACCCCGGCACAGGCCCAGCCGAAGAGCACCCTCGACAAGATCGGCGAGACCGGGACGGTGACCGTGGGCACCCGCACCGGGTCGCCGCCCTTCGGCTACGTCAACGCCAAGAACGAGTGGGTCGGCTTCTCGATCGACCTGGTCGACGAGCTGATCAAGCCCGCGCTCGAGAAGAAGCTCGGCAAGCCGATCAAGGTCGAGAAGAAGGAGAGCACCCCGCCGACCCGCATCCCGCTGCTGTCGTCGGGGGCGGTGGACCTGGTCGCCGAGACCATGACCGACACCCGGGCCCGGCGGGACAGCGTGGATTTCACCCTGACCTACTTCGTGACCGGCGCCCAGTTCCTGGTGAAGAAGGGCAGCCCGATCAAGGGCATCAAGAACATCGACGGCAAGCGCATCGCGGCCCAGCAGGGCTCGACCAACGCGCGGATCATCCGCGAGAAGGCGCCCAAGGCCGCCCTGCGCGAGTTCCCGGACCAGCCCGCCGCCTTCCAGGCGCTGGTGCAGGGCCAGGTGGACGCCTACACCAACGACGGCATCCAGCTCGCCGGGCTCAAGGTCAAGTCGCCGAACCCGGCCCAGTGGGACATCGTGGGCGACTTCTACTCCTACGAGCCCTACGGCATGGCGATGCGGAAGGGGGAGTCCGACTTCCGCAACGTGGTCAACTCGGGACTGATGGACGGCATCGAG
>DATGBR010000124.1:0-10974 GCA_035312605.1 Candidatus Methylomirabilota bacterium
AGGCTTCCGGACCGGCGCCGCCGGTCGAGCCGCGGGTGGGTTGACCGTCACGGGCAGCTCGACGACCTGGACGCTCACCGGCCGGGGCGCGGCCGGCGGAGCGGACGGCTGCCGCAGAAGGAGGAGAAATCCCATCTGCGACAGGGCCGTGACCAGAAGGGCCAGCGGCAGCAGCCAGGGCAGCCGCTGCCAGGGGTCATCGCGCAGCCGGATCGAGTGCCCGCTCATGCGCTCGCGGGCCTACCGGGGCGGCGCCACCGCGAAGAGGAAGTGCTCGGCGCCCGCCCCGCGGGCCGCGAGCATCGCCTGCACCACGATGCCGCTGGGGGCCGCGCTGTCCACCGCGACCACCACGTTACTTCCGGCGGGGTCGAGCCGGGGCCTGAGCGCGGCGCTGAGGGTGTCGAGGGTCACCGCGGTCTGGTCGAGGAGGATCTCGCCCTCCCGGGTCACGGTCAGCGTGATCGATCGCGTCGCCGCCATCGGCGCGGCCTGACCGCGGGGGAGGTTCACGGCCAGCGAGTGGAGATTCTGGAGCGAGAGCGAGGCGAGCATGAAGGTCGCGAGCAGGAAGAACATCACGTCGATCATCGGGATGATCTCGATGCGGCCTCGGCGACGCTGGCGTCGCGCGCGGAGCTTCACGGTGCGCCGTCCTTCTCCTCGAGACGGATGGAGTCCACCACCCGCGTCCCGAGTTGCTCCATCTCGTCCATGATCTCGGCCATGCGGTGGGAGAAGTAGTTGAAGGCGAACAGCGCGATCAGCGCGATGAACAGCCCAACCGCGGTGGCGATCAGCGCCTCCGCGACCCCGCCGGTGACGCCCCGGGGGTCGACGAGGCCCTCCGCGCCGAACAGGTGGAACGCCCGGATCATGCCGGTGATGGTGCCGAGCAGGCCCAGCAGCGGGGCGGCGGTCACGATCGTCTCGAGGATCCAGAGCCAGCGGCCCAACGCCTGCTCGATGAGCGTGGCCTCCTCGGCGGCCCGGGACTCCACCCACCAGGCCGGCTTGGTTCGGTTGTCGAGGATCACGCGGAAGAACCGCCCGAAGTAGTTCCGGGGATCCAGCCGCCCCACGCGCTGCTCGAGATCGTCCCACGCGAATCCGTAGGTCTCGAGCACCTCGAGCAGCGCGCCGGGCAAGCGGGTGCGCGTGACGAAGACGAACGCCTTCTCCAGGATGACGATCACCGCCACCACCGCGAGCAGGAGCAGCGGATAGATCATGGCGCCGCCCACGCGGAGGGCGGCGATGAAACCCTGGAGATCGTGCATTTAGAACTCCTTTTGCAGGCCGCCGTAAAAGGCGCGCCGGGGCCCGAACTGGGCCGCGAAGACGCCGAGCCCGGTCCCGTCCCGGAGCTTGTACTTCTCGTCCCAGAGGTTGATGACGTCGAAGCGGGCGGTCATCTTCCCGATCGCCGGCAGGGTGAAGCCCTGCTGGATCCCGATGTTGGCCTGCTGGTACGGTGGGACCGCCGAGTCGTTCGGGTGCACGACGGAGCGCCGCAGGCCGCTGCCGGCGAGGAAGTCCAGGCTGAAGCGCGTGTTCGTCGACGCCAGGAGGTACGCGGCCCCCGCGGAGGCGGTGATGAGCTGGTAGTGATCGGTGTGAATGAAGTGGTCGTAGGCGTAGGCGAGGTCGTCCGCCCCGAAGAGGGCCTGCGCGGTCTCGATGCGCTTGCCCCACTGCTGGGCCGCGGCCAGGTTACCGTAGGCGGAGAAGCCGCCGAGGACGTAAGACGTGCTGAGCTCGACCCCGTAATTGTAGCCCCACTTGTAGTTGAACGGGGTGTTGAAGACGGGTGCGCCGAACTGACCGTCGTCGAGCAGGTGCTCGGCCTTCTTGTAGTAGGCGTCGAGGCCCACCTTGAGGCCCGGGAGGATTTGCTGGGTGATCCCCGCGTCGAAGTAGTGGGCGCGCTCGGCCCGGGGGACCGTGTTCTTGGTAGTCTCGGGCTCGGCGGTGGTGCCGACCAGCCGGTCGAGGCTGGTGGACGAGGTGAACACGAGCGGGGGCGGCGTGAAGTAGCGGGCGTAGCCGGCGTGGACGGTGGTGGTGGGGGTGGCCATCCAGACCACGTTCAGGCGGGGGCTCAGCTGCCACTCGGTCCGGAACGCATCGTAGAGATCGAACCGCAGGCCGCCGTTGATGGTGACGCTCGGCAGGATCTTCCACGCATCCTGCACGTAGGCGCTGTAGGTGTAGCCGGTGATGCCGGTGCTGTCGAAGATCTCGAAGGGCGTGTCGCCCAGCGCCGGGTCCGACGGCAGGACCGCCGAGGTCGTCTGCACGCTGCTCCGCTCCGCCACGAAGTAGATCCCGCCCCGGAGCGTATGGGTCGGGGTGAGCACGTAGCTGCCATCCGCCTGCAACCCAGCGGCCACGCTGCTCCGCTGCAGGTCCTGCGCGATGCCGTTGAAGAGGAGATCGGCCAGGGGGTCGGGACGGAAGGTCAAGAGGCTGTAGCGAGAGAAGGCCGAGATCTGGTAGGAGAGCTCCTTCTCGGCCTTGAGGTACGAGAGGACCGCGTAGTAGTTCTGCTCGAGCTGGGTCTCGTTCGCCTTGGCGGAATCGAAGCTGTCGATGCCGTTGACGGTGAAGCTCGGAGTCTGGTCCTTCGCGTTCGGGATCTGGAAGTGGCCGACGAAGGTGCCGAGAATCGCGCTGACCTTGCTGGTCGAGTCGATCAGGTACTCGAAGTAGCCGAAGCCGTGCCCTTGCTTGGTCGAGTCGTGGATCGGGGTATCCGGCGTGGCCGGCGAGATACCGATGTTGTTGTGGAGGAAGTCGCCCGACAGGTAGTAGTTGAACCGGCCGAGCGAGCCGCGATACTCCGCGCTCGGCTGGATCCACGAGTGGCTGCCCCCGTACAGTCCGACGTAGCCGCCCGGCTCGAAGGCGCCGCTCTTGGTGTTCACGTCCACGATGCCCGCGGTGCGGAGGCCGAACTCCGCCGGCAATGCGCCGGTGATGAGCTCGACCGAGCTGGCCAGGCGGGGACTCAGGCCCCCGCCCTGCCCGAAGAAGCTGACCCCGTCCGGCAGCGCGATGCCGTTGATGCGGTACTGGACGTTGGCGTGCTCGTTGCGCACGTGCAGGAAGCCCCCGCCGGTCGAGTCCTGGGTCACACCGGGCGCCTGGAGGATGAGTTGGCTCAGGGGGGCATTGTCGCCCTGGGGCAGCGTCTCGATGGCCTGGCGGTTGAACTCGAAGGTCGACGCGCCGATGCGCGGCTGGATGCTGATCCGCGCCTCCTCCAGCCGTTTCGCCTCGACCGCGAGGTCCAGCGCTTGCCGAGAGGACAGAGCCAGGTCGGCGCTCGCCTGGCCGGTCTCGGTGACCGTCACCACCGAGGTGGCGCTCTCGAATCCTTCCTTTTCCCCGACCACGATGTAGGAGCCAGGAGCCACGTTCGAGAAGGAAAACGCCCCCTGGTCGTCGGCGGTGGTCTGGCCGGCCACCTTGCCGTCGCTGCTCTCGAGTCGAACCCGTGCGCCGCCCAGCGGGCGTCCGAGGGCATCGTGCACAGCGCCGGTGACCTGGCCCGCCTGGGCCACGGCGGGTGGGGCCGCGGTGCCGATCGCACAGACGACCAGGACAATCGTGACGAGGGCCCGCAGCCGGGCCCGGTGGATGGATCGGTGCATGATCGTGCTCCTCCCGATAGATGACAGGTCGCGTGAGGGCGCGGAGCGCCCGGGGGTGAAGCGATGGCTACGGCGGCGACCGGGGTCAGATCAGGAGAGCGGGGGGGCGCGGGAATCGGTAGCGACTGCGGGTGCGGCGGAGGCGTCGTCGTCCGGGGTCAGGAGCGCGGCACCGGCTTCGAGACCCACCCAGAGCTGGAGCGATGGGGGCGACGCGGTGACCTTGCCGCCCGGGGCGGCCAGCTCGGCGAGTGGGCACTCACCGTTGTAGAAGCCCGGCTGATCGGCCTCGTGCAGGTGGAGCGGCTGCACCGTCGCGACGAGGAACAGGAACGTCGGGACGACGAGCAGGAACTGCAGGAGACGCGACCGAAAGACCGAACTCATGGCTGGCCGCTATTTATACGGGAGACCGGCAGTCTTTGCAACTTCTGGCGGCGTGGACCTGCGCGTCAGGGCGCCGCGGGGCTTTCGAACTCGTCGGGCCGCACCCGGGTATCATGCTCGGCGTGCCGATCGGGAAGTCAGACTCGAGCCGCTTCAACCGCGCGGTCGAGACCGCCCGGCTGGTCGGGGGCCGCGAGCCCGAGGCCACGCTCGATCTTCAAGCCCGCGGGCGGCGGCAAGTACGCGCCGATCGCGCGCGTGCCGACGGACCAGTGGCCGACCGCGAAGAAGTAGACCTACTTCGCGATCGGAAACCGGCGGCGGAGCCAGCCGTCGTAGCCCTCCTGCAGCACCACGTGGTTGAGGTAGCCCTTGGCCTCGAGGAAGGCGTAGGCGGTGGCCGCCTCCTCGATCGGGCACCGGCAGTAGAGCACCACCATCGGGGAGGTCGGGATCTCGGCGTAGCGTCGGTCCAGCTCCTCGATCGGCACCGAGACCGCGCCAGGCAGGTGGCCGCGGCGGAACTCGTCCGGCGCGCGCAGATCCACGACCACGACCGGCTGCCGCGAGTCGATCAGCCACTTGAGGTAGTCCGGCTCGGTCATCGCCACGCTCGGGCCGCCGCCGTGGGCCCCGTGGGCCGCTGGCGCGAGCGCGAGCCCGGCGGCGAGGGCGAGGCCGAGCCACGGCGCCCGCTTCACGGGGTCTCCTTCGCCAGCGCGGTGATCTCCACGTTGGGCGGCACCCCGGTGAGCGTGAAGCGGATGCGGTCGCCGATGTCGAGGCCCTCGTACAGCTTGGGATCGTGGACGCGGAAGCCCATGGTCATCGAGCCCATGAACCCGACCAGGTCCTCGTGGGTGAGCACCACCACGTTCAGCTCGGGCAGCACCGCGCGCACCACGCCGCGCGCCTGCCAGCTTCGCTCGACCCCGGCGACCACCTGCTGCCGGCGCGCACTCTCCAGCTCCCCGGCCAGCCGCGCGGTCTCGCGGCCCCACGCGAGATAGCCCAGCAGGAGTCCCAGGCCGAGGGACAGGTTGACGAGCAGGACCACCCGCCACAGGCGCATGGCGGTCCTAGTGTACGTGCTCGTCGGGCGCGGGCCCGGCCGGCGTTTCCTTGTCGATGAGCTGGATCTGCTCGACGAGGGTCGGCAGCGTGTCCCAGCCCGGGCCCGGGGCGCCCGGCAGCCAGCGCGCGCGGATGTAGCCCTGGCGGTCGATGAGGAACTCCGCGTGGAGCGGCGGGGCGCCGCGCGGCGCGGGGCCGAGGCCCCGCGCGAGCAGCGTGTAGGCCGTCGCGATGTCGGCCGCGCCGTCGGTGATCACCGGATAGAGGATCGGCGGCCGGCCGCCCAGGCGGCGGATGATGTCGCTCCCGTCGTCCCGCGGCACGGCCACGATCTCGGTGCCGAGGGCCTGGAGCGTGTTGTAGGCCTCGGCGAGCTGCGCGAGGCGCGCGCGCGACTCCGGTAGCGTGAAGACCACCAGCAGGGTCATCCAGCGATCGCGCAGGTCCTTGAGGCTGCGCGGTGGCGCGGGGCCGACCACGATCGCCAGGTCCGGGGCCACGAGCCACGGTCGGCCGGGCGGCACGAGGGCGGTCATCTGCCGGGCCTGCTCGCCGGCCGCGAGCGTGCGGATGAAGTTGATCAGGTCCCAGCGCTCCTCCTCGGAGAGCACGCCGTCGAACGGCGGCATCCCGCCCGCGGGAATGCCGTGGGTGAGCCACCAGAACATGTCGCCCGCGGTGTGCTGGGCGGTGTGCGGCGCGGTCAGGTCGGCGGGCGGCCGCGGCAAGCCCGCGCCGCCCGGCCCGTCGCCGCGGCCGCCCGGCCCGTGGCAGGTGGCGCAGTGGGTGCGGAAGAGCGCGGCGCCGCTCGCCACCGAGACCACGTGATACGGGACGGACGAGCGGCGAAAGGTGGTGGGGTAGGCGTCCACCGTCATCGGCGGCAGCGCGACCCAGAGGCCGGCGACGACCGCGAGGCCGCCCGCGCCGACCAGGATCACCCGCCAGGAGCGGAGCATGAGGCCTACCACCATCGCCAGGAGGCCCAGGAAGGCAAGCTGGACGCCGATGAGCACGCGCATCGGGCCGCCCGGCAGCGCGGCGGCCACGTCCCAGGCGTAGCGCTGGGAGAACGGCCACCAGACCGGGTCGTGCACCGCGGGCGGCGAGAGCGAGAGCGCGGTCGTCAGCAGGAGGATCAGCAGCCCGAGCCCGGCCTCCGCGGCCACGAAGCGTCCGAGGCGAGCCATCGCAGGCCGTCCCACCGTGTCACCGTCGCCCCCGAGCCGCGGCAGGAGCCGGCGACGGTTGTGCTGGGCGAGGAGGAGCACCGGGATCAGCAGGGCGACCTTCGCGAGCAGGAGCCACCCGTAGGACGTGCCGACCAGCGCGGGCACGCTGCCCACCTGGAACCAGGTGTTGGCGAGACCGGTGGCGACGAGCAGAAGCATGACGGTGAAGGCCAGGCGCGAGAACGCCCGCACCGCGAGCACCGCGAACGGTCGCGCATCCGCGCCCTCGGCGCGCGCCGCGGCCCGCAGCAGCGCGGCGAGCGGCAGGAGCGCCCCCAGCCACGCCCCGGCCGCGAGGAGATGCAGGGCGTCGACCAGCGCGGCCGGGAGCCCGACGCCCTCCACCGCGGCGGCGTGCCCGGCCCACGCCATGGCCGCGGCGCCGACGCCCGCGAGCAGCCAGGCCTCGCCGCGCAGGGCGAGCCGGTCGGCCACGGACTCCTCGCGCTCCCGCAGCAGGAGCAGCGCGGCCAGGAGCAGCAGCACGCCGTGGCGCACCAGCCACACCGTGCCGAACTGGCTGTGGCCGAGGAGCCGCGTCCACTCGCCGATCTCGAGCGCGGCGCCCGGCCGCCCGGTGACCACCGCCGATTGGTGGGCGAGCGTGGCGAGCCCGGTGGCGAGCACGAGCCCGGTGAGCGCGCGCGCCCAGCCGAGCGTGCGCGCTTCCCAGGCGAGCACGGTCGGGCGATCGCGGTGCCCCACCAGCAGGGTGGCGGTGACCAGGCCCACCAGCCCGAGACCGGCGGCCAGATGCAGCCAGCGCGCGGCCACGCCGAGCGCGATCATCGAGAGTCGCGCGCCGAGCCGGACCGGCGAGTGAGCCGCATCACGATGACCACGATCAGCACGCCCGCGGCCAGGGCCAGGAGGGCGGAGAGGAGACCCACCATCAGCGGGCTCGGGCTCTCCGCGCGCAGCGGGCCGCCGTGGTCGGCCCACGCGTTCGCGGCGAGGAGGAGGCAGGCGGCTTTCATGGGCGGCCTCATTATAATGAGTCCGTGCGCGCCGTCATCTTCGACGCCGGCAACACCCTGCTGCGGATGAACTACCGGATCATCGCGGAGCAGCTCGCGGCCCGCGGCCGCCCGGTGAGCGCGGCGCAGGTGGAGGAGGCCGAGCTGCGGGCCCGCGTGCGGCTGGACCCGCACCTGGTGCCGGGCCGCTCGACCGAGAGCACGGCCACGCACGGGCGGTACCTGCGTTACCTGCTCGAGCACCTCGCGGTCACCGAGGAGGCCGAGATCGAGGCCATCGCGCGCTGGCGCCGCGGGTACAACCTGCCGGTGGGGCTGTGGAACCGGGCCGATCCCGAGGCCCTCGAGGCGGTGCGCCGGGTGCGGGCGGCGGGCCTGGTGGCGGGCGTCATCTCGAACTCCAACGGCTCGGTGCGGGCCATCCTGGAGGAGACCGGGCTCGCCGCGCATCTCGACTTCATCATCGACTCCTCGGTGGTGGGCGTCGAGAAGCCGGACCCGCGCATCTTCGAGCTGGGTCTGCGCGAGGCCGGGGTGGGCGCCGCGCACGCGGTGTACGTGGGCGATCTCTACTCGGTGGACGTGCTGGGCGCGCGCGCGGCCGGGCTCGACGGGATCCTGCTCGACCCGGGCGGCTTCTGGGGGCCGCGGGACTGCCGGCTCGCGCGCGGGCTCGGCGAGGCGGTGCGCCTGGCGCTCGGGTAAGGCCCCTCACCACCGGACCCCTCGTCACCGGGCCCCTCACCACCGGACCCCTCACCCTGCCCTCTCCCCAGGGGGAGAGGGTTACTGGGGGAGGGTCACGTAGGGATAGCGGCGGAGGGCGTCGTAGACGATCTGCATCATCTGCTCGACCGCGGCCGCGGTGCGCCCCTCGAACCGCAGGGTGAGGTAGGGGTTCGTGTTCGACGCGCGCACGAGGCCCCAGCCCTCCGGGAAGATGATGCGCGTGCCGTCGATGTCGATGGTCTCGTAGCGGCTCTTGAACTCGCGCGCCAGCTCCGCCACGAGCTGGAACTTCCGGTCGTCGGGGCAGGGGGCCTTGAGCTCCGGCGTCGAGTGCAGGTGCGGGAGCGTGTCGAAGTGCGCGGAGGCGGGGCGGCGCTCGGCGGCCACCAGCTGGAGGAACCGGCAGGAGGCGAGGATGCCGTCGTCCACCCCGTACCAGTTCTCCCCGAAGAACATGTGTCCCGAGATCTCGCCGCCGAGCAGGATGCCGTCCTCGCGCATCTTCCGCTTGAGGAGCGAGTGCCCGGTCTTCCACATGATGGGCTCCCCGCCGTGCCGCCGGATGTCGTCCACCAGCACCTGCGAGGACTTGACGTCGAAGACGACCTTGGCCCCCGGGTGGCGGACCAGCAGATCGCGAGCCAGGAGCGCGAGCAGCAGGTCCGCCTCGTGCCGCCGGCCCTTCTCGTCGACGATGCCGACCCGATCCGCGTCGCCGTCGTAGGCCAGCCCCACGTCGGCCTGGACCTCGGAGACCTTGGCCACCAGGTCCCGCATGTTCTCCTCCATCTCCGGATCCGGGAGATGGTTGGGGAAGGTGCCGTCGGACTCGCAGTAGAGCTCGACCACCTCGCAGCCGAGCCGGCGCAGCAGCTCGGGGGCGAAGACGCCTGCGATGCCGTTGCCCGCGTCGACCACCACCTTCAGGCGCCGCGCGAGCCGCACGTGGCCGGTGATGGCGCCGAGGTATTCCTCGCGCGGATCGCGAGCGGTGCGGGCGCCCGCGCCGCGCTCGAAGTCGCCCGAGCGGATGGTGGCGAGGAGGCCCTGGATCTCGTCCTCGGTGAGCGGGGCCGCCGCCGCGTGCACCATCTTGACCCCGTTGTCGGAGACCGGATTGTGGCTGCCGGTCACGGTGGCCCCGCCATCGAGCCCCCAGTGGGCGGTCGCGAAGTAGAGCAGCGGGGTGTGGTTGACCCCGATGTCGACCACGTCGAGCCCGGTGGCGAGGACGCCTGCCCCGAAGGCGACCTTGAGCGCGGCCGACGAGACCCGGTTGTCCATGCCGAGGGCCACCGTCCGGCCTCCTCGGCGCTTCACCAGGGTGCCGTAGGCCCGCCCCACCTGCTCGAAGACGGGCGGAGTGATATCGCTGCCGACTTTGCCGCGCACGTCGTAGGCGCGGAAGATGTACGGGTTCAGCTCGGCCACCACGCGGGCCCGCTACAGGATGGCGATCGCTTCGATCTCGATCAGCCACTCCGGCATCGCGAGGGCCGCCACCGCGACGAGGGTGGAAGCGCACGTCTTCTTGCCGAGGAACTCCTCGCGGATCGGGCCCAGGTCGGCACGATGGCGCACGTCGGTGAGGTAGGTGTTGATCTTGACGATGTTGTCCATCGTGCCGCCGCCCGCCTCGACCTGGGCCTTGATCGCCTGGAAAACCGCGCGCGCCTGCGCCTTGAAGTCGCCGCGGTGGGCGGGCCCGCCCTTGTCGTCGTAGGCGACCTGGCCCGCGAGGTAGAGAATGGTCTGGGCTCCGGTGACCTTCACGGCCTGCGAGTAGGTCGGCGGATCCCAGACACCCTTGGCGGCATAGCGTTCGATCTTGACCATGCGATCTCCTCTGACCGGGAATGGGGTGCGGACGGTTGAGGTACTATAGCGCGAAACGGAGGGATATCGCATGGACGACGCCCTGAAGGAGACCACCCGCAAGACCGCGCGCATGCTCTTCCACTCGATCAAGAGCGGTGTCGGCTTCGATACCTGGAGGAAGTTCGACAAGGATCTGGCCCGAGAGCTCAGCATGTTCTTCACCGGCAATCTCTACAGCCGCGAGGTCATCTCCCAGAAGCAGCGGGAGCTGTGCGCGGTGGCCTCCCTCACGGTGCTGAACCGCCGCAACGAGGTGCGCGCCCACATTCACGCCGCGCTCAACGTGGGGGCCTCGCGCCAGGAGGTGACCGAGGTCATCTTCCAGCAGGTGACCTACGGCGGGATGCCGGTGGTGGTCGAGGCTCTCGAGGTGTTCAAGGAAGTCCTCGTCGAGCGGGGCGAATGGCAGGATTGACCGCGGCGGTCCCGGACGTCGTCACCGCGATGATCCGGGCCGCCGAGGCGGCCGGCGAGGTCGCCATGAAGTACTACCGCGGCGGCTTCGAGGTCACCATCAAGGCGGACCAGACCCCGGTGACCCAGGCCGATCGCGAGGCGGAGCAGGCCATCAAGGCGATCCTGCGGCGCGCGTATCCCGATCACGGCTTCCTCGGCGAGGAGTTCGGGGAGGAGGGGCCGAAGGAGCGGCGCTTCATCATCGACCCGATCGACGGCACCAAGAACTTCATCCGGCGCGTGCCGATCTGGGCGGTGCTCATCGGCCTCGAGGAGGCGGGACAGGTCACCGCGGGAGTGGTGCTCAATCCGGCGAGCGGCGAGATGCTCTGGGCGCACCGGGGGGACGGGGCGTGGGACCGGGACGGGCGCCTGCGCGTGTCCGACTGCGGACGGCTCGACGAGGCGACCGTGCTCCACTCCGACCTGCACCTGCTGCGCCAGGGCTCCCACTGGGACGCCTTCCTGCGGGTGGTGGACGGGTGCCGCCGCAGCCGTGGCTTCGGCGACTACTATGGCTACGGCCTGGTCGCCGCTGGCAAGGCAGAACTTTATCTGGAGGTCGATCTCAAGCCGTGGGACGTG
>DATGBR010000125.1:0-6309 GCA_035312605.1 Candidatus Methylomirabilota bacterium
GTCGGCTTCTCGGGTCAGGGCCTCTTCGAGGGCTCGCACTACCGACGCCAGGCCGGCGCCGACGACCCGCGCGCGGCCTTCATCATGGAGGGCGTCAAGGACGCGGTCATCGGCGACTTCGGCCTTTCGGGCGGCGGGGCGGCCGGCTTCGAGCTCGACCGCGCGGACCCGGCCCTGGGGACGCCCCCCGGCGCGGTGGTGGTGGCCTCCTCCGAGGGGCACGGGCCGAGCTACGTGGTGGTGCCGGAGGAGCTGCTCTCCCACCTGGCGACGGTGAGCGGCGAGAAGCCGGCCCGGCTGCTGCGCGCGGACATGACCTATGCCGAGCTGCCGGGCGGCGGCGCCGTCTTCGCGGTGGGGTCGATCACCTTCTGCGGGAGCCTGTCGCACAACCGTTACGACAACAACGTCTCGCGCATCCTGCGCAATGTCCTCGACCGCTTCCGGGCCCGGGGCGCCTGATGCTCGACGTTCCGCGGCTCCGCGCCGACACGCCCGGCGTCACCCGCGTGCTGCACTTCAACAACGCGGGCTCGGCCCTGCCGCCGCGGCCGGTGCTGGAGGCGGTGACCGGCCACCTGGAGCGCGAGGCCACCATCGGCGGCTACGAGGCCGCCGCCGAGGCCGCGGACCGCGTCACCGATTTCTATCCCGCGGTCGCCGACCTCATCGGCGCGCATCCCGACGAGATCGCCTTCGTGGAGAACGCGACCCGCGCGTGGGACATGGCCTTCTACGCCGTCCCGTTCCGGGCCGGCGACCGGGTGGTCACCGCCCGCGCCGAGTACGCGTCGAACTACCTCGCGTTCCTGCAGCTCCGGAAGCGGGTCGGCATCGAGATCGACGTGGTCGACGACGACGCCTCCGGGCAGCTCGACCTGGCCAGCCTCGAGCGCGCGATCGGACCGCGGACCCGGCTCATCGCGATCACCCACGTCCCGACCCAGGGCGGGCTCGTCAATCCGGCCGCCCTGGTGGGGCGCATCGCGGCCCGGCACGGCGTGCTCTACCTGCTCGACGCCTGCCAGTCGGTGGGCCAGCTCGCGGTCGACGTGGGCCGCATCGGCTGCCACATGCTCTCGGCCACCGGGCGCAAGTATCTGCGCGGCCCCCGCGGCACCGGCTTCCTCTACGTCCGGCGCGACACCATCGCGGCCCTCGAGCCGCCCTTCATCGATCTCGAGGCCGCCGCGTGGATCGACGCCGACACCTACACCGTACGCGACGACGCGCGCCGCTTCGAGAACTGGGAGCGGTTCGTGGCCGGACAGATCGGGCTCGGGGTCGCGGCCCGCTACGCCCAGGCCCTCGGCCTCGACCTGATCGAAGCGCGGGTCAAGGCGCTCGCGGCCTCGCTCCGCGGCGAGCTCGCGAAGCGACCGGGCATCACGGTGCACGACCAGGGCACGGAACGATGCGGCATCGTGACCTTTCTCCGGGCCGGCGAGGCGCCGGCCGCGACGCGCGAGCGGCTCCGGGCGCTCGACATCAACGTCACCCACACCCGGGCGTCGTCCTCACGCCTGGATCTGCCCGCGCGCGGGCTCGACGCCCTCGTGCGCGCGAGCGTCCACTACTACAACGACGAGGCCGAGGTCGAGCGCTTCCTGCGCGCGGTGGCGGGATGAGGCGCCGAGCCGGCAGGAGGTCGCCATGACGACGACGGTGGAGACAGCGCTCGGCTCGATCGCCACCTCCGAGCTCGGGCCCACCCTGATGCACGAGCACATCGTCACCCGCTCGCCCGGGGTGCAGGAGAACTGGCCGCACCTGTGGGACCGCGCCGGGATCCTCGCCCTCGCCGAGCGGAAGATGGCCGATCTTCACGCCCGCGGGATCCGGGCGATCGTGGACCTGACCACCGTCGATCTCGGGCGCGACCTCGACCTGATCGTGCAGGTGGCCCGGCGCTCGCGCGTGCACGTGATCGTGGCCACCGGGGTCTGGTGGATGCCGCAGCGCTACTTCAGCGGCCACGGGGTCGACGAGGTGGCCGCGCTCTTCATCCGCGATATTCAGCAGGGGATCGGCGCCACCGGGGTCAAGGCCGCCATCATCAAGTGCGCCACCGACACCGCCGGCGTGACCCCGGTCATCGAGAACATCCTGCGCGCCTCCGCGCGGGCCCAGAAGGCGACCGGGGTCCCGATCTCGACCCACACCTGGGCCGCGGGACGAACCGGGGAGGCGCAGCAGGCAATCTTCGCCCAGGAGGGCGTCGACCTCCGTCGCGTGATCATCGGCCACAGCGGCGACAGCGACGACCTCGGCTACCTGCGCGGGCTCATGGAGCGCGGGAGCACCATCGGGATGGATCGCTTCGGCCTCGAGCACTTCCTGCCCACCCCCAAGCGGGTCGAGGTCATCGCCCGGCTCTGCGCCGAGGGCTATGCTCCCCGCATGGTCCTCTCGCACGACGCCAACTGCTGGAGCGACATGCTCTCCGAGGACGACAAGCGCCGCACCCGCCCGCTCTGGCACTACAACCACATCCCGGACGACATCTTGCCCGCCCTGCGCAAGGCGGGGGTCGCCGACGACCGGATCGACCAGATGCTGGTCCGCAATCCCCGGGCGATCTTCGAGGCCCGCAACGGGGCGGCCGCGTGATGCCGATCGTCCTCGGCGCCGGCGCCTATCGCTACGAGGTCCACGACGCGTGGGCGAAGCTGCCGCCGGGCCGCGAGTTCAACGCCGACGTGGCCGCGGTCGGCGTCGACGCGCAGGATCGCGTCTACGCGTTCAACCGCGGCCGGCATCCGATGGTGGTCCTCGACCGCGACGGCACCTTCCTCCGTTCCTGGGGCGAGGGCGTGTTCCACCGTCCCCACGGCGTCCACGTGGCCCCCGACGACACCCTCTGGCTCACCGACGACGGCGACCACACCGTCCGACACTGCACGCTCGACGGCAAGGTCCTGCTCACCCTCGGCATCTCGGGGAGCCCGAAGCCCTACATGAGCGGTGAGCCGTTCCACCGCTGCACTCACACCGCGCTCTCGCCGCAGGGCGACCTGTACGTCTCCGACGGCTACGGCAACGCGCGCGTGCACAAGTACGATCCGAGCGGCCGCCCGCTCCTCTCGTGGGGCGAGCCGGGCACCGACCCGGGCCAGTTCAACATCCCGCACAACATCTGCTGCGATGGCGACGGCTGGGTCTACGTGGCCGACCGGGAGAACCATCGCATCCAGGTCTTCGACGGCAACGGGCGCTTCGAGACCCAGTGGCACGACATGCACCGGCCCTCCGGACTGCATCTCGAGCGCGGCGGCCAGGGGCGCTTCTACGTGGGCGAGATCGGCGGGGCGCTGCCGGTCAACTACGACGTGCCCAACATCGGTCCGCGCATCGCCATCTACAGCCATCGCGGCGAGCGGCTGGCCCGCCTGGGCGACCGGCTGGCCGGCCTCGAGCCCGGTCAGTTCGTCTCCCCGCACGGCCTCGCGGTCGACTCGCGCGGCGACATCTACGTGGGCGAGGTATCATTCACCAACTGGGGCAATCGCTACAAGGGTCAGCCCCTTCCACCCGGGCTGCGCAGCCTGCAGAAGCTCGTGAAGGCGCGCTGAGGAGCCACGATGACCGAGCCGGTGACGGTGACGATCTTCTCCGACTACGTCTGACCCTGGTGCTATCTCAGTACCGTGCGTATTGAGAAGCTCCGGACCGAGCACGGCGTCAAGATCCAGTGGGTGCACTTCCCCCTGCACCCGGAGACCCCTCCCGAGGGCCAGTCGCTCGAGGATCTCTTTCGCGGGCGCAACGTGGACCGCAAGGCGATGCACGCGCAGATGAAGGCCCGCATGGACGCCGAGGGCCTCCCCTACGGCGAGCGCACCATGACCTACAACAGCCGGCTGGCCCAGGAGCTGGGCAAGTGGGCGGATACGCAGCCGGGCGGCGAGGCCATCCACGACGCGCTCTTCCGCGCCTACTTCGTCGAGGCCCGCGACATCTCGCGGCCCGAGGTGCTCCTCGAGATCGTCGCCCAGGTGGGCCTGCCGGTGGACGCGGCCCGCGAGGTGATCGAGAAGCGGACGTTCAAGGCGGCGGTCGACGACGACTGGAAGCTCTCGCGGCAGATCGGGGTCACCGGGGTGCCGACCTTCGTGGCCGGCCGCTACGGCGTGGTGGGGGCGCAGCCCTACGAGGCGCTCGAGGAGCTCGTGCGGAAGGCGGGACCGGAAGGCGACGTCGAGGCGTAGCCGACGCCATGCTCCCCGCGCCCGGCTTCCATCACCTGCACCTGAACTCGGTCGATCCCGAGGCCGCGATCGACTTCTACGTCCGGCGATTCCCGACCAGCGTGAAGACGCGCTGGGGAGGGCACCCCGCGCTCGGCGCCCCGAACGACGTCCTGGTGCTGTTCGACCGGGTCGCCACGCCGCCGCCCACGTCTCCGCAGACCGCGATCTGGCACTTCGGGTGGCACGTCCCCGACACGCGCCGGACCCTCGAGGCCTTTCAGAGCCAGGCGAGCCGGGGCCAGACGGAGGTCGAGCTGCTGCCGCTCTACACCGGCGACGGCGCGGGCGCGGTGCTGGTGAGCAGCGACACGTGGCCGGGCACCGGTGGAGTCCTGGGGCTCACGAAGGCGCAGATCGCGGAGGCGAGGGCGACCGGTGTCCAGCCGACTCGCACCGGCGGCTTCGGCTATCTGCGGGGGCCGGACGATGCCCTCGTGGAGTACGCGGGCAACCATCCGGCGGAGCGCTTCAACCACGTGCACCTCTACCACGAGGATCCGTTCTGCGCCCAGCTCTGGTACCAGCGGCACCTCCACGCGCCGCTGGTCGCGGGGCGCACGCCCCGACCGCCGGCGACCGAGGCCGACTGCCGCGTCCCGCGCGGAGTCGACCGCACCTTCCCGGCGCTCGACCGCGCCGGGATGTTCCGGACGCCGTCGGCCGCCGTCGCCTTCGGTGACGTGACGTTCCCCTCCTACATGCGGCAGGGCGACCGGCCGCTCGTGGGAACCCGCGGGCACCTGTACGATCACGTCGGCCTCGGCGTCCGCGATCTGGACGCCTGGATCGCCAAGCTGCGAGACGAGGGCGTGACCTTCCTCGAGGAGGTCTACGAGCTGGGCGACACCCGCGCGGTCATGATCGAGGGGCCGAGCCGCGAGGCCCTCGAGCTGGTCGAGATCGGGTAGCCCGGCCCGATGAGCGCCGCCGCGCCGCGCTCCGTCGGCTTCATCGGCCTGGGCCAGATGGGCTTCGGCATGGCCCGGAATCTCATCAAGGCCGGCCACGACGTGCTCGCCCACGACGTCGCCCCCGAGCCCCTCGCCCGCTTCATCGCGGCGGGCGGCCGGGCCGCGCGCGATCCGGCCCAGGTCGGCGCCGAGTGCGCGAGCGTGATGGTGATGGTGGTCGACGGCCGGCAGGTCGACGCGGTCCTCGGCGGCCGCGACGGCCTCCTCGCCACCATGACCTCCGGCACCGTCATGGTGTGCAGCACCATCGCGCTCTCCGAGCTGCTGCCGATCGCCGAGCGGGCCCGCGCGCGCGGCGTGACGGTGATCGACTGCCCGGTCAGCGGCGGGGTGAGCGGCGCCGACGCGGGCACCCTGACCCTGCTCTGCGGCGGCGACGCGGCGGCCGTCGAGGCCGAGCGGCCGCTGCTTGAGGCGGTCGGCGCCAACGTCTTCCACATGGGCCCGCTCGGCGCCGGGCTCGTCGGCAAGCTCGCCAACAACCTCATCATCGGGGTCGGGCGCCTCGCGATCGGCGAGGCCTTCGCGATGGCCAGGCAGGCCGGCGTGCCGCTCGATCGCCTCTACCACACGCTGCGGACCTGCACCGCCGAGAGCTGGATCCTCCGGTCTCTCGAAGGCGCGATCCTGCGCGGCGAGTATCCCCCCGCCACCTTCCTCGGGCTCAAGGACCTGACCGCGGCCGTCGAGAGCGGGCGCTCCGTACACCAGGCGATGCCGGTCACCTCGCTGGCCCGCGAGCTCTACCAGCTCATCGACGCCAAGCTGGGCGGCCTCCGCGGGTCGAACGAGGTGCTGCGCTTCTATCTCGATCCGTGAGGGCTCGACCCGTGAGGGCTCGAACCGTGAGCGGTCAGCCCACCAGCCCCGACAGCGCCCGATAGGCCCGCCTGGCCCGCTCGACCGCGGGCAGCTCCGCGGTCGCCCGGCACGGCGCCTCGATGGCGAGCGGCACCCCGGCCGGCAGCGCCGCCACCAGCTCGGCCAGCGGCAGGGCCCCCTCGCCCGGCAGGAGACGGCCCGTCCGTGCCTCGCGGATGAGGGCTGGCGTGTCGGTGGGCGCCGGCACGTCCGCGGACGCGTCGCAG
>DATGBR010000126.1:0-6469 GCA_035312605.1 Candidatus Methylomirabilota bacterium
GTTCATGGCGATTGCTCCTCCTGGCGGGCCTTCAGCGCCGCCGCGTGCGCCGCGAGCTGCTGCGTCCACTCCTCCCGATGCCTCGGGCAGATCCCGTGACTGATCCGGGTGTCGCGGTAGGGCGGCTGCTCGTTCAAGAACGCGGGCTCGTCCGCCTGCACGCACCAGGCGCAGAGCACGATCACGGCGCGGCCTTCGCCCGCGGGGACCGCTTCTGCGCGGCGCCCGGCAGGGCGGGTCTACGGCGGCCCGTCCGGCGCGGGGGCGCCGTCGGGGCGCGCGCCGGGCGCGTAGACGGCTCAGCGACGGTGCCGCGGAAGGGGATCTCGAAAAATTTCGAGGGGTTAGCCGCAGAACTCGGGCCGATATAAATCGGGTCGACCGAGGACGCGGGGGGCGTCATCGAGGCGGTGGGCGCGGGCGTGACCTCCGTGAAGCCGGGGGATCGCGTCTACGTGGGCGGCACCGTGACCGGCGCCTACGCCGAGCAGGCGGTCTGCGAGCAGGGGCAGGTGCATCCGCTGCCGGCCAACGCGAGCTGCGCGCAGGGGGCGGCCATGAACGTCCCGTACGCCACCGCCTATCACGCGCTCTTCAACCGAGCGCGCGGCGAAGCGGGGGAGACGGTGCTGGTGCACGGTGCGAGCGGCGGCGTGGGCATCGGGGCGGTGCAGCTGGCGCGGGCGCGCGGGCTCACCGTCATCGGCACCGCCGGCACCGAGAAGGGGCGGCGGATGGTGCTGGAGCAGGGGGCGCACCACGTCCTCGACCACGGCGCGGCCGGCTACCTCGAGGAGTGCGTGAAGCTCACCGGCGGTCGCGGTCCCGACATCATCATGGAGATGCTGGCCAACGCGAATCTCCAGAAGGACCTGGGGGCCATCGCCACCCGCGGCCGCATCGTCGTGATCGGCAACCGGGGCACGGTAGAGATCAACGCGCGGATCGCCATGAACAAGGACGCCGCCATCCTCGGCATGGCGCTCAACCACGCCACTCCCGGCCAGCTCGCGGGCATCCACGCCGCGCTCGTGGAGGGCCTGCGCAACGGCTCGCTGCGCCCGGTCATCGCACAGGAGCTGCCGCTCGCCCAGGCGGCCCGGAGCCACGAGGCCGTTATGGAGGCCGGCCACCACGGCAAGGTGGTGCTGATCCCTTGAGCCGCCTCAGATGCTAGATAAACTCGGCGCGGACGGAGCCGACCGGGGTGAACGTGGCGTCGATGCGGTCGCCCGCGTTGAGGAGGTACTGGCGGGTGAACGAGCCCGACATCACCTTCATGCCGGCCTCGAGCGCGAGGCCGAACTCGGCCAGCTTGTTGGCGAGCCAGGCGATCGAGGCCGCGGGGGTGCCGAGCACCTCGCTGCCGAGCGCGCGCTCGGCCGCCGCGCCGTTCACGGAGAGCTCGACCACCACCGTCGCGAGGTCGAAGCCGGACGGCACCGGGACCGGCGCGCCGGTGACATAGGCGCGCTGCTGGGCGTTGTCGGCGAGGCTCACGTTGAGGTCGGCCGCGAAGTCGCCGCGTCGCTCGACGATCTCGAAGGCGGGCGCCATCGCGGCGAGCGCGGCGGCGGCCCGCTCGGTGGTCACCCCGGGGCCGCGCAGGGTGGTGCCGACGGTGAGGCACAGCTCGTTCTCGAAGCCGGGGCGGATCAGGTCCGCGTAGCGGAACCGCGTGCCGCTCGGCTGCTCGCCGCTCTGCAGGAGGAAGCCCAGCACCGGCTCGTGCACGCCCTGCTGGGCCTGCATCGCCTTCGAGGTGAGGCCCACCTTCCAGCCCGCCTGGCGCTCGCCCGCGGCGACATACCGGGCGAGGACGCCCAGCTGCACGCGGTAGGCCTCCTCGCGGCTCAGGCGCTTCATCCACTCGGGCCCGGGGGCGGTCCGCTGCCGGGCGCACTGCCAGAACGCGTCGATGGCTTGGTCGATGCTCACGGGTCTCCTCGGCGTACCTCGCAGAGGTACGAGCGGAGCGCCACCGTCCCGCTGATCGGGTCGGCGGCCTCCGGATCGATGAGGGCATTGTAGTTGGCGCTTCCGGGACCGTCGGAGGCGTAGCCGGGCAGGCCGAGCGGCGGGCAGGCCTGCCACCAGCCGAACTGCGCGCACACCACCTCGGGATCGAGGCTGCTGTTGAGACTGGCCCGGGCGCGCATGGTGCCGTGCGGGGTCTCGACCACCACCCAGTCGTCGGCCGCGATGCCGCGGGCCTTCGCGGCCTCGGGGTGCATCTCGGCCTGCGGATCCGGACTGTGCCGCCGCAGGCGCGGCAGGTTTCGCTGCTGGCTGTGGCAGAACTGCACGACCTTGGCCGAGGTGAGCCGGAGGGGGAAGCGCGCGGCCAGGTCGGGCCGGCTCACCGGGCTCGCGGCCGGCTCGACGTAGTCGGGCAGCGGGCTCTGGCCGTGCCGGGCGAGCTGGGCCGAGAAGATCTCCACCCGGCGGCTCGGGGTCGCGAAGCCGGCCGAGCGGCCGTCCGGGCCCGGCGCGGTATAGCGCTTGAAGCGCGCCTCGACCGGCACCCGCACCCCGCCGGGGTGCGCGCGGAGCTGCTCGAGCGTGACCCCCGACGGCTCGAGCGCGAAGCGATGCCCGGCGTCCTCGCTGCCGTCGAAGAAGGTCTTGCCGAGGCCGAGGCGCCGGGCCAGCTCGCAGACGATCCAGGTGTCCGAGCGCGCCTCGCCGAGCGGCGCGATGACCGGCCCGCGCAGCTGCGCGAAGCTCTCGCCCGCCTGGGTGGGCCCGAAGCCGACGCGCAGCCCCTCGCGCTCCCACGCCGAGGAGACCGGCAGCACCACGTCCGCCATCGCCGCGGTCGGGGTGAGGAAGAGATCGGCGTAGACCAGGAAGTCGAGGCGGTCGACCGCGGCGCGGGCCACCGTCGCGCCCGGCTGCGAGAGGAGCATGTTCGCGCCGAAGCCGACCACGCCGCGCACCGGATAGGGCGTGCCGTGGAGGATGGCACGGTAGAGATCGCCCGCGGTCACCCAGCCTTGCCGAGCGGGGCCGAGCGGCCGCTCGGCCAGGCCGATGGCCTTCGCGCGCTGCTTGTCGGAGAGCAGGGAGAGCGGGCCCAGGTCGTTGATCACCGGGCGCGCGGGACGGACGTTGCCGCCGGGGGCATCCCAGCAGCCGGTCAGCGCGTAGAGCAGCGAGAGCGCGCGCACGGTCTGGGTCGCGTTGGTGTGCTGCTCGAGGCCGGTCCAGTGGAAGTAGGCGACCGGCCGGCGCTCCCAGAGCAGCCGCGCGGTCAGGGCGATCTGCGCGGCGGGGACCCCGGTGAGCCGCTCGACGCGTGCCGGCGGGTAGCGCCGGCAGAGGGCGGCGTACGCCTCGAACGCGGGGACGCAGGCGATGGCGCCTCCGCCGCGCGTCGGGCAGGTGACCGGGCCGGTGAGCGCGGGCTCGACGACGCGCTCCACGAACCGGCCGGCGACCGGATCGTACGCGACCGGCCGGGCCGCGCCGCGGTCCCACGCCACATAGTCGCCGGGCCGGCCGTCGGGCGAGAGGTCCGCGGCGGTGAGCAGCGCGCCGGTGTCATCGCGCACCAGCAGCGGGCCGTTGGTCCAGTCGCGGACGAAGTCGCGATCGTACCAGCCCTCCGCGATCATGACCGAGGCGAGGCCGAGGGCGAGCGCCCCGTCGGTGCCGGGCCGCACGCGCAGCCACTGGTCGGCGCGCGCGGCCGGTCCCGCGCGCCGCGGATCGACCACGATCAGGGCGGTGCCCCGCGTGGCGGCCTCCGTGACCGCGGTGGCCTGGGCCAGGTACGTGCTCGACGGGTTGTGGCCCCACAGGACCAGGCAGCCGGTGCGCTCGAAGTCCGGTGTGCCGATGTCGGCGCCGAAGGTGAGCGCGGTGGCGTAGTCGCGGTGCCACGCGCACAGCTCCTCGCCCCACACCATGTTGGGGCTGCCGAAGGCGCGGATGAGCCGGTTGATCCACGGGAAGCCGTCGGAGATCGCGGTGCCCGCCGGGGTTGTGACGGTGAAGGCCACCGCCTCCGGCCCCTCGCGATCGGCGATCGCGCGCATGCGCTCCGCGGTCCAGTCGAGCGCCTCGTCCCACGTGATGCGCACCCAGCCCGCGTCCGGGTCGTTGCGGGGCCGCGTGCGGCGCATCGGGTGGAGCAGCCGGTCGGGCGCGTAGACGAGCTCCGGCGCCGCGCGGCCCTTCACGCACAGGTGCTGGCCGGTGGGATGCGACGGGTCCGGCTCCACCGCGACCAGCCGGCCGTCCTCCACCACCGAGACGCAGCCGCAGCGCGAGCGGCACAGCGCGCAGAAGCCCGCGATTCGCTCCCCCGCGATTCCCTCCATGGTCATGGGCGCCTACGGTAGCAGACTCGGCGGCGCCGGGCGAGCGCGCGGCGCCCTAGGTCGCCACGCTGGCGAGCGGAAGGGCCGGGTCAGGGCAGCAGGTCGGCGATCGGGATGCGGGAGAGCGGCGCGCCGACCGGGAATACCACCTCGACCCCGGTCAGGATGCGGGTGCGGGCGTAGCGCCAGCCGTAGGGCGCGGTGGGATCGGCGACCGGATCGCGGAGGACCTCTAGCACGCGCGAGACCAGGTTGACGATCCAGTAATCTTCCACGCGGGCCCGGGCGTAGAGGCTCGCCTTCTCGCGGCGATCGAAGGTGAGGCTCGACTCCGCGACCTCCACCACCAGGTCCGGGCGGGACGGCAGGGTGCGGTCGGCCTGCGCGAGGCTGCCGCGCACCACCGACACGTCGGGCTCGGGCTCGGAGTCGTCGTCGAGCGCGAGCGGGAGCTGCACCCGCACCCGGTAGCCGAAGCCGAAGGCCTTCTGCAGCGCGGCGGCGGCCAGATCGGCGCTGGTGGCGTGGGTGTCGCGCTGCGGCGCGCGTGCGATCAGGTGGCCGCCGATCAGCTCGAACCGCTCGTCCGGCCTCAGGGTGCCGCCGTCGACCAGCCGCTCGTACTCCAGCCGGCTGAAGTGGCGGGTCCGGACCTCGGTCTCGTTCATGGCGGCAGCCTAGCGGAGGTCCGGCAGCTTGACAAGCCTCACGTGGACGCTTACACCTTGGCCCATGAAAACCCTCACCGCCCCAGCCGTGGCCCAGTTCCGTCGTGACGGATTCTACTTCCCCATCCGGGTGCTCTCGCCCGCTGAGGCCGCCGGCTACCGGACCCGCCTCGAGACGGTGGAGCGGGCGCACGGTGGACCGCTCGGCGGCGAGCTGCGGCACAAGAGCCACCTGCTGTTCACGTGGCTCAACGAGCTGATCCGGCACCCGCGCATCGTGGACGTGGTGGAGGACCTCCTCGGGCCGAACCTCTTGTGCTGGAGCTCGAGCTTCTTCATCAAGGAGGCGCGCGATCCGGCCTTCGTGTCCTGGCACCAGGACTCGACCTACTGGGGCCTCAGCGAGCCCGACGTGGTGACCGCCTGGGTGGCCTTCTCGGAGAGCTCGATCGAGAGCGGAGCGATGCGGATGGTGCCGGGCACCCACCGGGAGCAGGTGCCCCACCGCGACACGTTCGCGCCCGAGAACCTGCTCTCGCGCGCCCAGGAGATCATGGTGGAAGTGGACGAGGCGCGCGCGGTGGACATCGTGATCCACCCGGGCGAGATGTCGCTGCACCACGTGCGCATGTTCCACGGCTCGCCGCCGAACCGCTCCGCCGACCGCCGCATCGGCTACGCGATCCGCTACATCCCGACCCACGTCCGGCAGCTCTCGGACGTGCGGGACACCGCGACCCTCGTGCGCGGAGTGGACGACTACCACTACTTCGACCACGAGGAGCCGCCCGCCGCCGATCTCGATCCCTCCGCGCGGGAGCGCCACGCCGCGATCATGAAGCGGCAGGGCGAGATCCTCTACCGAGGCACCACGACCGAGCGGTTCAGATAGCCCGGCCGCACGCGTGGACTTCCGCGCCGCGGTCCTGCACGAGGTCGGCCGACCGCTCGTCGTCGAGCGCGTGACGCTCGGGCCCCTCGGCCCCCACGACGTGCTGGTCCGCCTGCACGCGAGCGGGCTCTGCCACACCGACCTGGAGGTGATCGAGGGCTCGCTCGCCTATCCGTTGCCGATCGTGCTGGGCCACGAGGGCGCCGGGGTGGTCGAGGCGGTGGGCGCCGAGGTGACGCTCGCCCGGCGCGGCGATCACGTCGTCTGCTCCTGGAATCCGTCCTGCGGCCACTGTTTCTACTGCGATCGCGGCCAGCCGATCCTCTGCGAGGTCTTCACCCGCACCCAGCCGAAGGGCTTCCTCCTCGACGGGGCCTCGCGACTGTCGCTCGGCGGCCGCCCGGTCCACCACTTCTCCGCCGTGTCGTCCCACGCGGAGTACTGCGTGGTGCACGAGTCCAGCGCGGTCGCAGTCCCGAACGACATCCCGTTCGACCGCGCGTGCCTGATCGGGTGCGGGGTCATGACCGGGGTGGGCGCGGCCACCCGGGTGGCCGCGGTGACCCCCGGGTCCTCGGTGCTGG
>DATGBR010000127.1:0-5816 GCA_035312605.1 Candidatus Methylomirabilota bacterium
CGGGTGTAGCCCTTGAACTTGAACGGCCCGGTGCCGATCGCGTGGGTCTTGAAGTAGTTGGGATCCCGGTCGAGGTACGCCTTCGGGAAGATCACGTTCCAGGGCGAGGCCAGGTTGGCCAGGAGCGACGCGGACGGGAACTTGAGCTTGAACACGATGGTGGCCGGATCGGAGGCCTCGACCTGGCCGACCGCGGTGTAGGCGTTCTGCCGCACGCTGCGGACGCCCGCGGGTGGGAAGATGATCTTGTCGTAGCTGGCCTTGACGTCGGCCGACGTGAGCGGGGAGCCGTCGTGGAACTTCACGCCCGGGTGGAGCTTGAAGGTGTAGGTGAGCCCGTCGGGTGAGATCTTCCAGTCGGTCGCGAGATCGCCGATGATCTTCGGGTAGTTGTAGGGATCGAGCTGCAGGAGCGTGCTGTAGAGCGGGGCCACCAGCTCGATGTTGGCAAACGTGCTCTCCTGATGGGGATCGAGGCTCGGCGGATCGGCGCCGATCACCGCGAGCAGGACGCCGCCGCGCCGGGGCGTGTCGGCGGCCGTCGCGTCGCCGGGCACGGTCGCGGTGAGCGAGGCCAGGAGCAGGGCGAGCCCGACGAGGGAGACGAACGGGGGACGACGCCGGATGGGAGCGGTCATGGAGCACCTCCCGCACGAGTCGGATGCTGGGGGATGACGTCGGAAGGACTTCGCCTGCGAGGCATACGCACTTCCCCGGGCCTTCATGGGGCCCGCCGCCTCGGGAAGCCCACCATGGACGACCTGCGCTCGCGCCGTCTTACGGGGGGCCGAAGCGGTCTCGGACGGTTCGCACGCTCGAACAGGCGGACCGTACCAGGGGCGGGACGGAGCTGTCAACCGCAGAGCCGGGACGACGGGCGCGGTCCTGCGCGACCGAGGAGCTCAGGTAGCCAGCCGATAGACCCGGGTGGCGGTGTCGTGGAAGAGCTTGGCCTTCTCGGCCGCCGAGTAGCCCGCGGTCAGGTGCTTGAAGGTGTTCCACAGGACGGTGTAGCTGCAGCTCACCGCGTCCACCGGGAAGTTCGACTCGAACATGCAGCGGTCCACCCCGAACTTCTCGATGGTGAACTCGTAGTACGGCCGCGTCGCGTCGGCCAGCTTCTGGCTCGAAGGCGGCCGGGGCTGCTCGTGCCAGCTGAAGCCGTTGACCTCCATGTTGAGCCCGCCCAGCTTGGCCATCACGTTGGGGCAGGTGGCCAGCTCGCGGATGTAGCCGCGCCACTCCGCGTGGACCTCGCGTCCCCGGCCCGCATAGGAGCCGACCCCGACCGGGCCGCCGAAGTGGTCGAGGACGATCGTGGTGTCCGGGAAGGCGCGGGCGAGCGCGGTGACGTCGGGGATCTGGCGGTGGTAGCACCACGCCTCGAAGGTGAGGGCGCGGGGCGCCAGCAGGGCGAAGCCGGCCCGGAAGTCGTCGCGCAGGAAGAGGCCCTGCGGCGGCCGGGTCCGGTGGTTGGGCACCGCCTCGTCGGGGTCCCACGCCGCGCCCAGACGGATGCCGCGGAACCGGCCGCCGCCGGCCGCGATCTGCGCGTCGAGCACCGGGGCCGCCGCGGCGCCCAGGCGCAGGGGGGCGGTCCCGACGATCCCGGCCGCGATGCGCGTGGGACCGTAGAGGCCGGAGGCGCTCATCGCGGCGATGCCGTTCACGAACTCGGTCTCCCCGACCGCGCGGAGGGCTTCCGGCCCGTCGGGCTTGAACATCGCGCCGCATTCGATGAACACGGTGGAGACGATGCGGTGGCCGCCCCCGACGTCTTCCAGGATCTCGTCCAGAAGATAGCGCGGGACGACGCGGCCGCTCTCCCCGTCCCACAGGTGATGGTGCGGATCGCAGATGGGGAGATCGGGCTCGATCGGCTCCTCGACGGTCAGGGCGAGCCAGTCGTGGTTCTTCTTCCGGGCGGTCACGACCGGCCCGCGCTCAGGTCTTCACGTACTCGAACCAGAACCCGTTGCCCTCGCGCACCACGCGGCCGAAGGAGGGCGAGGGGAAGTGCGAGGCGCACACCAGCACGTCCTGCTCGCAGTAGCGGTCGAGGAAGGCGCGGCGGGTGGCCGCGGCTTGCTTGGGGTCGAAGTCGGGCCGCGGCACCCAGTCGGTCTCGAGGCACTGCACCGGGGAGTGGATGAGATCGCCGGTGATCACCGCGTGCCGGCCCCGGGACGCGATGTGCACGCTCATGTGGTCGGGGGTGTGCCCCCAGGTCGACTCGAAGCGCACCTCGTCGTCGAGGGCGAAGTCGTTCTTCACCATCTGGGCCAGGCCCGACTCCACGATGGGGATCACGCTGTCCGCGATCTGGGTCTGCGGGGTCTCCTTGTGCATGGCCGCCCAGTACGCCCACTCCTTCTCGGACATGACGTAGCGGGCGTTGGGGAAGGTGGGCACCCAGCCGCCGTTGTCCCAGCGGGTGTTCCACCCCACGTGGTCGGTGTGGAAGTGGGTGGTCATGACGTAGTCGACCTGCTCGGGCCGCACGCCCGCCTCGGCGAGACGCGCGAGATACGCGCCGCTCGACGTCATGTTCCAGTTGGCACGCGCGCGCTGCTTGTGATCGCCGACGCAGGTGTCCACCACGATGGTGTGGTGCCGGGTCTTGACCAGGAACGACTGCATCGGGAAGACGAGGCCGTTCACCGCCGGGTCCAGGGCCCACCCCGCGAGCCGCTGCCGGTAGGGCGCCCACTGCTCGGGCGTGATCTGCGGGAAGAAGCCCGCCGCGTCGAAGTCCGGGCGCTCCGACTCGAGGATCCGGTGGATGGTGATGTCGCCGACCTGTTGCTGCAGCATGAGGGAGGCCTCCTTAGAGCTTCGAGAAGTCGATCTCGTCCGCGCGGGTCCAGTCGAGGCCCCCGGCCGCGCCGACCTTGGCGCGGACGTCCTGCAGGAATTCCCATCCCTCGGCGGTCAACCGGAAGTGATCGGGCGGCGGTGCGGCCTCGATGAGCCCGCTGTCGGTCAGCCGCTTGATCGCGGCCGGCCGCTCGACGTCGTGCGGGGTCTCGCCCTCGAACCAGCCGCGGGCGCGCGGACCCTTCTCGATCTCGAGCAGCACCTCGAGCCGATGGAGCTTCTGGCGCAGCTCCCGCGCGTCATTCAGCAGATCGCTCATCGCGCTCCTCCCCTGGTCGCTCAGTGGTCGACGAGGCGAGCCGAGTCTAGCAGAGTCGGGCGCGATGGGGCATGCCGGCCGCATGATCGGGCGCCGCGCCCTGCTCGGGGGCCGGCCGCGGACGACGCGCGCTTCCGGCGCGACTTCGACTGATTCCGGGACGCCCTGCGGGAGAGCGGTTTCGTCGAGGGCCCGAACCTCGCGATCGAGTACCGCATGCGCCCGGGCCCGCCGGAGGAGATCCTGGGCCTGGCCGCGGAGCTGGTCGAGCGGCCGGTCGACGTCATCGTCGCGATCTCACCGGTGGCGGTGGTCGCGGCGTCCAGGGCCACCCGCACCATCCCGATCGTCGCGGTGGACCTCGAGACCGATCCGCTCGCCAGCGGGCTCGTCACCAGCCTCGCGCCGGCCGGGCGGCAACGTGACCGGGCTCTTCCTCGACTTCCCGCAGCTCGCCGGCAAGTGGCTCGAGCTGATGCGGGAGGCGGTCCCGAGCCGGTCGCGGGTGGCGCGGCCGACGAGGTGATTCAGCGCTGACGTCGGGCGAAGGCGGGGATGCGCACGAGGTCCGGGACGAAGGAGTCGGCCAGCGCCGCGCGGACCGGCGCCGAGAGCGAGCGCATCAGCTCGGGCACCCCGCCGCGCGCGCCCGGATCGTGCAGGCGCACCGCGAGTCCGGCCGAGGCCAGCCGGCCCAGCGCGGAGAGGAAGAACAGGATGTGGATGCTGGTCCATTCGTGACCGCCCAGCACGAAATGGGCGGGCGCGAACGTGGCGAGCTGGCCGGCCAGCACCGAGGCGACCCCGAAGCCGATGCCGCCCGCGGTGGCGAAGACGGCCAGGTAGAACGGCCGGCCCGTCCGCGGGGCCAGCCCGATCGTCAGGTCGAGCGCCGCGATTCCGTGGCCGCCCCAGAGAAAGCCCGAGACCACCGCTTCCATCGCGATCGGCCACAGGCGGTCCGGCGAGGTGAGGAGCCAGATCGCGGGGACCACCGAGATGCCGAACGAGCAGCAGATCAGCACCGGCCGCGCGCCGATCCGGTCGACCGCGCGCCCCCACAGCCGGGCCGAGGCGATCCGCACGATGGCCACCCCGACGCCGTGGGCCGCCACTACCAGGAACCCGGTGCGCAGGTTGGTCAGCAGGTGATAGGCGAAAAAGGTCGCCGAGATGCCCACTGCTCCGTTCCACGCGAGCTGGTAGTGCAGGAAGGGCCGGGCGCGCAGGTCGCCGAGCGCGGTCCGCAGGCTGCCCCAGCCGGCGGTGCCGCCCTCGCGGACGGCGGCCGGCTCGTGCTGGCGGAGCAGCAGCGCCAGGCTCGCGAGGCCGGCCAGGCAGGCGACCGCGGTCAGCGCGGAGAGCGCGATCCCGGTGAAGCCCAGCGGAGCCAGGCGATCGAGGGTCACCGCGGCGGCGAGCGAGGCGAGCGTGCCCGCGACGCTCAGGAAGATCGTCCGCTGCCCGAAATAGCGTCCCCGCAGGCGGCCGGGGACGAGCTCGCCCATCCACGCGACCCAGGCGCTGTTGCCGATCACGCCGAAGACCGTGCTGACCGCCACGATCCCGATGAAGAGGCGGAGCTTCGCGGCGGGCGCGACGTCGAGCCAGGGGAGCCCGATCAGGGGCAGGAAGGTGAGGCGCGAGATGCACACCGCGAGGACCGTCGCCAGCTTGCGGCTGTGGGCGCTGATGAACCACGCGGCGGGCAGGCTCGCGACCTGGGCCACCAGCGGCAGCGCGCCGAGGAAGCCGATGAGCGCGGTGCCCGCCCCGAGATAGAGCGCCCAGCCGGTGATGACCGCGCCGGTGGCGCACGCGGCGAAGACCTCGGCGCACGCGCCCTCCGCGAGGGCCGCGCAGAGGGACCGGCGCAGCGGCCGCGCCGGCGCGGCGCGCACGCCCGCCCCGTCGGACGGAGGGGCCGCGGCCAGCGCCGGGCTCGATCCGGGCATGGGCTCGCCCGACTGGGGGATCGAGAGGGTGGACGCGAGTCGGGCCAGCGAGGCGAGGACGACCGAGGCGCGGAGCATTCTCACTACGGGCACTTCTCCTTCGGAGTGATGGGACTGCCGTGACGGGGTATTGCACGTTCGAGGCCATGGATCGACCGCTCGATTCTCGGGAGTTTCGCTCGGCACGCGTGGCGTGAAGTGGGCGAGGCCGACGATCGCTGTCAGCGCGCTGACACGAAATGCAAACCCAGGCCCGGTCGGAAAAGAATGCCGACCGGCTGGTTGCCCGGGGTGGCCGGGTCGGTTAGGCTCGGGCGCGGGACCGGATCAGATGACGCGCCCCGGGCTCTTCGTCGTCAAGGCCACCATCGCCCCCGAGCAGGAGGCGGCGTTCAACGAGTGGTACGACTCGGTGCGGTCCCGGGAGGCGGCCCAGGTCCCGGGCTGCGTCGGCATGCGCCGCTACGCGGCCCTTCCCCTCGAGACCCCGCACGCGGGCTCCGAGCCGTGGCAGTACATGGTCTGCTACGAGTTCGATTCGGAGGAGTCGCTGCGCGCCTTCGTGGAGTCGGACACGCTCCGCGCCATGACCCGGGACTACGACGCGCGCTTCGGCGGCTCGGGAGCGCGGGCGCGCTTGGCCTACCGCCAGATCTATCCGTGAGCGGGCGCGCGCCCTAGCAGGATGCTGAAGAATGCCCGCGCAAGGTGGCAGTCTCGAGCAA
>DATGBR010000128.1:0-4845 GCA_035312605.1 Candidatus Methylomirabilota bacterium
CCGCGACGGCTTCCTGCTCGACAGCCTGATCCTGATCCTCCTGTGGGGCGCGGTGTCGGGCGCGTGGAACGTGGCCGGCGGCTACGCGGGCCAGGTCTCGCTCGGCCACTCCGCGTTCTTCGGGCTCGGCGCCTACTCGGCGGCCCTGCTCGCCACCCGCTGGAACCAGTCGCCCTGGCTCGGCCTGCTGGTGGGCGCATTGCTCGCCACCGTGGCCGGCCTCGTCATCGGCTACCTCGCGAACCGCCTCAAGGGTCCCTACTTCGGCCTCGCCACCATCGCCTTCTCGCAGGTCCTCCTGATCCTGGCCAGCCGCTGGCGCGCGGTCACCTCCGGGTCCGAGGGCATCCCGGTGCCGTTCCGCCCCGGGTTCGCGACCCTCGGCTTCCAGTCCAAGATCCCGTGGGTCTACCTGGTGCTGACCCTGGCCATCGGCATCTACCTGGTCGCGCGCTACCTCGAGACCTCGCGGCCCGGCTATCAGCTCGCCGGGGTGCGCGAGGACGAGGACGCGGCGGAGGCGCTCGGCATCCCGTGCCGCCGTCTCAAGGTCGCGGCGGTCGCGGCGAGCGCCGCGCTCACCTCGGTGTGCGGCGGGCTCTGGGCCCAGTACGTGGGCTTCGTGGATCCGTTCTACGTCTTCTCGGTCGACCTCTCGGTGCGCTTCGCGCTGAACAGCATCATCGGCGGGCTCGGCACCGCGATCGGCCCCTTCGTGGGCTCGCTCCTCATCACCTCGCTGGAGACCTACCTGCGCGCGACGTTCAGCGACTTCAAGGCGGGGCTCATCGGCATCTACCTGATCATCTACGGCTGCCTGCTCATCGTGGTCGTGCGCTTCGTGCCTCAGGGCCTGGTCGGCTGGATCGGGGAGCGGCTGCGCGCGATGGGACGCTATGCTCGAGCTTGACGCGGTCACCAAACGCTTCGGCGGGCTCACCGCGGTGAAGGACGTCAGCCTGCGCGCCGCGCCCGGGGAGATCCTCGGCATCATCGGGCCCAACGGGGCCGGCAAGACCACGCTCTTCAACGTGATCTCCGGCTTCTACGCCCCCAACGCCGGGACGGTGCGGCTCGACGGGCGCGACATCAGCGGCCTGGCGCCCCACCACGTGTGCGCGCTGGGCCTCACCCGCACCTTCCAGCTCGTGAAACCCTTCGGCAACCTCTCGGTGCTCGACAACGTGATGATCGGGGCGCTCACCCGCGTCCACGCGGTGAGCGCGGCGCGCGAGGCGGCGCGTCGGGTGATCGCGACGTGCCGGCTCGAGGCCTTCGCGGAGAGCCGCGCCCGCTCGCTGCCCATCGGCCTCCGCAAGCGGCTCGAGGTGGCCCGCGCCCTCGCCACCCAGCCGCGCCTCCTGCTGCTCGACGAGGTCATGTCGGGGCTCAACCCCACCGAGCTGGTCGAGATGATCGAGATCCTGCGCCGCCTGCACGGAGACGGCCTCGGCCTGATCGTGATCGAGCACATCATGGCCGCCATGATGCGCCTCGCGCAGCGGATCGTGGTGCTCCACCACGGCGAGAAGATCGCGGAGGGCCGGCCGGAGGCGGTCAGCCGCGACCCCCGCGTGGTCGACGCCTATCTCGGGGAGGAGTTCGTGTTTGCTGACGCTTGAGGGCGTGGACGCGTTCTACGGCGACCTCCAGGCCCTCCACGGGGTGAGCCTGGAGGTGCGCGCGGGCGAGCTGATGGCCCTCGTCGGCGCCAACGCGGCGGGCAAGACCACCACCTTGCGGGTGATCTCGGGCACGCTGCCGGCCCGCGGCGGCCGCGTGCTGTTCGATGGCCAGGACCTGGCCTCGATGCCGGCCCACCTGCGAGTGGCCCAGGGCATCGTCCAGGTCCCGGAGGGCCGCCGCCTCTTCCCGTTCATGACCGTGCACGAGAACCTGCTGCTGGGCGCGCACGCCCCCCAGGCCCGCGCCCAGCAGGAGGCCTCGCTCGACTACGTGCTGCGGCTCTTCCCGGTGCTGAAGGATCGCTCCACCCAGCTCGCGGGCTCGCTCTCGGGCGGCGAGCAGCAGATGTGCGCGATCGGCCGGGCCCTGATGGCGCGGCCCCGTCTGCTGATGCTCGACGAGCCGACGCTCGGCATCGCCCCGGTGCTCGTGCAGCGGATCTTCGAGACGGTGGCCGCGATCAACCGCGACGGGGTCACCATCTTATTGGTGGAGCAGAACGTGCGCCGAGCGCTCGCGCTCGCGCATCGCGCGGTGGCCCTCGAGAACGGTCGCGTCGTCCTGTCCGGACCCGCCCGCGAGCTCCTGGCCGACGACCGGCTCAAGAAGGCCTATCTCGGCATGTGAGGAGGGAACCGATGCGGATCAATCGGGCCCGGCTGGCGGAGAGCATGGACGCGCTCGGCAAGATCGGCGAGACCGCGCGGGGCGGCCTCAACCGGGTGGCCCTCACCGACGACGACCGGCGCGGCCGCGACCTCCTGGTGCGCTGGATGAAGGAGGCGGGCCTCGTGGTCACGGTGGACCAGATGGGCAACATCTTCGGCCTGCGGGCGGGGACGGAAGCGCGGCCGCCGGTGTTCATGGGCTCCCACGCCGACTCGGTGCCGAGCGGCGGCAAGTACGACGGCCAGCTCGGCGTGCTCTGCGCGCTCGAGACTCTCCGGAGCCTGAACGACCGGCAGGCGCGCACCCGTCATCCGGTCGGGATGATCGTGTTCACCAACGAGGAGGGCGCGCGCTTCCAGCCCGCGATGATCGCCTCGGGGGTCATGGCCGGGAAGATCCCGCTCGAGGACGCCTACAACACCCGCGACCGCGACAGCGTGCGCCTGGTCGACGAGCTGGAGCGCATCGGGTACCTCGGCTCCGAGCCGTGCGTGCCGCGGCCCATGCGCGCCTACCTCGAGCTGCACATCGAGCAGGGGCCGCTGCTGGAAGAGGAAGGGCTCCCGCTGGGGGTCGTGGAAGGCATCGTGGCCATCGCCTGGTCGCGGATCACGCTCCACGGGGTGCAGGATCACGCGGGGCCGACGCCGATGCGCCTGCGCCACGACGCGCTGGTGGCCGCCGCCGACATCGTGACCGGGGTGCGCGGCATCGCCCGGAGGATCGCGGGGGACATGGTGGGCACGGTGGGACGCCTCGATCTGACCCCCAACATCCCCAACGCGATCCCGGGACGGGTCAGCCTCTCGGTGGACTTCCGGGATCCGCAGGAGGCGAACCTCGATCGGGCGCTCGCGATGCTCGACCACGTGGTGCACGTGGCCGCGCGACAGGAGGGCGTCCGCGCGGAGCTCGAGCACTACTGGCGGGTGCCGCGGACGCCCTTCGATCCGGAGGTGGTGGACGTCGTCGAGGCCGCGGCCACCTCGCTCGGCTGCGGCCATCGCCGCATCCTCTCGGGCGCCGGCCACGACGCGCAGTACATGGCGGCCATCTGCCCTACCGGCATGATCTTCGTCCCCTCGCGGGGCGGCCGCAGCCACTGCGAGGAGGAGTTCACCGCGCTCGACGACATCGAGCACGGCGCCAACGCGCTGCTGCTCGCGTGCGCGCGCCTCGCGGGTGCCGAGTCGGCTACTCGCGCGCCTTGAGGCGGCGGATCAGCTCCTCGTAGGAGGAGGTGCGGATCACCCGATCGAACTGGGAGCGGTAGCTCGCGACCAGGCTCACGTTCTCGATCAGGACATCGTACATCCGCCACCGGTCGTCCCGCCGCAGCACCCGCGCCTCCACCGGCACCTGGGTGCCCTTCTGGGTGACGATGAGGGCCCGCACCGTTGCGTACTCGCCCTCGATCCGCTCGCCCAGGTACTGCACGCTCTCGCCCCCGTACTCGCCGATGCGGGACAGATAGCCCCGCTCGAGCAGGCCCTGGAAGAGGCCGATGAACTCCTGCCGCTCGGCCGGGGTGCGCTTCGGCCAGTGCGGGCCCAGGGCCAGCCGCGCCGCCTCCGCGACGTCGAACGCTTCGAGGGCGATGGCGCGGATCTCGGTGCGGCGCTGGGTCTGGTCGAGCGCGGGATCCACGAGGACCTTCACCACGCGGTCGGTGAGCGCGCGGAGCTGCTCGGTGGGAGCGCCGGCCCAGGCGGGGGCGGCGGCGAGCGTCAGGAGCAGGAGGAGCGCCGGCGCGAGCCGGCGGGTCAGGCGATGACCTTGATCAGGGCGTGACGGAGGGCCCGGCCGGTGAAGGGCTTCTCCAGCACGTGGGCGCGGATCTTGGCCAGGAAGCGCCAGGGCTCCGGATCGTCCATGTTCCCGGTGATGAACAGGAAGCGGCTGGCCAGGTCCGGCCGCCGAGTGGTGGCCGCGTAGTAGACGGCGGGCCCGCCACCATCGGGCATGCACACGTCGCAGACCACCAGGTCGTAGGGGACGCCGCGCACGTGCTCGAGCGCCGCGTCGACCGTGTTCGCCACGTCCACCGTCCAGCCGGTGCGGCGCAGCAGCGCGGTCACCACGTCGGCCACCACCATCGAGTCGTCCACCACCAGGGCCCGCGACGGCAGGCGGGACGGCCCCGACTCGGCGACCGCCTGGGCCGGGTACGCCGCCAGCTCCTGCTCCGAGGATCGCGCTTCCATGGCGATAGAGGGAAGGAGCAAGGCGCTTGCCAGCCAGAAAGAGATCACAACATCTCGAGAACATTGAGCGCTCTCCTGACCCCGCAAGATTGCGCGGCCCCTTGCCGATACAAAGCGCGGCACCGGTCGGCAACAAAGCGTCGGTAGTCATGTGAGCCAGTGCAGGAGCAGGGTGGCCAGCGACAGGAAGATGGTCACGCCGAGGACGTCCTGGAACGCGGTCTCGAACGGGCCGGCGGTCAGCGCCGGATCGAAGCCCAGACGCTTGGACAGCATGGGGATCACG
>DATGBR010000129.1:0-17307 GCA_035312605.1 Candidatus Methylomirabilota bacterium
CCCTCGGGCAGCCGCCCGTAGGCGCGCAGGCTCGCCACCAGCGCGTCGCGGCGGCGGGGCAGGCTGCCGTCGTCGCCGTGGGTGCAGCCCACCCCCACGTTGAGGAAGTCGCGCTTCGGGAAGTACCAGCCGTACCCGCGCAGGTCGGGCTCCACGTAGAGCTCGGGCGCGCGCAGGAACGACTCGAGGCGCTGCGCCCACTCGGGCGGAAGCCGCGTCTCGCTCTCCTGGGCCACCACCACCTCTTCCCGCTCCGACACCTGGCCGAGCGCGCGCGCCACCGGGCAGCGATGGCCGCCCGCGCCGATCACCACCGGCGCCTCGAAGGCGCCGCGGTCGGTCTCCACGCGGACCCGGTCGGCCTGCGCGGTGACTCCCGTGACGCGGATCCCCCAGCGCACGTCCGCCCCCGCCGTCGCGGCCCGCTCGAGCAGGTAGTGGTCGAACTCGCGGCGGATGATGCCGTAGCTGGTGGGACGGCGCCAGTCGGTCTGGTGGCGGGCCCCCTCGAACTCGAGCACGCACTGGTCGAAGGGCTGGATCGTGAGAGGGTACTTGTCGGGATCGATCTCGAGATCGGCGACGGCCTCCGGCGTCACCCACCCCGCGCAGATCTTCACGCGGGGGAACACCGCCGCGTCGAGCACCAGAGGCCGCAGCCCGGCCAGCGCCAGGCGCCAGGCCGCGGTGCTGCCGCCCGGACCGCCTCCCACCACGATCGCGTCGTGGTCCATCACCGCCTCCACAGGGACAGGAGGATCTTGAGCTTCCGGATCGGCGTCACCTTCACCGTCTCCACCACGTTGGCCACGTCCATGGCCTGGAAGAGATCGCCCTCGAAGTCGAGCCGGCTGTGCACGTAGGCTTCGGCGAAATTGTACGGCGAGGGATCGCGGATGAGATCGAGAAAGATCTGCGGGCTCTTGATGACCGCGGTGCACACCGGGGCCCCCGGTCCCACCCGGACCTCCTGCCCGTCCCAGAGGCGGAACGCGAAGGACGCGGACAGACCGCCGAAGATGTCGCGCAGGATGGCGGCCGCGCGGCCGGGAGTCGGGGTCGGGGCGAGGAAGGCGAACATCAGCCGCGGATCGTCTTCATGACGTCGGGGTTCTCGAACGCGCGGCCGGGCTCGCCCTCGAAGATGATCTCGCCGCGGTCGATCGCGAAGAGGCGATCCGCCACCCGGGACGCGGTCATGAGATTTGACTCCGCGATCAGCAGCGAGATGCCCATGCCCTTGATCTGCTTCACCGCCTCGATGAAGCGGCTCACCACCACCGGGGCGAGCCCCTCGAAGGGCTCGTCCAGCAATAGGATCGTCGGCGACAGCGTCATGGCCCGCCCGATCGCCACCATCTTCTTCTGACCTCCCGAGAGGAAGAGCCCGCGCCGACCGGTGAAGGTGCGGATCTCCGGGAACAACCCGAGCACCCGCTCGTCGATCCCGTTGTCGGCCGACACCGGCCCGGCCCCCCTCCCCGCGCTCCGGGCCAGCGACTGGCTGATGAGGAAGTTCTCGGCCACCGTCAGGTCCGGAAAGATGCCCGCGTCCTCTGGAGAATACCCGATCCCGGCCAGCGCGCGCTTGTGGGTCGGAAGCCGGGTGATGTCCTGTCCCGCGAAGGCGATGCGGCCGCTTTTGACCGGCAGGAGGCCCATGATGCTGTCGATCGTGGTGGTCTTGCCCGCCCCGTTGCGGCCGACCAGGCACACCGACTCCCGGTCTCCCACCGTGAGCGACAGATTGTGGAGCACGTGGGCGGGACCGCGATAGGTGTTCAGGCGCTCGACGTCGAGCATCGGTCAGCCCACCCGGGTGCCGAGCATGTTGGCGGTGACCTGCTCGTTGCTCCGGATCTGCTCCGGGGTGCCGTCGGCCAGGATCGTGCCCTGGTGCATGGCCACGATCCGGGGGCAGTAGGTGAACACCACGTCCATGTCGTGCTCGACGATCACCGCGGTGATGCCGCCCGAGCGCACCACCTGGGTGATGATGTCCATGATCGGCGCCTTCTCGCGCGTGCTCACCCCGCTGGTGGGCTCGTCGAGGAAGAGCAGCTTGGGGCGCAGCGCGTAGGCCACCGCCACGTCCAGAAGCTTCCGCTCGCCCTGGGACAGCCCGCCGGCCGGCTCGCCGGCGCGTTTGTCCAGCCCGAACTGCTTCAGCACCGCCGCCCCCTCGTCGCGCACCGCGGTGTCGGCGTCGGCGAGCGAGAACAGGCGCCGGGTGCGGCCCTCGCGGGAGAATATCGCGAGGGTCACGTTGTCCTGGACCGAGAGCTGGTCGAACAGATTCACGAGCTGGAAGCTGCGCGCGATGCCGAGCCCGATCTTGTGATGGATCGAGGCCCGCGTGATGTCGGTCCCCTGGAAGTCGACCCGGCCCGAGTCGGGCGCGATCAGCCCGCTGACCAGGTTGATGAGCGTGGTCTTCCCCGCGCCGTTGGAGCCGATGAGGGCGAGCACCTCGCCCGCCGCCACCGTGAAGTCCACGTGGTCCACCGCGCGGGTGGTCCCGAAGGACTTGGTGAGCTGGGTGGTCCTGAGGAGATCCACGATCAGACCGCTCGCACCGGGCGCGGGAGGAGGCGCCGGACCGTGCCCACGATGCCCGCGGGCAGGGCCAGCACCAGCACCACCAGCACGATGCCCAGGACCATCTGCCAGTACACGGTGTGGCCGACCGCGTAGGTCTCGAGGTAATTGAAGATGATCGCGCCGACGATGGGGCCGAAGAAGGTCTGGAAGCCGCCCAGCACCGTGAAGAAGACCATCTTGCCCGAGAAGGTCCAGTGGAGGATGTCGGGGGTGGTGAGGCCGTTGAGCGGCACCCAGAGCGCCCCGGCCAGCCCGGTGAACATGCCCGAGATCAGGAAGGCCACCCATCGGTAGTGCCAGACCTGCACCCCGACGAACTCGGCCCGCGTCTCGTTGTCCCGGATGGCCTGGAGGGCCCGGCCGAACGGGGAGTGCACGATCACCCACATGACCGCCACCGCGACCACGAAGATCGCGAGCACGTAGAAGTAGTACCGGTGGGAGAGGAACTCGAACTTGTCGTTGCCCGCCCGCACGAGCCCACCCAGCAGAGTGGGGGTCGGCACCCGGAGCCCGTCGCTGCCCCCGGTGACCCAGAAGAACTTGAACGCGAGGCTCCAGAGGACCTGCGACAGCGCCATCGTGAGGATGCCGAAGAAGATCTTGGTGTAACGCACGCAGAGCAGCCCGAAGATCGCCGCCACCGCGCCGGAGGCCAGGATGCCGCCCAGGAGAAAGGCCTCCATGGACTCGAGCTTCAGGTACTTGACGATGAAGGCCACCGCGTAGGCCCCCACGCCGAAGTACGCGGAGTGGCCGAACGACAGCAGGCCGGTGTAGCCGAGGAGGAGGTTGAAGCCGAGCGCGGCGATGGCGAGCACGAGCCCGTAGGAGAGCAGCACCGTCTGGTAGGGCGGCACCACGAACGGCAGCACGATCAGCGCGGCCAGGACCGGCCCCGACCAGGCGAGCACCCGGCGCGGTGGCGCGGTCGGGCTCACGCGCGCCCCAGGATCCCGGCCGGCCGGATGAGGAGCACGACCGCCGCCATCAGGTAGAGCACGGCCAGCTCGATCTCGGGAAAGAACGTGATTCCCGCCTCGCGCACGAGCCCGACCATCAGGGCCCCGATCAGCGCGCCCTCGAGGCTGCCGAGGCCCCCGATGACCACCACCACGAAGGCCAGGATCAGCGCGTCGACTCCCATGCCCAGCACCGCCCCCTGCTGGGGCACGATCACCGAGCCGCCCAGGCCGGCCATGAAGCAGCCGAGGGTGAAGGCCTGCACGTAGACGCGGTTGACATTGACCCCGAGGGCGGAGGCCATCCGCATGTTCTGCGACGTGGCCCGCAGCACCACCCCGAAGTGGGTGCGGTACACGAACGCCCACAGCCCCGCCGCCGCGACGCCCCCGATGACGACCACCGCCAGGTTGTAGGTCGGGTAGATCGACTCGCCGATGGTGAGGCTGCCGAGCGCCTCGTAGAGCGCGCTCGCCTGGAGCGGGTACGGTCCCCACAGCAGGCGCATGACGTCTTCCAGGATCAGGAGGAGGCCGAAGGTGATGAGCAGCTGGTACTCCTCCGCCCGCCGGTAGAGGGGGCGGAGCAGCGTCGGCTCCAGCACCGCGCCCAGCAGCGCGGCGGCCACCGCGCCCACCGGCAGCAGCGCGTACATCCAGAGGCTCGCCTCGGTGGCGGTGCCGAGCGCGCGCCCCACCGCCCACGCGGTCACGTAGGCGCCGAACGCGTAGAGGTTGCCGTGCGCCAGGTTCACGATGCGCATGACCCCGTAGATCAGGCTCAACCCGCCCGCGATCAGGAACATCACCGACGCGTAGAGGAGCGCGTTGAGGAGATGGACTACGAGGGTCGCAAGATCCATGAGCGGATAAGATGCCTCAACTCAGGGGGAGCCTTCAACCCGGAACTGCGCGGTCGCGACCTCGGGGGCCACGTAGTTGTCGCCCAGGACGAGCGCCACCAGGGCGGTGTACGCCCCCGGCCGGAGCCGCCCCTTCAGGTCGACCACCACCCGGTGGGCCTGGACGTCGCGGGAGATACCGGCGGCGGCGACGCGGCCGTCGGCGGCCACGATCACGAAGCGGCAGGCCGGCACGTCGACCTTGTCCTCGTCGGCTCCCGACCCGAGCGGCTCCCGGACGAGCCGGTACTGCCGGAGGAACTTCTCGAGCCGCTCGATCTCGGGGGAGATCTCGATCCGGTCGCCGCGCGCGGCGATGCGCGCGACGTAGGCACGCCGCGGGACCGCGAAGCGGTCGTACGTCCCGACCCCGAGCGGATTGTTCATGTCGCGGAAGACCTGGAGCACCACCGCGGCGTCGCTCCACTTCTCGAGCTGGTAGGCCCCGCTCGTCACCAGGTAGTGCCCGCGTCGCTGGGCGAACTGTCTGAGCGCGGCCCACCGCGTCTGCGCCTCGTCGGCGGCCACCAGGCGGCGCAGCGGCTCCGGCACGTGGTTCTCGCGCGCGAGACCGTCCAGGATGGAGCCGAGCGCCTCGCGCGTCTTCGCGTCACGTGCGAGGTCGAGCCAGCGGACCCCGCGGCGGCGCGCCTCGCCCGCGGAGAAGGCGCCCACCCCGCGCTTGACCGCCTCCTCCATCAGCACCGTCACGTGCCACGGCACCGGGCTCCAGGGCGGGGCCAGCGCGGCCAGCACCTCGGGATCGGGCGAGGCCGCGTTCAGGTAGACCTCGACCACCGGCACCACGTAGGTGAAGGTGATGTCGGCGTAGCGTCGCACCTCGCTGTCGACCTTCACCACCCGGAACCCGGCGAGCGCCTGGCGCGCGGTCTGGGTGGCCGCGTCGACCGCCGGGTCGTACTCCACGCCGGGCTGGGCGCGAACCGTGCCCCAGCGGGCCGCGAAGACGTACGGGTAGACCGCGTCCGCGGGGCTCACCCGCGTGTTGTCGTGCGCGGCCGAGCCCCACAGCCGGTAGACCACCTTGGCCTTCGCGGTCTTGCCTCGGCCGACTTCGCGGAGGACACCGCTACCCGGCTCCGGGAGCAGGGCGTCCTCGGGGATCTCCACGCCCGCCGCGCCGCCCACCACCACCGAGGCCGGCACCGCGCGATGCGGGACCGGTCCCGCGCCGTAGGGCCCGGGCAGGAACGCGGGGTCGCCGAGCGCGGCCCAGAGCAGGCGCCCGGCCGGATCGGTGAAGCCTGCGATCGGGTTCCACGCCGCGGAGGGCCGGGTGGCCATGCCCACGCGCATCCAGCCGTTCCACGGGAAGTCCTTGAGCTTGGCGGTGCGCACGAAGATGTCGGAGTCGAACCCAGCCTGCGAATCCCACGCTATATTCTCGATGCCCTGGGAGAACTCGGCGTTGAACGGCTCGCGCCGGACCGAGTAGCCGAGCACCACGCGCTCGCACCCGGCCCCCAGGCGACCGACCAGGCGCCGGGCGATGTCGGCCCGCTCGGCGGGACCCTCGTAGGCGCCGGAGACGAGCCGGTGGAAGAGCTGATCGGCCGCCGGGCGGGCCGCCGGATCGGTCATCGTGGAGGCCTGGAGCAGGTAGGCGTGGAACCATCCCTCCTTGAGCCAGGGCGGGCTGAAGGAGCCGCCTGCGGCGACCATGTAGGGGGCGAGCAGGCCCTGGAGGTCGATCTCCTCGACGACCATCGCGTCGCCTTTGGCCACCGGCCCTCCCTTCGACGCGGGCACGAGCCGCTCCGCGAGGGGGCCGCGGGGGATCAGACGCGGGGGCGCGCCCGCCGCCGCCCCTTCCACCGCTCGGCGCGAGGCCTCCGCCAGGTCGAAGTGCTCGAGATAGTCACCGTGGTACGGCGTGATCGGGTATGGATGGGCCACGAAGCCGGCGACGCGGGCCGCGCCGACCGCCCGGGTGGCCGCGAGGGCGCCCGCGCAGCGCGCGCCCGGGCCGTCCGCGCCCGGCGGCGCGGCGCCGGGAGTCACGACGACGTAGCCCGCGAGCGACTCCACCGCGCTCACATTGGCCGGAAGGCGGCCTCCCCCGAAAGGATCGGCCCCCACGTAAGCGTGGAGCGTGCTGCGACGGAGTAGCGGCACCGCCGCGGCGGGGGTCAGGGTCTCGAGCCGGATCTCCTGCGGATAGTAGCCGGGGTAGAACGGAAGCTCGTGCCCGGCGCGGGCCGGTGCGGCCAGGATCGCGAGGGCGACGAGAGCGGCGGCGAGGGTCGCGAAGGATCGCACCGGAGCACCCGACCCTCTCCCCCGCGCGGGGGAGAGGGCCTCTTCGGTCGCCCGCCTCAGGCCTTCATCTGCGGCCAGGTCTTGTCGATCCAGGTATACGTCGAGGTCGGCTCCCCCTTTGGCCAGCCGGGAGGCGCCGTGATGTTGCGGATCGGGATCGTGATGATGCGGCTCGGGTCCAGGATCTGGAACGGATAGTCGGGCGAGTTGATGCTGAACCCGGTCATCGCGTCCTTGTAGCCCTGGTGCGTGTCGGGGCGGATGTAGACGTAGCCGGCGGGGCCCGGATGCATCAGGCCCTCGAGCTGGCTGATGATGGCGTCGTCCTCCGGCCAGCCGCCCGCGAGCTTGTTGGCCTTCTCGACCGCGGTCTTCAGCATGTAGAGGGTGGAGTAGGCGCCCTCGGACTGGAAGTTCGGGTACTCCTTCCACCGGTCGTAGTATTTCTTCACGAACTCGGTGTTGAGCGGCCAGCGATTGTTCGGCGGGTAGTTGAAGTAGTAGTTGGAGTGGACGCCGGCGATCGCGCCTTCCGGATGATCCTTGCCGATGGCGTGCGGGGCCACCCCGAAGGCGATGGTGGACGCGAACTTCATCTTCTTGAACATGTCGTAGCGCAGCGCCTGCTTGTAGAGCGCCACGTAGTCGCCGCCCCACACCGACGACACCAGCAGATCCGGCTTGGACGAGATGGCCTTCGTGATGTGCGAGGTGAAGTCGGTGGTCCCGAGCTTCGGCCAGCCCTCCGAGACGGTCTGGGCGCCGGGCACCATCTTCTTCATCACGATGTTGAAGTGGTCGAAGGCGTTGCGCCCGTAGGAGTAGTCGGGATGGATGTGGGCGATCCGCTTGATCTGCTTGCCCCACGTCATCGCGGCGGCGAGCCCGCAGGTGACCCCGTCCGCCGACTGGATGTTGGTGATGCGGAAGATGTAGTGGGGATTCGGTACCGCCTTGTCGAAGAGGAAGTCGGTGCAGCCGTCCACGAAGATCGTGAGCAGCTTCAGCTCCTCGGCCACCGGACCGAGCGCGGGGGTGTTGCCGCTCGAGATGACGCCGGTGAAGAGGTCGACCTTCTCGGAGAGCTTCAGGCGCCGCATCTCCTTCACGTTGGCGTCGGTGCCCGCGTTCTCGTCGGCCTTCAGGGTCTCGATCTTGCGCTTGCCGAGCAGACCGCCCTGGGCGTTGATCTCCTCGGCGGCCAGGGTGTGGCCCTTGAACGACGGCTCGCCCAGGACCGCGGCGGGCCCGGTGAAGAACGTCATGTGGGCGATCTTGAACGGGGTGTCCGGCACGGTGCCCTTGGGCTGCCCGTACGCCGGGCTGACCAGCGGCACGGCGGCCAGAGGCACTCCGGCGGCGGCGGCCGCGCCGGCGGCGGCGGTGCCGACGGTCACGCCCAGACGGGCCAGGAAGTCACGGCGGCTGACCTCTTGAGTCATGTGTGGGCCCTCCTCGTTGGGGGTCTGCTCGAACGACGTTGCTGCGCGGGGGTCATGCAGCGCCATACTGCCCCAGCAACTGGCGCGAGCGCAAGAAGTTCCCCGGACTTCGGCGCTGCCTCTATAATCGGCCCGGGGGGACCATGCACGGGCTCAGGCGCGTCCTCGCGGGTCTCGGCCGGGCGCTCCACGCGCGGCGCGGCACCTTCGCGGGCGTGGCGGCTACCGTGTTCGCCCTCGACATCCTTGTCCCCCCGGTGGTCCTCTCGGTCGCCCGCGCGCGGGTCGACTACTTCACCTTCAATCCGTGGCTGCCCAGCCTGCCCGGCTACCTCCGGGCGGGCCCCGGATCCCTCGGCGAGCGGCTCGATCGGGCCTTCAACCTGGCGCTCTTCTGGTTCTCGGCGGACGGGATCTTCGGGGTCGACTGGGGGTTCGCGGTGACCGCGGCCGATCTGGTCCGGTTCGGGGTGATGGCGATTCTGGTCGGCGCCTACTTCGCGCTCTGGCGCGACCGGCGCGGCCCGCCCGGGAGCGCCGGCCGGGGGCTCCAGGCGGCCCGGCAGGGCGGCCTGCTGGGCGCGGCCGGCAGCGTGCTCGGCCTGGCCAGCGGGGGCTGCACCGTGATGGGGTGCGGAGCGCCGATGATCCCGGTGGTGGGCCTCGCCTTCGTCGGTCTCACGAGCACCACGCTCGCCTGGCTCGCCCATGCCTCGACCATCGCCACCGCCGCGGTGATCGCGGGGATGACGCTCGGCATCCTCTATCTGGCCTGGCGGGCCGGGGCTAGCGCCCCTTGAACTGGGGCTCCCGCTTCTCGACGAAGGCGCGCGCGGCTTCGCGGTGGTCCTCGGTCATCCCGGTCCGCGTGTGGTGCCACGCCTCGAGATCGAGCATCTCCTTGAGCGAGGCGCTCTCCGCCGCGTTCATGTTTCGCTTCATGTAGCGGAGGGCGACACGCGGCCCACGGGCCAGGCGGGACGCCAGCGCCATCGTCTCCTCCTCGAGGCGCGCGTCGGGGACGACGCGGTTGAGGAGCCCCAGGGCGAGCGCCTGCTGGGCGTCCAGCAGGTCGGCGGTGAAGTAGAGCTCCCGGGCCTTGGCCGTTCCCACCAGCTGGGTCAGGTAGTAGCTGCCGCCGAAATCGCCCGAGTAGCCGACGCGGGCGAAGGCGGTGCCGAGCCGCGCGGTGTCGGAGGCGACGCGCATGTCGCACGCCATCGCGAGCGAGAGCCCGGCGCCCGCCGCCGGCCCGCGCACCATCGCGATGGTGGGCTTGGGCATCTCGTGCAGCCAGCGCGACGTCTCCATGCGGCTGCGCAGCGCCTGGGCCTTCTCCTCCATCGTCTGGCCGCCCAGCTCGTTGCCCTCGGCCATGGCCTTGACGTCGCCGCCCGCGCAGAAGCCGCGCCCGGCGCCGGTCAGGACCACGCAGCCGACCGCCGGGTCGTCCGCGAGGCGCGGCAGAGCCTCCAGCAGGGCGTCGAGCATCGGGCGCGACATGGCGTTGAGCCGGTCGGGCCGGTTGAGGGTCAGCACCGCCACGCCGTCCTTCACGGTCTCGAGCAAGTCGGTGGTCATCGGGGCCCCTCCTTCCGGAGCAGCGGCGATTGTACCCCTTCCCCGGGGCGCGCAGGCTCCCGATCGGCGAGACGGGCGCGGACGCTCGCCCTCCTCCTGGCCGCGCTCGTGACGGCCTCCGCCGCGGCCGCCACGGAGCGGGCCCTCGTGCCCCACACCCTCGAGGTCGACGGGATCACCCGCAGCTATCACCTGCACGTGCCCCCGGCCCTCGGCCCGGCTCCCGCCCCGCTCGTCCTCGTCTTCCACGGGGGCGGCGGCACCGGCCCGGGCACCGAGCGACTCACGCGCTTCACGGCCCTGGCCGACCGCGAGGGTTTCCTCGTGGCGTTCCCGGAAGGCATCGAGAAGAACTGGAACGACGGCCGCGAGTTCACCAGCTCGCGCGCGCACCGCGACCACGTCGACGACGTGGCCTTCGTCACCGCGCTGGTCGACGCGATCGGCCGCGCGCACGCGGTCGACCCCCGGCGGGTGTACGCGACCGGCATCTCCAACGGCGGGATCTTCTCGCACTACCTGGCCGCGCACCTGTCGGCGCGCCTCGCGGCCATCGCCCCGGTCGTCGGCGGGATCGCCGACCCGCCCGAGGCGTGGCTCCGACCGGAGCAGCCGGTCTCGGTGCTGATGCTCCAGGGCACGCGCGACCCGCTGGTGCCCTATCACGGCGGGGCGGTCGCCTTCGGCCGCGGCAAGATCATCGATACCGAGGAGGCCGCCCGCCGCTGGGCCGCGCTGAACGGCGGGCGCGAGCCGGTGCGGGAGCCCCTGCCCGCCGACGGCAAGGACCGCTGCGGCGGCCTCCGGACGGTCTACCCGGGCGGACGCGACGGCAGCGAGGTGACGCTGGTGCGCCTCGACGGCGGCGGGCACACCTGGCCGGGTGGCGCCCAGTACCTGCCGGAGCTGCTGATCGGGCGCGTATGCCGGGACTTCGACGCGACCGCGCTGATCTGGGACTTCTTCAAGGCCCACCCCAAGGGCGGCGGGCCGTGAGCGCGCGCGGCTAGGTCCGCGCCGCCGGCGCGGGCTCGCCCTCCCGCGCCGCCTCGCCGCGCGAGAACGGGCGCGGCCGGAACGCGGAGGCCGGCAGCCCCAGCTCGAGGATCCCGCGCTCGAGCCACGCGTGCCGGTCGCCCATCACCGCCGCCGCGACGCGACCCTTGAGGGCGTCGTCGTTGTGCCACAGGTCGGCGAAGAGCCGCCGGACCTTGCGGCGCGCGTTCCGGCAGAAGAGATCGGCCAGCTCGCGGGCGCGCTCCGCCTCGGGGTAGCGCCCGTCGGCGAGGCGCGCGGCGTGGGTGGCCGCGGCCGCCATCGCGAACAGCTCCATCGCGATGTCGACGGTCCGGAAGAGGAATGCCTGCCGCCGCTCCATCCCGGCCCGGAAGACCAGCATCCCGTGGAAGGTCCCCCGCGCGAGCCGGCGGGCGCTCCGCTCCACGAAGCGCAGGTGGGGCGCGAGGGGCCCGAATTCGCCGTAGCGCGCGGGCGTCGCGAGCCCGCGGAGCCAGAGCGGTGGGTACCAGCGCGCGTAGAACGCGGCCACCCGGGGCAGGGCCGCGCGCTTCTCGGTCGCGCTCCGCCGCGGGTCGACGAGCGCCCCCGCGACCGCGAGGTGCTTGTCGACCGCCTCGCGGGCCATGAACAGATGCATGATTTCGCTCGAGCCCTCGAAGATCAGGTTGATGCGCAGGTCGCGCAGCATGCGCTCGACGCCGATCGCGGCCTCCCCGCGCCCGGCCAGCGAGGCCTCCGTCTCGTAGCCGCGCCCGCCGCGGATCTGCAGGGTCTGGTCGGCCAGCTCCCACGCCCGCACCGTGTTCCACTCCTTGGCCGCGGCCGCTTCGAGACGGATGTCGTAGCCGCCGCGGTCGGCCATCTCGGCGGCGAGGATGGCCACCGAGTCCATCGCGAAGGTGGTGGCCGCCATGTCCGCGATCCGGTGGCCGATCGCCTCGTGCTTCCAGATCGGCGCGCCCCACTGCACGCGGGCCGCGGCCCAGCCCCGGCAGATCTCGAGGCAGCGCTTGGCCGCGCCCGCGCAGACCGCGGGCAGGGTGAGGCGCCCGGTGTTGAGCGTGGCGAGCGCGATCTTGAGCCCCTGCCCCTCGCGCCCGATCAGGTTCTCGCGCGGGACCCGCACGTTGCGGAAGCTGATGACGCCGTTGGCGAGCGCGCGGAGGCCCATGAAGCGGCAGCGGTACTCGACCGTGACGCCCTCCCACCCGGTCTCCACGATGAACGCGCTGATGCGATGGCTCTGCGGATCGCGCGCCATCACCACCAGCAGCTCGGCGAGGGTCCCGTTGGTGCACCAGAGCTTCTCGCCGTTGAGCACGAAATGATCGTCGCGGCGCTCGGCGGTGGTGGCGAGGCTCGCGGGGTCCGAGCCGACTCCGGACTCGGTCAACGCGAAGGCGGAGATGGCGCCCGCCGCGCAGCGCGGCAGGTACTTGGCCTTCTGCTCGACGGTGCCGAAGAGCTTGAGCGGCTGCGGCACCCCGATCGACTGGTGCGCGGACAGCACCGCCGCGAGGTTGCCGTCGTAGCTGCCCACCAGCTCCATGGCCCGGCAGTACTCGGACACCGTGAAGCCGAGGCCGCCGTAGTCGCGCGAGATCTTCATCCCGAAGGCGCCCAGCCGCCGCAGCCCGGCCAGGACGGCCGGCGGATACTCGCCGCTCTGGTCGATCGCCGCCGGGTCGACGTGGTCGCGCAGGAACGCCCGCAGGTCGTCGATGAAGCGCGTGAACTCCGGCCGCTCCTTGGGCCGGAGGGGAAACGGGTGGATCAGGTCGAGGGACAGCTGGCCCAGGAAGAGGTCGCGCAGGAAGCCCCGCCCCTCCCAGACCTCCGGGCGGGCCTGCTCGGCCACCCGCCGGGATTCCTGCTCGCTCGTCGCCCGCGTGTCCGGTGTCGGCATGGGATCCTCCCGTCCCCATCGATTCTAGCGGATTCGCGGGGGCGGCGGTATGCTCGCCTCGCCGCGCGAATCCCCACCTCGACAGGAGGAGATCGTCATCGCCACCGACCCGATCGAGCAGCGAGTGCGCGAGGTCCTCGACGGCCTCGCGCGGCATCACGAGATGGTCGAGATCGACCCGCAGTACGCCGACACCGCCGCCTTCTGCGCCCAGTACGGCTATCCCATGGAGCAGTCCGCCAACACCATCATCGTGGGCTCCAAGAAGGAGCCGAAGCGCTATTGCGCCTGCGTGGTGCGGGCCACGCGCCGCCTCGACGTCAACCACACCGTGCGCAAGCTCCTGGGCGTCTCCCGCCTCTCCTTCGCCGATCCCGAGGAGACGCGCGCCCTGACCGGCATGATGCTGGGCGGGGTCACCGTGTTCGCCCTGCCTCCCGACCTGCCGATCTACGTGGACGAGGGGTTGATGGCGCTGCCCTGGATCATCCTGGGCGGCGGCAGCCGCTCCCTCAAGGTGAAGGTCACGCCCGACGTCTTCCGCGCCCTGCCCGGCGCCACCGTGGTCCCGGGCCTCGTCACCGCGGCCGCCGCGGAATGACTCCCGACGCGGAGGGCCCGCGGGACGCCACGCCGGCCACCCGCGCGCACCAGCGCGCGGTGCTCGACGCGCTGCCCTTCGGCGACGTCCAGGACTTCGAGGACGCGGGCCGCGGCTTCGTGGCCACCCTGCCCGAGGTCTCCGTGCGCAACGCCCAGGGTCGCGTGGTGTGGAGCCTGCACGAGTACGCGTTCCTCGAGGCCGCCGAGGCTCCCGTCACCGTGAACCCGAGCCTCTGGCGACAGGCGCGGCTCAACATGCGCCACGGGCTCTTCGAGGTCACCGACCGCATCTACCAGGTCCGCGGGTTCGACATCTCGAACATGACGATCCTCGAGGGCGAGCGTGGCCTCGTCGTCATCGATCCGCTGATCTCGACCGAGGTGGCGCGCGCCGCCCTCGCCCTCTACCGCGAGCACCGCGGCGACCGTCCGGTGACCGCGGTCATCTACACCCACAGCCACACCGACCACTACGGCGGGGTCCGCGGGGTCGTGGACGAGGCGCGGGTGACCGCGGGAGAGGTCGAGATCATCGCCCCGCACCGCTTCATGGAGGAGGTCGTGTCGGAGGCGGTGCTGGTCGGGACCGCGATGGTCCGCCGCGGCCAGTTCCAGTTCGGCGCCACCCTGCCCAAGGGCCCGCGCGGCCAGGTGGACGCGGGGCTCGGCAAGGTGACCTCGCGCGGAACCGTCACCCTGATCCCGCCGACCCGCGTGGTGGCGGACCCGATCGAGGTCCACCGGATCGACGGGATCGAGATCGTCTTCCAGCTGGCTCCCGAGACCGAGGCCCCCGCCGAGATGCACATGTTCTACCCGGCCCTGCGGGCCCTCAACCTGGCCGAGAACGCGACCCACCACCTCCACAACATCTATCCGCTCCGCGGGGCGCAGGCGCGCGACGCCAACGCGTGGGCCAAGTACCTCGACGAGGCGCGGGACCGGTTCGGACGCGGGGCCCTGGTCGCCTTCGCCCAGCACCACTGGCCGATATGGGGCACCGCGCGGATCCTCGAGTACCTGGGCGCCCAGCGCGACCTCTACAAGTACCTCCACGACCAGACCCTGCGGCTCATGAACCACGGCTTCAAGGCGGCCGAGATCGCGGAGCGCCTGGCGTTGCCCCGGAGCCTGCAGGCGACCTGGCACGTGCGCGGCTACTACGGCACCCTCTCCCACAACGCCAAGAGCGTCTACCAGCGCTATCTCGGCTGGTACGACGCCAACCCCGCGAACCTCGAGCCGCTGCCTCCGATCGAGCGCGGGCGGAAGTACGTCGAGTACATGGGCGGGGCCGCCGCGGTGCTCGCGCGGGCGCGCGAGGACTTCGCCCGCGGCGAGTACCGCTTCGTGGCCGAGGCGACGAGTCACGTGGTGTTCGCGGATCCCGCGAACGTCGAGGCGCGGCGCCTCGGCGCGGATGCGCTCGAGCAGCTCGGCTACGCCGCCGAGTCGGCGACCTGGCGCAACGCCTACCTCCTCGGCGCCCACGAGCTGAGGCGGGGCCGACCCGACACCGCGGCGCGGGCTCCGGTGAGCCCCGACCTCGTCCGGGCCATGAGCCTCGATCTCTTCTTCGACTACCTCGCGGTGCGCCTGAACGGCGAGAAGGCGGAGGGCGAGCGCTTCGTCCTGAACTGGATCTTCCCCGACGGCGACGATCCGGCGCGGGGCCGGCGCTACGTGCTCACCCTGCAGAACTGCGCCCTGACCTACCTCGCCGAGCGCCAGAGCGAGCAGCCCGACGCGACGGTGACGCTCGGGCGGCCGGTGCTGGACCGGCTCGTGCTGCGCGAGCTCACCATCGCGGAGGCGATCGAACAGGGTCTGGTGATCATCGCGGGTGATCGGGCCCCGGTCGCCCGGCTCTTCGCGCTCCTCGACGACTTCGCGCTGATGTTCGACGTGATCGAGCCGCGGCGCTGAGGCGGAACGGCCCCTACTCGCGCAGGGCGCCCGCGAGCAGCCCGCGCACGAGGTACCGCTGGAAGGCGACCACGATCAGGATGGGCGGCAGGCTCGCCAGCAACGAGGCGGCCGCGATGTCGCCCCACGGCACCTCGAAGACGCCGGGAAAGAGCGCCAGGGCCACCGGCACCGTGCGGCTCGCCTCGGTGGCGGTGAAGCTGTAGGCGAAGAGGAATTCGTTCCAGGAGAAGAGGAAGGCCAGCAGGGCGGCCGAGGCCATCCCGGGCGCCACCAGCGGGAGCACCACGAAGCGCAGGCTCGCGAGGCGCCCCGCCCCGTCGACGGAGGCCGCCTCCTCGAGGGCGCGCGGGATCTCCCGGATGAACCCGGCGAGCAGCCAGATCACCAGCGGCAGCGCGAACGACGCGTTGGCGAGGATCAGCGCGAGCCACGTGTCGCGGAGGCCGAGGGCCCGCATCAGGAGATAGAGCGGGCTCACGGTGGCGATCTGGGGGAACGCGGTCGCCGCGATCATGCCGAGGAGGATCATCCCGCGGCCGGGGACGGGCAGGCGCGCGAGCGCGTAGCCGGCGAGGGCGCCGAGCGCCACCGCGAGCAGGGTGCTCGAGAGCGCGATCCCCAGGCTGTTCAGCAGCGCGCGCGGCATGAGGCTCTGCCGCAGCACCACTTCGTAGTGCACCGCGGTCAGCCGGCTCGGCAGGAGGTGGCTGAGCGGCAGGAGCTCCGCGTCCGGCCGCACCGAGGTGAGCGCCTGCCAGAAGAACGGCAGCGCGTAGAGCGCCAGCGCGGCCAGCACCAGGCCGTCGCGGAGCCGCCCGCTCCTCACACGGACGCTTCCTGGCGGTGGATCATTCGCAGGTAGGCGACCGCCACCACCATCACCAACGCGAACACCACCACTCCGATGGCGGAGCCGAAGCCCACCTGCAGGGTCTGGAAGAGCGCGCGGTAGGCGTACACGGTGAGGGTCTCCGTGGTCCCCGCGGGGCCGCCGCCGGTCAGTACGAACATCAGGTCGAACGCCCGCAGCGCGTCGAGCGTCCGGAAGAGGAGCGCCACCAGGAGGATCGGCCTCACCAGCGGCCAGGTGATGCGGGCGAACGCCTGCACCCCCGCCGCGCCGTCCACCTCCGCCGCCTCGTACAGCTCGCCCGGGATGGTCAAGAGCCGCGCGTAGCAGAGCAGGGCCACGAACGGGGTGGTGCGCCAGACGTCGGCCACGATCAGCGCAGGCAGCGCGAGGGCCGGGTCGCCGAGCCAGTTGACCGGGCGGCCGCCCAGGAGGAAGTTCACGAGGCCGCCGGCCGGATGATAGAGCCACTCGAACATCTTGGCCGTCACCACCGAGGGCAGCGCCCACGCCAGCAGGAGCAGGGCCACCGCCGCCCGCCGGCCGTGCCGCTGGCCCCGCAGGCCGAGGGCCATGGCGAGGCCGAGCCCGCCCTCGAGCGCGACCGACGCCACCGTGAACACCGCGGTGACCGCGGCCGCGTTCCAGAATCGCGTGTCCACCGCCAGGAAGGCGTAGTGCGCGAGGCCGGCCCAGCGCGAGATCGAGAACACCGGGATCCGGTACTGGAGCGAGAGCCAGATCACCCAGACCGCGGGATAGATCGTGAGGCCGCCCAGCAGGGCCAGCGCGGGGGCGAGCAGGAGCCAGCCGAGCCGCCGGTCGGTCATCGCGAGAGCGCCTGCTGCAAGTGCTCGACCTGGGCCGTGCCGTCCCGGATCGCGCGCGCGGGCGACTTGCGCCCGACGAGCGCGGCCGAGAACTCGGGCTGCAGCGTGGTCGACAGCATGAGGTAGTAGGGCGTCACCGGGCGCGGGTGCCCCTTCAGGATGAGGGGCAGGAGCGCGGGCAGCGTCGGATCCCGCGCGATCAGCCCCGCGTCCCGGTAGAGCGCGGGCCGCGAGGGGCGGAGCGCCGCGCCCTCGGTCATCGCGCGCTGGGCCGGCTCGCTCGTGAGGAAGCGCACCAGCTCGACCGCGAGCGCGGCGTGACGGGTGCGCGCGCTCACCGCCAGGTGCGCGCCCCCGGTGGACGCGGCGCCGACCGTCCCGTGGGCAAGGCGCGGCATCGG
>DATGBR010000130.1:0-22844 GCA_035312605.1 Candidatus Methylomirabilota bacterium
GCGGTTGTCCTTGGCCAGCTCCCGCTCTCCCTGCAGCACGTGGAGGTCGACCGCGGTCTGCCCGTCCACCGACGTCGTGAAGTACTCCTTGGCCAGGGTCGGGATCGTGGTGTTGCGCGGGATCAGCACGCTCACGATGCCGCCCAGGGTCTCGATGCCGAGCGAGAGCGGGGTCACGTCGAGGAGGAGCATGTCGGTGATGCCGCCGGCCAGGATCTGGGCCTGCACCGCCGCCCCCAGGGCCACCACCTCGTCCGGGTTGAGCCGGCTGTGCGCGGGCCGACCGAAGAGCTCGGCGACCCGCCGCTGCACGAGCGGCATCCGCGTGGAGCCGCCCACCAGCACCACCTCGTCCACCTGATCGGTCCCCAGCGCGGCGTCGGTCAGGGCCTGCCGGCACGGGCCGAGGGTGCCCGCCACCAGCGGCTCCACCATCGCCTCGAGATCGTCACGGGTGATGTCGCGGTGATAGGCGAAGCGCTCGAACGGGATCGTGAGCACGGTGCGTTGGTCGAAGGAGAGCCGGCACTTCGCGGCCTCCGCGCCGAGCCGCAGCTCCTGCATCGCCTCCGCGTCGCCGGACAGATCGACCCCGTGCCGGGCCTGGATGTCGGCGAGCAGCCAGTCCACCATCGCCCGGTCGAAGTCGTCGCCGCCCAGGTGGGTGTTGCCGTTGGTGGCGAGCACCTCGAAGACGCCGTCCTTCACGCGGAGGATCGAGATGTCGAAGGTGCCGCCGCCCAGGTCGTAAACCGCGATCACGCCCTGGGCCATCTTCTGCAGCCCGTAGGCGAGCGAGGCCGCGGTGGGCTCGTTGACGATGCGCAGCACCTCGAGACCCGCGATGCGCCCCGCGTCCTTGGTGGCCTGGCGCTGGGCGTCGTTGAAGTAGGCGGGGACCGTGATCACCGCCTGCTCGACCGGCTCGCCGACGTGGGCCTCCGCCCGCTGCTTGAGCGCGCGCAGCACGTGGGCCGACACTTCGGGTGGGGTCACCTCCCGGTCCCCGATGCGGATGCTCACCACCTCCGCCTGCGGGATCACCGCGAAGGGCAGCCGGGCCAGCTCGTCCTTGACGTCCTCGTAGCCGCGGCCCATCAGCCGCTTCACCGAGTAGACCGTGCGCGCCGCGTTGCGGGCGAGCTGACGGCGGGCCGCCTCACCCACCACGACCCCGCCCGGAGTCCACGCCACGACGGAGGGGAGCAGGGCGCGGCCCTCCGCGTCCGGGATCACCCGCGGGATGCCGCCCTCCACGTAGGCGACCAGGCTGTTGGTCGTCCCCAGGTCAATGCCGACGATGCGAGACATGGCTCTCTTCACGCTCCCCCAGCGCGTCACTCAGGTCGTCGATCACGGTGCGCAGATAGGCGCGAGTGGCGAGCCGCTGCTTGAACCACTCGAGCAGCGGCTTGCGGTCGCCCCCTTCGTCGACCAGCCGGTCCCAGTCCTCCGCGCGCCCGACGATGGCGTCGGCCTCACCGGCGTAGCGCGCTTCGAGCCGGGCCCGCTCCTCGCGAAGCCGGGTGCCGGCGTCCCCGTCGAGTCCCTCCGCCTTCGCTTCCGCCAGCGCTTCCTGGACCTCCAGCATCTCCTCGAGCAGCTCGCGAGGCGCCTTGGGCTTGTCGGTGGCACCCTCGCGGACCTCCCGCCCCTCCTCCAGCGCGATCAGGTACTCCACCCGCGCGAGCGGATCCCGCAAGGCGCGGTAGGCGCGGTTGACCTGCGCGGAAGCGGCCAGCGCTTCCGCCTGCCGGGCCTCCTCGGCCCCGTGGTGGAAGTCGGGATGGTGCTCCCGCGACAGCTCGTAGAAGCGCCGCTGCAGCGTGGGCGCGTCCACCGCCAGCTTGCGGGGCAGCCCGAACACGGTGAAGTAGTCGGTCATATCAGTCCCTGATCAATCCCTGAAAAGAACAACGGGCCCGTCGGGGGCCCGTTGTCTCCGTCTCTCGAGCCGGGCCCTAGGCCGAGAACGATGTGCCGCAGCCACAGCTCGATTTCGCCTGGGGATTGACGAAGGTGAAGCCGCCCGTCAGTCCCTGGGTGACGTAGTCGAGAGTGGTGCCGTTGAGATAAAGGTAGCTCTTGGCGTCCACCACGACCTGCACCCCGTCGATGTCGAACTTCTTGTCTCGGGGGCCGGTCTCGTTGTCGAACTCCAGCGAGTACGAGAGGCCGGAGCAGCCGCCTCCCTTGACCCCCATCCGGAGATACACGCTCTCCAGATTCTGGGTCTTCATCAGCTCCTTCACCTGCTTCACCGCCGTCTCGGTCAGCGCCAACGCCATGGCGTGGGTCTCCTTGTCCCCTCTCTTACGACGCGTCCCGGCCCGCGGGGGCTTCGCTCCTGATCCACTTCTCCTTGTAGTCCTGGAGCGCGGCCTTGATCGCGTCCTCGGCCAGCACCGAGCAGTGGATCTTCACCGGGGGCAGCTTGAGCTCGCTCACGATGTCGGTGTTCTTGATCTTGGCCGCCTCGTCCACCGTGCGGCCCTTGAGCCACTCGGTGGCCAAGCTCGACGAGGCGATGGCGCTGCCGCAGCCGAACGTTTTGAACTTGGCGTCCTCGATCACGCCGGTCTCGACGTTCACCTTGATCTGCAGCTTCATGACGTCGCCGCACTCCGGCGCGCCCACCAGGCCCGTTCCCACCCCCGGGGTGTCCTTGGTGAAGGACCCCACGTTGCGCGGGTTGTTGTAGTGGTCGACCACCTTATCGCTGTAGGCCATGTTGGTAGAGCCTCCCTGGGCGTTGTTACTCTGCCTTCCAGTGAATCGACTTCAAGTCGACGCCTTCCTTGGCCAGTTCGTAGAGCGGCGACATCTCGCGCAACCGGTGGATGACCTCGATCGTCTTCTGCGCCACGAAGTCCACCTCTTCCTCGGTCGAGAAGCGATGCAGCCCGAACCGGATCGAGGAGTGGGCCAGCTCCGAGTCCACCCCCAGCGCCGAGATCACGTACGACGGCTCGAGGGTCGCCGAGGTGCAGGCCGAGCCCGAGGCGAGCGCCGCCTCCCGGTTGAGGCCCATCAGCACCGACTCCCCCTCGACGTAGGCGAACGAGATGTTGAGGTTGTGGGGCAGCCGCCGCTCCGGGTGACCGTTGACGTAGGCCTCGTCCACCTTGGACAGGATCTGCTCCTGCAGCCGGTCCCGCAACGCGGCCAGGCGCTTGGACTCCTCGCCCATGACTTCTCTACAGATTTCCGCTGCTTTTCCGAAGCCCACCACCAGCGGCACCGGGACGGTGCCCGAGCGCATGCCCCGCTCGTGGCCGCCGCCGTCCACCATCGGGGCCAGGCGCACCCGCGGGCTCTTGCGCCGCACGTAGAGGGCGCCGACGCCCTTCGGGCCGTAGAGCATGTGGGCGGTCGCGGAAAGCAGGTCTATACCCATCGCCTCCACGTCGACCGGGATCTTGCCCACCGCCTGGGTCGCGTCGGTGTGGAAGATGATCCCCTTCTCCTTGGCCAGCTTGCCCAGCTCCGCCACCGGCTGGATCGTCCCGATCTCGTTGTTGGCGACCATCACCGAGATCAGGACCGTCTTGTCGGTGAGCGCGGCCCGGACCGCCTCCACGTCCACCAGGCCCTCGCGGCCGACCGGGACGTAGGTGACCTCGAAGCCCTGCCGCTCGAGCCGCTTGCAGACGTCCAGCGTCGCCCGCTGCTCGATGGTGGTGGTGACGATGTGGTTACCCTTCTCCCGATACATCTCGGCCACGCCCTTGAGCGCGAGGTTGATGGCCTCGGTGCCCCCGGAGGTGAACACCACTTCCTTGGGGTCCCGCGCGCCGATCAGCTTGGCGATCTGCTCGCGCGCCTTGTCCACTCCACCTTCCGCCTCCCAGCCGAAGGGATGGTTGCGGCTCGCGGGATGCCCGAACTTCTCGGTGAAGTAGGGGATCATCTCCTCGAGCACCCGCGGATCCACCGGGGTCGTGGACTGGCTGTCCATGAAGATCGGAAGCTTCAACGCCATTGCGATGTCTCTCCTAGTGAATGCCCGCGAGCGGCATCACCGTGACGGCGGGGTCGGCCGCCAGCTCCGCGAGCGTCATGCTATCGAGTACGTGCGTGATGCTGGCCTGGATCTTCTGCACCGGACCCCGCAGGTTGCAGCGCGCGAACTGCGGGCAATCGTCGTGTTCGGTCATGCAGCTCACCACGCTGAGCGGCCCCTCGAGCGCCCGGACCACCTGGCCCACCGTGATCGCCCCCGGCCGGCGCGTCAGCACATAGCCGCCCTTGGGCCCGTTGTGGCTCGTGATGAGCTTCTTCTTCGCGAGCTGCTGGAGGATCTTGGCGAGCCGCTCCGGCGGGATGCGGAACTCCTCGGCGATGCGCTTGGCGCTCACCGCTCCGTCGTCTCCGTGGGAGGCGATGAAGTGGATCGCCATCAGCCCGTAGTCCGCCCGCTTCGTGAATCTCAGCACGCCTGTCCCCTCTACCCGACGTTCTATGCCCGCCTTCTATATCCGACCTTAAGGATCTCCGATCCGTACGGTCGTACTCTGCCACCCGGGTGGCCCCTTGTCAAGGTGAAGAGGACTTTGGCCGTTGGGGCCTGGCCTTACGGCGGTCCAACCAGAGGGGCCCGGCTTAGAGCCAGGCGTCGCGGAACTGCTTGGCGGCCTCCTCGGGCGGGGTGTCGTTGACGTGGATCCCCCCTACCCCGTTGGATCGGTCGGGGGTGGTGCAAACCTCGATGTGCCAGTGGTAGTCGTCGGCGATGGTCGCCCACTCCCCGGGCAGGATCTTGGCGGTCAGGTTCGGGGCGGTATAGAGCGTCATCTCGAACGCCGGATCGCCCATCTTGGCGGCCAGGGTGCGGAAGAGGCCCCCGAGGATCCCGGCCAGGTCCGCCACCACGTCCCCAGACAGCGAGCCCTCGTAGAGGCAGTTGTGCTGGCGCGGCAGGATCCACGTCTCGAACGGAGAGCGGGCCGCGTAGGGGGAGAGGGCGAGGAAGTGATCGGTCAGGCGCACCACCCGATCCCCGCCCGCGATCTCCTGACGGAGCATGTCGCAGTACACGCACCGCCGCTTGTACTCGTAGTGCTCGCGGCACTCGCGGAGCTTGCGGCGGACCTCGTCGAAGATAATCGGGATCGCGGTCAACCGCGAGTACGGATGCGTGATGCGCGAGCCGTGCGCCCGGTGACGCCGCGTGATGAGAATGTCGCGGATGCTCGGATCGCGCTTGAGATCGCGGATGCGCTCGCCGTACATCCACAGCACCTGCTCCCACTGCGCGTCACCCAGGGTCGCGGCGGTGTCGTCGTGGTTGGGGCTCTCGACGATCAGCTCGGTGGCGCCCCGCGGCGAGATGCGATCGTAGAGCCCGACGCCCTCGCGGACCAGCTCCTGCTCGATGCGGAAGTACGGATCGGCCTCCGGGATCACCCGCACCGACCACCCGGGCCCGTCGGACCCCGAGCCCTCCTTGCGATAGGCGAAGATCTCGTGGGGCGTGAGCGCTTCGTTGCCGGGGCAGAATGGGCACGCCGACGACGCGGGCGGCTTGCCGCCGGGACGGACGAGCACCCAGCGTCCTCGAGTCGGATCCTTGCGCAGATCGCTCATCACTGGGCCACCATAGGAAATGCCCCCCACTAAGTCAAGGAGACGCGGGGACGAGTCCGCTCGCGCGGGGCGGGCGCCGGGCTAGCGCCACGCAAGCCCATCCGGATCAGCACCTCGCGGAGCGCCGATCGGCGAACCAGGCCGTCGACGTGATGCAGACGCGCGGGGACTACGGAAGGGCGACGCTGGTACCGTCGCCGCTCGTGGTGATGGTGAAGGTGCCGGCGGTGACGTTGGGGGTGTAGGCGTAGCTCGCCCACCCGCCGGGAGCGGCCGGGACCTGGGCCATGAAGGGTCCGCCCGGCTGGCCGAGGGCATTGGTCGACACCGAGGTGAGCTGCGTGAGCGTCGAGGGAATCCGCCCCATGTGGGCGCCGTAGACGCTCACCGCGGACGCGAGCGTGCGCGAATCCGCCTGAGCCTTGGCGAGCCGCCCGCGCGCCTGCACGTTCGAGTACAGTGGGATCGCAATCGTGGCGAGGACGCCGATCACGGCCACGACGACCATCAGCTCCACGAGCGTGAAGCCTCTCTCCCTACCCGATGACCTGCGGATCACGATCGTCCCCTCCAGAGTGGGCGGCAAATGCCTCAACACGGAGCAAGACAGGGGCCACCGAGCTATCTTGTTGATTTAACGTCTCTTGGCGATTCGAAGCTGACGCGTCGAGGCAGGGGAAGTGACTGAAACCGGCGGTATCATGGGCGAAGTCTCGAGCGGGCCCCTACCGTCGCCTCCAGCTCCAGAGCAGCTTCCAGGCGAGGCGCACTATCGCGTCTCCCGTATCCATCCACCCGCGCCTACGCATACCCCTAGCCTCGCACAGGGAGATTTCCCGCGCCGCCCGCTCTTCTGCGCGCTGGGCTGCAATGCTCATTGCGTCGTCGAGGCCGGACCGCGCGCGAGCAGGGTGGCCAGGCTCGCGATGAGGGCCTTCACGCTGAACGGCTTTCGCAGGGTGGGCCGGCCCGAGCGCTCGAGGAACGCCTCGCTGTCCGCGTCCGCGATCTCGCCCGTGATGAAGATCACCCGGGCCGCGAGCCTCGGGAGCTCGCGCTCGACGCGCTCGAACAAGGCGCGGCCCGAGAGGCCGGAGAGACGGAGGTCCACCGTGATCACGTCGAACTCCTTCGCGTCCTCGTCCAGGAGGCGCCAAGCGCTCCCGGCATCCGCAATCACGGTCACGTCCAGCCCCAGGTCGGTCAGGAGGTCCCGCAGCATACCCGCGACGTGAGGCTCGTCCTCGACCACCAGGACGGTCCCGCGACGCAGCGGCGGGCTCTCCGGGTCGGGGCGCGGCGCCGCGGGGATCGCGCCCCGATGCGCGGGAAGCTCGATCGCGAAGGTCGCCCCGTGGCCCGCGATGCTCTCGGCGATGAGCCGCCCCCCGTGGTTCTGGACGATGCTGTAGGAGATGGACAAGCCCAGCCCCGAATTCTGGTTGGCGCCTTCGTCGAGAAGAACGGCTCGAAGATGCGCGGCAGGATGTCGGCGGGGATCCCGGGTCCGGTGTCGGCGACGCTCAGGCGCACCCGCGAGTCGTGCACGCTCAGACCGATCGCGATGCGGGGCGCCGAGGTGACGGCCGCGACGGCCTGCTCGGCGTTGATCACCAGGTTGAGCACGACCTGCTCGAGCTGCCCCGCGTCGCCCAGCACGAGCGGCACACCCTCCGGAAAGTCCTCCATCAGCTCGACCCCGTTGAACCGCATCGCGTCGCGGCGCAGGGACGTCACCCGCGCCACGACGTCGCGAAGGTCCAGCGCGGCCACGTCGTGGGGCTGTGGGCGGACGAACGTCTGCAGACCGCGCACGATCGTGGCCGCGCGCATCGCGCAATCGGCGATCTTGGCAACCCGCTCGAGCTGGCCCGCATCCGAGAGGCGACGGCTCAGCATCTCGGCCTGCCCCATGATGGTCGCGAGCGGATTGTTGATCTCGTGCGCGATCCCGGTCACGAGCTGACCGACCGCGGCGAGCTTGCCCGCCTGTACGAGCTGCTGCTGCGTCGTCTCGAGCTGATGGAGCTGCGCGTCCAGCTCGGCGTAGAGGCGCGCATTCTCCAGCGAGAACGCGGCGTGGTCCGCGAAGGCCTGGGCGAGATGGACCTCGTCGTCGGTGAAGGGCCGTCCCGCCACGTCCGCCACCCGGAGCGCGCCGATGACGGTGCCGCGCACGATCAAGGGGACCGCGCACGCCGCGCGGTGATTGGATTCGAGGAGCCGGGCCTCGAGGTCGGGGGGCATCGAGATGCCGGGCTCGGCCAGCACGTCCGCCGTGATCACGACCTCGCGCCGCGAGACCGCCTGGCCGGTGGCCCCCGCTCCGGCGGGAAGGCGGGTGCCGAGCGGGAAGCTCCGGCGGTCGATCCCGATGGTCGCGACCGTCACCAGATCACCCGACGCGGGATCGCGCCGGAACAGGATTGCGGTACGGGCCCCGAGCAGGCGGACGATGCTGTCGGCCGTCCGCTCGGCCACCGTGGTCGGATCGAGGGTCCCGGAGAGCTCGCGCGCGAGATCGGCCAGGGCCGAGACCCGCTCGGCCTGTCGGCGCGCCGCCTCGGCCTCCCGATGGGCGCGGATGTGTCGGTCGACGCGTCGGACGAAGCGCAGCAGCCGGTACTGCGCGTACGAGCAGATCGCGGCGGCGAGGCCGATCAGGATGGCGGTGGACACCATCGCGCCGACGCTGACGCCGGCGAAGTGCTGCAACAGGACCTCGTACACGACCACCACCACCGCGGTGAAGATGACGTACCAGTGCTGCAGGGAGAACGCGGCGAGCATCACGAGGAGGACGTAGACCCCGACCGTGAATCCGGCGACCCCGCTCGGGTTGCTGGTCGGGAACGTCGCCCACTGGAGGAAGAAGACGAGCGGCGCGTCGAAGAGCGCGACCGCCATGCCGGAGGCGAGCACGATGCGCTCGGAACGCCGGCTGACCAGGAAGATCGCGGTGGTGGCGAGCCAGTAGAGCGCGAAGAGCAGGAGATTGCCGGACCACGCCGGCATCCGGAGCAGCCCACCGAGGACGAGAAACAACAGGAAGAACGCGGAGACACCCCAGAAGCGGACGGTGTTGCTACGCCGGGCGTTCTTCAGACGTTCGCGGGCCAGCTCGCGTTGGAGCGAATCACGGGGTCCGTGAGTCTCCACCACGCGTCGAGTATATCCCCGGCGATAGCGGACGCCTCCATTCGGCCCGTCCGCCGGCGGCCGGGTGCGTGGCCGAGCTATGTGCTAATCTTGGGGCATGAGCGACCAAGCGACGAGGGTCCGAGTCTTCAGCAGTCCCACCTGAGGGCCCTGCAAGGCGGCGAAAGAGTATCTTTCGTCTCAGGGGGTGGCCTTCGAGGATATCAACGTGTTGGCGGACGCCGACGCGCGCGACGAGCTGGTCAAGCTCACCGGGCAGATGTCGATCCCGGTGATCGTGGTCGGCGATCAGGTGGTGCGCGGCTTCAACAAGCCCGCGCTCAAGAGCCTGCTCGGACTCTAGTTCCCCTGCTGCTTGAGCTTCTTCAGGTGCAGGCGCGCGACGTCGACCCAATCCTTCTCTGACGGCTGGCTACCGGCCAGGCCGATGTAGCGCTCCCAGAGGCTGACCGCCTCCTTCGGGTCGACCTTCTCGTAGACGAGGGCCAGGTTGTAGAGGGCGCCGGTGTTCTTGGCGTCCGCGTCCACGACCTTGCGGTACTCCTCGATGGCTTCCTTGTAGAGGCCCTTGTCCTCGTACACCTCGGCCAGGCCCATCCGCGCGTCGAGGTAGCCCGGGTCGAGGTCGATCGCCTTCTTGTAGGCGGTCACCGACTCGTAGTAGAGCCCCTTTTCCGAGTAGTAGATCTTGCCCAGGCTGACGTGGACCTTGGCGTTCATCGGGTTGTACTCGAGCCCCTTCTGGTACGCGGCCACCGCCGGGTCCACCTCGCCCTTGGCCGCGAGCGCGTCGCCCAGGCCGACGTGGGCCTCCGCGTAGAACGGCCGGAGCTCGATGGCCTTGGCGTAGGCCTTGATCGCCTCCTCGAAGAGCCGGCGCGGAGCGGTCAGGTAGAGATCCCCGAGGGCCTTGTACGGCTCCGCGTAGGTCGGATCGAGCTGGGCCGAGGCCCGGAACTGGGCGGCTGCCTTCCAGCGATTGCCGAGGTTCTGATGCACCACGCCCAGGGCGTACTGGGCCGCCACGAACTGCGGGTCCGCCTCGATCGCCCGACTCAGGAACTCCACCGCGGCCTCGTTCGCGTCCTGGGTGCCGCGATAGCTGGCGTGGCGGCCTCGCACGTACAGCTCGTACGCGCGCACGACGCCCGTCGGGGCGGCCCACTTCTGGGCGCGCGCCAGCTCCACGTCGCTGGCGGGAGCCTTCAGCGCCTTGAGGTAGGCGGCGGGCAGCGGGCGCAGCCGGTCGAGGAGCTGACCCTCCGCCACCGCGAAGGTGTCGAGCGCGCCCCGCTCCACCTTGTCCCCCCGGAGCTCGAGGAAGCGCGGCTGGACGATCAGGTCCGAGCCGGTCCGCTTCACCTCGCCAAAGAGCGCGAGATCGGCGCCGAGCTGCTTGGCCGCACTCGCGGTGGTCGTCTCGTCCCACGCCTCCGGCTGCGGGAGCGCGCGGACCCGCTCGCGGTCGATCTGGACCAGGCCGGGCACGTGCACGAGCGCGAGCATCAGCGACTGCGCGATGCCCTCGCCGATCCACTGCTCGTCGCGGGTGAGATCCACGGTAGTGAAGGGCAGGATCAGGACGTTGCGCGGCTTGGACGCGGCCTCCGCGCCCCCCGCGCCCAGCAGCGCGAGCAGCAGCGCGGAGACGACGGCCCACCTAGCGTTGGTCAGCGCTCTCATGCCCTGGTCCTCCTTTTGCCCGCCCCACCCGCACCCGCGCCCACAGCCGCCCGAGGCCCACCGGCCCGATCCGGCGCAGCGCGATCTCGGGAATCAACAACACCGCCACCATGCCCACCAGCCACGGCCAGATGTCCACGCTGAGGCGCGACTTGTGCCGGTTCTGCAGGAACGCGTCCTTCGGCTCGGCCAGGATGCCGCCCCCGGTGAGCTCGGTCAGCTCCCGCAAGAACGACTCGTCCACGCCCAGGTCGCGGAACTCCTGGCCGTACGGCACCACCAGACCCGCGAGCTGCGAGCCCACCATCTGATCGGCGCGTCGCTGCGCCATGCCGACCAGGTACACCCCCTCCTGTCCGGCCGGGAAGCGGCCGCGGTACCGGCCCGGCCCGACCTGCTCCAGATCGATCACGGTCCGGGTCTTGTCCGGGGCGACCACCCCGACCTGGGAGTCCAGGAAGTTGATGAACTCCCCCTTGGGATCGATCGCGTCCACCGTCACCTCGCCGACGTTGTCGGTACGGGAGACCGTGGCCACCGTATCGCTGCGGGTGCCGGTGCGCAACGCCCACCGCGTCACCTGCGACCAGAACTTGTTGAAACCGCCCCAGCGCACCCACAGTACGCCCCACTTGGCCTTGGCGTCGGAGGTGAAGGCGACCGAGCGGCCGAGCCCGTAGCGCCAGGTGGCGAGCAGTGGATCCTCCTGGTGGGTCATCAGCACCAGGTCCGCGTTCGCCTTCATGCTGGTGGCCACGTACCCGCCCAGCGGCGGCGCTTCCTTCCAATCGATCTCCTGGATCGCCTCGTGGGCCGGGCTCGCCACCACCGCCTTGAACGGCTGCTCGACGAGGGACGCCTTGGAGGCGAGCTGCGTCTCCAGGGTGAAGATGCGCGGGATCGTGGCGTCGTCCTCGGTGTAGTAGAAGCGGCCGCGGCCCCACTTCGCCACGTCGACCATCAGGGGCACGTCCGCGTCCTTGCCGATGGCCACCGTGGACACCGTGATCTTGTCCTTGGCCATCCGGCGCAGGAGCCCCGAGAAGTCGCCGCGGGTCATCTGACCGTCGGAGAGGAAGATGACGTGCTTGAGGAGGGCCGGCCGGTCGAAGAGGACCTGGTACGACTCCTTGAGGGCCGGGTAGCCGTCGGTGCCGCCGCCCGCCTTGATGGTGGCGATCGCATGGTGGATGGACTGCTTGTCGCGCGCCGGCTTGAGAGGCGAGTCCCAGATGAACTCGGTGTCCCAGCTCATCACCCCGACCTCGTTGCGCTCGTCGAGGAGATCGACCACCAGGTGGGCGGCCTCCTTGGCGATGTCGAGCTTGGTCACCTTCTCGTCGGTGGTCATGGCCATGGAGCCGGACCGGTCGATCGACAGCACCACCGCGAGGCTCGGGATCTCGATCTTCTGCTTCACCTCCATCGTCACCGGCAGCGCTTCCTCGATCGGCGTGCGGTAGTAGCCGCCGAGGCCGAAGCTCTCCTCGCCGCCCAGCATGATGAGGCCGCCGCCCTGCTCGCGGACGTAGTCGCGGATGTTCTCCATCTGCTTCTTCGTCATCTTGAGCGAGGAGACGTTGGACAGGACGAGGCCGTCGTACTTCTGCAGGCCCGCCATGTCCTTCGGGATCTTGTCCGCCTCCACCACCGTCACGTCCACGTGCTGCGAGCGGAGAGCCGCGGCCAGGGCTTGGGCCTGGACGCGGTCCTTCTCGGCGAGCAGCACCTGCGGCCGCCCGCGCACCACCAGGGTGCCGAGCGCGCGGTTGTTCTCCTCGATGGTGTCGCCCTCCACGTCGAGCGCGGCCTGGTAGACGTGGATGCCGCTCTGCTCGAGCGACTGGCGGTAGGTGTACACGTTCTTGCCGGGGGCGAGGCGCACCACCTGCGAGCCGAGGAACTCCCCGTTGCGGTAGAGCGAGAGCCGTCCCTGCGCCTCCGCCTGGCTCCAGGCCACCACCTTGGCCTGGAAGGGCTCGCCGAACTTCACCTCCTGGGGCAGCACCATCGACTCCACCACCACTTCCTGCGGGAAGGTCAGCGGCGCCGGCACGTAGTAGATGTCGGCGCCCGCGTCCTTGGCCGCCTGGGCCACCGCGAGCGCGTTGCCCATGTTCTGGCGTCCGTCGGTGAGGAGCACGAAGCGATTGGCCTGGCCGGGCGGCGCGGTGGCCAGGCCGAGCTGCAGGGCCTGCGCGAGATTGGTGCCGCGCCCGGGGACGTGGGCCTGCGGCCGCTCGATCTTCGAGGTCGGGCGCAGCGGCTGGTCCACCATCGCCTCCTCCCCGAACACCACCACACCCGCCTGGTCGCCCGGCTGCATCGCGGCGACCGACTGGGCCGCGAAGCGGTACCCGCTCTCGCGCGCGGCCAGGCTCACGCTGTCCGACACGTCGAGCAGGAACGTGACGTTCAGGCGGTCGGCCCAGCGCGGGATCGTCGGCTTGGTCAGCGACAGGAGCAGCACCGCGAGCAGCGCGCAGCGCAGGCCGAGCGCCCACCGGTCGCCCAGGCCGCGGGGCAGCCCGAGACGGCCCCCGGTCTGGCGCCGCCAGTAGAGGAAGCCCTCGAGGGCGAACAGCAGCAGGGCCAGCATCACGAAGAACGGCCACAGCTCGCGCTGGATCAGCACCGGCGGGGACTCGGGCCGCACCCCCTCCACGAAGGTCGGCACCGGCTGCGGGGTGAGATCCGACTCGTCGGCGTTCATCAGGTTGACCGCGACCTTGGTCTCGCCGCGGCCGGTCACGACCGCGTAGATGCCGACCTCGTCGGTATCCGTGAAGCTCGCCATGCCCCGGTTGACCTGGGCCCGCACGCTACGCCCCGACGGGGTGCGCACGGTGGCGGTGGTCACCCCGTGCTCCACCGGCAGCAGGATGGGCTGGCCCGCCTGCAGCTGGAGGCTCGACTGGTCGAGGCCGACCGGGCTCAGCCAGCGCAGCCCCTTGGAGAGGATTAGGGGGAAGGCCACCCGCAGGGGGAAGTCGGTGCGGAAGAGATCGAAGCCGAAGAAGAGCGCCTTGCGGTCGCGCTCCTCGAGGGCGTAGATCAGCGGGCCGCCCACCGCCTCCACCAGCGTCTTGCCCGCCGCGACCGGCCGGACGCGCATCGCGTCCTCGATCGTCACCTTGGCGAAGTCGATCTGGCGCATGATCGGATGCGTCCGATCCCAGTCCATGATGGTGGGGTTGTCGAGCCGGCCCAGCACCTCGAGCGGCACGTCGGTGGGCACGGTGTTGACGAGCACGAACCGCCCGTTGCCGAGCTTGGGCGGGCTCACGCTGTCGACCACCACCACGTCGAAGCCTTCCATCCCGCCCTGGTAAGCGTCCGGCTTGCGGACCTCGAGCTTCACCTGGGGATCGGTGTGGAGGACCTTCTCGAGGAACAGGTTGCCCGGGCTGACCAGCAGCACCGAAAGGGTCCGGGGCGCCGGGATCACCGCGTAGGCGACGTTGTCGGCGTCGAGATCGTCGGAGACGTCGAGCTTCAGCTTGAGGACCCCGCCGCGCTGCTCGCTGAAGGGCACCACGATCGCGCGCCGCACCTGGGGGTCGAGGGTGAGCGTGCGCTCGGTGAGGGTCTCGTCGTCGAGGGTCAGGCGGAGGGAGAAGCTCTGCCGCTCGGAGGAGAAGTTCCCGACCGAGAAGAAGGCCTGCGAGTTGTAGGTACCGAAGTAGTTGCGCCGCACCGCGAGGCTCGTGATGCCCACGTTGTGGGATCGGCGGCCGACCCCGGTCCAGCGCACCCGCACGTCGTCGCCCTGCGCCTGTGCGGCCTCGGGGTGCGCCCCGTCGGTGAAGACATGGATCTCGGCCCGCGGATCCGCGCCGACCAGGGCCCGCGCGGTGCGCAGCCCCTCCGCGAGGCGGTTCGGCAGGTCGTGCCCCTCCATGGACCGGAGGGCGGAGGCCACCCGGTCGTGCTCGCGCGTGAACGGCACCACCACCTTCGGCTGCACGCCCGCCTCGACCACCATCACCTCGGCGCCCTCGCCCAGGCGCCCGAGCAGCCCCAGCGCGGCCCGCTGGGCCTGCCCGAAGCGCGAGGGAGAGACGTCGGTGGCCTTCATGGACGCCGAGGTGTCCATGACAATGACAACCCGCTTCGCCCCCTGTCCCATCACGGTCACCGCGGGCCGGGCCAGCGCGACGGTGAGCGCGAGGAGGGCCAGGATCTGCAAGATCAGGAGCGGATCGCGCTGCAGGCGCTGGAAGAAGGTGGAGGCTTCGCGGTCGCGCAGGGCCGCCTGCCAGAGCAGGAGGCTCGAGACCGGCATCTGCCGGCGGCGCACCTTCAGGAAGTACAGGAGCAGCAGCGGCACCGCGAGGGTGCCGAGCAGCAGCGCGAACGGGCTCAGGAAGTTCATGCCAGCAGCAGTCCCTTGAGCTGGCGGAGCATGAACTCCTCCACCGGGCTATCGGTCACCACGCGGTGATAGGCGATCTCGTTCCCACGGCAGAACTGCTCGGCGCGCTCGAGGAACTCGCGCAGCCGCTGGTGGTAGCCGCGCAGGGCCTCGCCGTCGAGCGTCAGGTCGCGCAGCTCGTTGGTCTCCGCGTCGAGCAGCCGCAGGTCCCCGCCGAAGCCGGGGTTCATCTCGTCGGGGGCGAGCACGTGGATGACGTGCACGTCGAAGCGCCGCTCGAGCAGGGCCTTGAGCCCGCGCTCGTAGCCGCCTGGATCCATCAGGTCCGAGACGAGCACGGCCAGGCCCGCCTCGCGCGAGCGGAGGGCGTAGGCGGAGAGCCCCTCGTTGAGCGAGGTCGCGCCGCCGGGCTCGAGCCGCCCCAGGAAGTTCATGAGCGGAAGCACCTGGCTGCGCCCGCGGGCCGGGTTGAAGCCCTCCGCCATCCGCTCCCGCACCACGCCCACCCCGACCCGCTCGAGTCCCACCAGCCCCACGAAGCCCAGCGCGGCGGCCAGTCGCGCCGCGTGGTCGAGCTTCGAGGGGTCGCCGAAGCCCATGGAGGCGGAGGCGTCCACCAGGAGGTGCAGGCAGAGATCCTCCTCGTCGACGAAGAGCTTGAGGTAGAGCCGGTCGAGGCGAGCGTAGACGTTCCAGTCGACGTAGCGCAGGTCGTCGCCGACGCCGTACGGGCGGTAGTCGGAGAACTCGACGCTGATGCCCTTGCGCGGGCTGCGGCGCTCGCCCTTGACCCGCCCGCGGAACGACCGGCGGGAGAGCAGGCTCAGGCGCTCGAGCTGGGTGAGGAAGTCGGCGGACAGCAGCTCCTGGCCCGCGCGCACGGTGGCCACGCCGCTATTTCTCATCCAGCGACTGGAAGTACTCCTTCACTTGACTCTGGAAGTCGCGCGGCACCTGCTCCCGCGCGATGGATTCTTCCATCATCTTACGGTACTGCCCGAGCACGCCCATGTATTGCAGCCGCGAAGGCATCTGGGCGCCGCGCCCCACCATGTTGGTGTCGATGCCCTGCTTCCGCCCGGCCCGCGCCTCGCCCTCGACCCCCACGTCGAACGGGCTGCCGCGCAGCCGCGCGGTGGCGTCGCCCTTCGGCGCCCCGCTCTTGCCGCGCCCGGGCAGCAGGCCCTCGCCCTCGGGAAAGTCGCCCTCGTCTCCCGGCCCGCCCGGCTGCCCGCTGCCCTTGTCGCCGCGCTTGCCGCCCCGGCGCTCGCTCTCCCGCCCGCCCTTCAGGCCCTTGCCGTCGCGGCCGCGCTCTTCCATCGAGCGCATCTTGTTGAGCGCGCGCTCCATCGCTTCCATCGCCTTGTCGGTCTGCCCGCCCTCGAGCGCCTCCATGCCCTCGTAGGCGTCGCCCGACCAGTTGCCCTGCCCCTGCCCGCCGTTCTTGCGTCCGAGCCGCTCCATCTCGCCCAGCAGCTCTCGCAGCTTCTCCGGCGAGACCTTCTTGTTCGGGTCGAGTCCGCCCCGCAGCGCCTTGGCCTTCTGGAAGACCATGCGGGCCTGGCTCTGGGTGAAGTCGCTCTGGAGGTCCGGCAGCCGCTCGAGCGAATCGAGCATGCGGAGGCGCTCGTCGCCCTTCTTGAGGAACGAGTTGAAGTCGGGCGCGCGCCCGCCCAGGGAAGTGTCCTTGAACACCGCGGCCAGGTCGCCCGGCTGGCTCTGCCCGCCGCCGCCCAGGCGCGGGCTCAGATTGCGCTCCTGCACGTCGGTGCGCTGCACCTGGTCGCGCCGGGTGGCCTGCTTGCGCTCCGCCTGCTGGGCCTCCCCGCTGCGGTCGACCGCCGCCTTCTCCTCGTCCTCGTCGCGGGAGACCGAGAAGTTGGGCAGGCGGGCCTGGGGAAGCGGGATCGGCGGCGCGGCCGCGAGCACGAGCCCGAGGATCAGGGGGACCGGCACGAGCCGGGCCTCGCGCGGGACCCGCCGCGGGATGATGCGCCGGGCGCCGAGCTGCCCGGCGCGCGTCGTCGCGTCGGCCACCAGCGCGTCCACGATCGGCGTGCGGTCGGGGCGCTCCGCCCACTCGAGCGCGGTGCTGATCCGCTCCTGCAGCCCGGAGCCGCGATCGGCGAGCCGGGCCGCCTCGGCGGCGGGGAGCCTGAGGAGGAGACCGTAGCCGGCGCCCGCGGCCGCGCCCGCGAGCAGGAACAGCCCCGCGCCCGCGTAGCTCCACGGGCCCAGCGACTCCTTGAACAGGAGCGGCAGCACCGCGGCCACCGCGCCCCAGAAGAGGCCGCGCAGGCCGTAGAACTCCGCCCGCCGCAGCCGGATCTGCCGGGCGACGTCTGCGACCAGCCGCTCGATCACCGTGGGACCGGGCATCGACTGCCTCCTCTCTACCTCAGGAACACCTCTTTCCCCGTCCCACTCATCGCCTCGGCGGCCTCGACGATCTGGCCCACGAGGTCGTCCACGTCCACTCCCGCCGCCTCACCCTCGAAGTTCAAGATGAGGCGGTGACGCAGGGCGGGCAGCGCCATCGCCCGCAGATCGTCGACGCTCACGTTGAACCGGCCGTCGGACAGGGCGCGGACCTTCGCGCCGAGCACCAGCGCCTGCGCGCCCCGCGGGCTCGCCCCGTAGCGGATGTACCGGCGGGCCGACTCGGGCGCCCGCTCCCACTGGGGATGGGTGCCGAGGACGATGAAAGAGGCGAGGTCGCGCACGTGGGTGGCGATCGGGATCTCGCGCACCAGCTCTCGCATCGAGAGCACCTGCGGCCCGGTCAGGACGCGCCGCACCTCGACCGCGCGCACGTGGGTGGTGCGGTCGATGATCTCGGTCAGCTCCTCGAGGGCCGGGTAGCGCACCCGGACCTTGAACAGGAACCGGTCGAGCTGGGCCTCGGGGAGCGGGTACGTGCCCTCCATCTCGATGGGATTCTGGGTGGCGAGCACGAAGAACGGCGACGGCAGCGGGTGCCCGGAGCCGGACACGGTCACCGCGCCCTCCTGCATGCCCTCGAGCAGGGCCGACTGCGTCTTGGGCGTGGCCCGGTTCACTTCGTCGGCGAGCAGGATGTGCCCGAAGATGGGCCCGCGCTGGAACTGGAAGTGCTTCCGCCCCTGCGCGTCCTCCACGATGATGTTGGTGCCGATGATGTCGCCCGGCATCAGATCCGGCGTGAACTGGATGCGCGAGAACGATAGCTCGAGGCTCTCGGCAAGCGTCTTGATCAGGAGCGTCTTGCCGAGACCCGGCACGCCTTCGAGGAGCACGTGGCCGCCCGCGAAGAGGCCGATCAGGACCTGGGTGACGACCTCGCTGTGGCCGACGATGATCTTGCCGACCTCGGCCCGGAGCGACTGGTAAGCGTTGACGAACTCCGCGACCCGCTGCTCCTGGGACTCGCTCGACACGGGAGGCTGCGCCATGAACGGCTCCTTTCCCGCCTTGGAATTGACTCATCATAGGGGGGCGTCCCACCCCCGTCAACTACTTGCCCCCGATGCGGTTGCGCAAAGTCTCCCGCGCTTGCCCTCCGCGTGTGCGACGTGCCGAAAATTCACTCAACGCGTCGCGCGGAGAGCGCTCGAAACCCCATCGGTGGGCGTTCCTCGCGCGCGCCCGAGCGCGAGCAAGGCAAGGAGCGTGCCGCGAGCGCCTAGTTGACCGCGGGTGTCAGCCGCGTGTACGCGGCAAGATAGCCGTCCGTCTCACGGTCGCGGCCGAAGCGCGCGCTCACGCGTTCGCGGCCGGTCTGGCCGAGCCGGGCGCGGAGGTCGGGATCCTTGAGCAGGCGGTCGGCCTTGGCGGCCAGCTCCTCGGGCGTGCCGAACAAGAGCCCGGTGACCCCGTCCTCGACGAGCGAGCGGTTGCCCGGGATGTCGGAGGCGAGGACCGCGCGGCCGAGCGCCAGCGCCTCGAGCACCGAGTTGGCCATGCCGCCCTCGGAGAGCGAGCAGTTGAGCACCACGTCGGACAGCTCGAGCAGGGCCGGCATGCGGTGATGCGGCACCGCGCCGATGTGGCGCGCCCACGGGTAGGACGGGAGCGTCCGCAGCAGGCCCTCTCCGACGGCCGGATCGAGGATCGGCCCGACGTAGATCAGCTCGAGCCCCGGATACTCCGCGAGCAGGCCTTCGAGCGGATCGAGGGGCAGGAGCGGACGCTTCACGCTCCGGATCCCGGCCGGGAACAGCACGAGCGGGCCGGGCGCCCGCTGCAGCGTGGCGGCGGGAGCCCAGTGCCCGGCGGGAGCCGCCTCGAAGGCGGCGCTCTGGGGAATCACCACGAGGCGACCGGCCACCTCCGGCAGGGCCTCCACGATGACGGTGGCCATCGACTCGTCGAAGACGCTGATCGCGGCCGCGCCCTCCAGCACCCGGCGCACGACCGGGGCCGAGTCCGGATCGAGGAGATCCTGGTTGACGTCGGTCCCGGTGACGGTCACGAGCAGGGGCGCGCCAACGCGACGGGCCAGGCGGAGCGCGGCCGGACCAGTGCGGAGGGCGTGAAAGGCGTGCACGACCGCGGGCCGGAACTGGCCGATCTGGTGCTCGACCGCGGTCTCGGGCGCCACCGACAGATCCCAGACGCGCAGCTCGACCCCGCGCTCTCGAAGCCCGCGGGCGATGCGGTCGACTGTGATCGCGTTGCCTCGAACCGAGGGAGCGGCGAACGGCGTCACGATAGCCACGCGGGCGGCCATGGGTGCGACGAGCCTACACTGGGGCCGCGCGGGAAGGCAATGCGGCCGGGGGCCCCGCGGGCAAAGACCGACTTGCCTCGGCGCGGACGTGTGTTAAGGTTGCGTCACAAGCCCAGTGCCTCAGCGGTGAGGGAGAGCGAATGGACGGATCCTCGCGGGAAATCGGGTGCCCGGAATGCGTGGAGCTCCTCGCCGACTACATCGACGGTACCCTCCCACGCGACCAGACCGAGCTGCTCGAGTGGCATCTGGATGGGTGCCCCCCGTGCGTGGCCTTCGTCAACACGTACCGGGGGACCGTCGACGCCGCCCGCCGCCTCCGTGAGACCCCCGAAGCCAAGCTGCCGCCCGAGCTGCGCCAGAAGCTGATCGCCTTCCTGAAGCGCTCCGACGCCGCGCGCTAGACCAGAGCCAACCCCGCCTCCGCCGTCACCACGCCGACGTCCCACACCGGCTCGCCGCGCCGCGCGAAGCCGTCCCGCACCGTCCCGGCGCGTCCGGCCTCCACCGCGAAGAGCAGCCCACCCGACGTCTCCGATTCGCAGAGCAGCTTGACCAGAGCCTCGGGCACGGCGGGGTCGATGCGCAATTGTCCGCGGGCGCCGAGCGCGTCCTCCAGGTAGCGCCGGTTGCGGCCCATCCCTCCGCTGAAGGTGCCTCGCTCGGCGAGCGCGAGCGCGCCCGGCAGGAGCGGCAGGTCGCGACTCCGCAGCGTGAGCCCGGCGCCGGAGGCCTCCACCATCTCGCTCGCGTGGCCGAGCAGGCCGAAGCCGGTGATGTCGGTCGCGCCGCCCGCGCCCGCCTCCTGCGCGACCTCGGCCGCGGCCCGGTTCAGCCGGAGCATGCTCTGCACCGCGCCGTCCAGCACCGCCGGCTCGCAATCGTCGTTCTTGGCCGCGGTGGCGATCACCCCGGTGCCGAGCGGCTTCGAGAGGAAGACGCGCTGGCCGGGCCGCAGGCCGCCCTTCACGAGGATCCGGCGCGGGTCCACGCGGCCGGTGACGCAGAGGCCGTACTTGGGCTCGGCGTCCACCACCGTGTGCCCGCCCGCGATGACGCCGCCCGCCTCGCGCACCTTGTCGGCGCCCCCCCGGAAGACCGCCGCGATGATCGCCTTCGGCAGGTCGCGGGGGAAGCCGGCCACGTTGAGGGCGAAGAGCACCTGCCCCCCCATGGCGTAGACGTCCGACATCGAGTTGGCCGCCGCGATCGCGCCGTAGAGATACGGGTCGTCCACGATGGGCGGGAAGAAGTCCACCGTCTCGACGATCGCCACGTCGTCGGTCACCCGGTAGACCGCGGCGTCGTCGCTCCGGCCGAGGCCGACCAGGAGATCGGCGTGCTCCTCGTGGCGGAGGTCGCCCAGCACGTCCTGGAGATCTCCAGGACCCATCTTCGACGCTCACCCGGCGCAGGCCGCGTAGGCGGTGAGCCGGATCTGCTTGCCGGTCTTCGGATCGATCAGGCGGGGATCCATCGGGGGCGGGACCGACGGGAGCGCGGCGTCAGCTGGCCTCGGTCTCGACGAAGGCCCGGAAGGCCTCGGCGAGGGGGGAACGACTCCGTTCCCGATGCGTGGCGAGATAGAAGGCGCGGGTGATCGTGAGGTCCTGGACGCGCAGCCACCACACGCTTCCGGCACGGCACTCCTCCTCGACCGCCCGGCGCGACAGCATCGACACCCCGACCCCCGCCTTGACCGCCTGCTTGATGGCCTGGGTCGAGCCCATCTCGCCCACGACCCGGAACGCGCCGATGTCCGTTCCCGCGGCGGCCAGGGCCGACTCGAGTGCGGCCCGGGTGCCCGACCCCTGCTCGCGCAGCAGCAGCGGCTCGGCGCGCAGCTCGTCGAGCGTCACCAGCGGGCGCCCCTGCCAGGGATGCGTCGCGCCCACGATGAGCACGATGTCGTCGGGCAGCAGCTCGCGGTACTCGATCGCGCGATGGCCCGAGCGCGCGCCGACCACGCCCACCTCGGCCCGGCCCTCCAGCACCCACTCGGTGACCGCCTGGCTGCCGCCGATCAGCAGGGTGAGGGCGATCTCCGGGAACTTCTCCTTGAAGCGTCCGATCAGGGCCGGGAGGATGTACTCCCCCGGGATGGTGCTGGCGCCCACCAGCAGATCTCCGCTCATCCGTCCCTGGAAGCGCTCCATCGCCTGCCGCGCCTCGCGCGACAGCGCGAGCATGCGCTGCGCGTAGCCCAGCAGCAGTGCGCCGCCCTTGGTGACGGCGGCCCCGCGGCCGAGCCGGTCGAGCAGGCGCACCCCGAGTTCGTCCTCCAGGGTCCGGATGTGCTCGGAGACCGTCGGCTGGGTCAGGAACAGGGCCTGGGCCGCCCGGGAAAACGAGCCGAGCTCGGCAACCTTCACGAAGATCTCGAGCTGGCGCAGATCCACGGGGCGAGTATAGGAGCGAGGCGGGGCTCTGTCCAGCGAGGTCAGCCGGAACGACTCAGCCGGAACAGCAAAGGGGCCCGAAGGCCCCTCCGACGTGCACGCGACGCGTGATGGCGATCAGTGACAGCCGCAGCCGCCTCCGCAGCACCCTCCGCCCCCGCCCATCGGCGCGGCCGACGGATCGCTCGCGCGTCCGCCCACCTTCACGCCGACCACCGAGAGACGACGGCTGACGCGATCGCTCTCGCACGACGGGCAGGCCACCGCGGTCGCCACCTGCATGAACTTCTCGAACTGCGCTCCGCAGGCCAAGCACCCGTATTCGTAGATCGGCATGGTACGCCTCCGGCTCCTCGGGCTGACGCGCGGCTACTGGCCGCCGCGCTGGACATAGCTCTTCACGAACTCCTCGGCGTTCTCCTCGAGGATGTCGTCGATCTCGTCCAGCAGGTTGTCCAGCTCTTCCTTGATCTTCTTGCCCTTCTTGGAGAGGTCGGCGCTACCCGCGCCGGCGTCGTCGCCGCCCTCGTTGGGCTTGGTCGGCCTCGTCTCCTTCTTCTTCTGCTCAGCCATCGGACGTCACCTCCTGGCCCCGCGTACGCGGGACCGGTCTCAGGGCCTAGACGGTCGGAAGCACGATCCCCTGCTGGCCCTGATACTTCCCCTGCCTGTCAGCATATGACGTCTCGCAGGCCTCGTCCGATTCAAAAAACAGGACCTGCGCGATGCCCTCGTTGGCGTAGATCTTGGCCGGAAGCGGGGTGGTGTTGCTGATCTCGAGGGTCACGTAGCCCTCCCACTCCGGCTCGAACGGGGTCACGTTCGTGATGATGCCGCACCGCGCATAGGTGGACTTCCCCACGCAGATCGTCAGCACGTTGCGGGGGATCTTGAAGTACTCGACCGACCGCCCCAGCGCGAAGGAGTTGGGCGG
>DATGBR010000131.1:0-2826 GCA_035312605.1 Candidatus Methylomirabilota bacterium
CGGCGCGGGCGACCGGGCCCTGATCGGCCGTCACATCCTGCCCAACACCCTGCCCCCGCTGATCGTACAAGCCACCATCAGCTTTCCGGTCGCGATCCTGGCCGAGGCCGGGCTCTCGTATCTCGGGCTCGGGACCCAGCCGCCCAATCCGTCCTGGGGGCTCATGCTCAAGGAGGCCCAGGGCTTCCTCGGCCTCAACCCGTGGTATGCCATCTTCCCCGGAGGGGCGATCGCGCTGACCGTGCTGGGACTCAACCTGCTGGGCGACGGGCTGCGGGACGTGCTGGATCCCAAGACCGCGGCCTCCTAGGTCGTTTGCCCTGGACGTTTGTCCCCCCACTTATAAGGTGAGTGTGCTAGCCTGAGCGCGGTAGTGGGTCATGCGGCAAAGTGACCCTCCGCGTTCCCCCGAAGAGACAACCATACAAGGAGAACCATCGGTGCTTCGACCGCTCTTCTATGTGATCGGCACGCTCCTGGTGACGCAGGCCGCCGTCATCGCGACGTCGGTGTATCTGCATCGTGGCCTCGCCCACCGCGCGCTCCGGCTGCACCCGCTCGCCGACTGGGGGTTCCGGTTCGTGCTCTGGTTCACCACCGGCCAGAACCGACGCGAATGGGTGGCGGTCCATCGCAAGCACCACGCCTTCACCGACACCGAGAAGGATCCGCACAGCCCGCTGGTGCACGGCTTCTGGAAGATCCAGCTCTGGAACGTCTACTACTACGTGCGAGAGGCCCGCAATCCCGAGACCCTGACCCGCTGGGCCAAGGACATCCGCGACGATATCTGGGACCGCGTGCTCTTCAACAAGGGCACGCTCGGCGGAGTGGTCGGCATCGCGGCGGCCATGCTGGTCCTGGGGCCGGGCTGGGGGCTGCTACTGGCCCTGAGCCACTTCATCCTCTACGTCTTCGTGCTGGCCCCGTCGATCAATGGCCTCGGCCACTGGTGGGGGCGCCGGAACTTCGGCACCAACTCCGCCACCAACCTGCGCGTGCTCGCGTGGCTGACCGGCGGTGAGAGCCTGCACAACAACCACCACGCCTATCCCTCGAGCCCCAAGTTCAGCATGGGCCGCTTCGAGTTCGATCCCTCGTGGGTGGTGATCCGGGTGCTGATGCTCCTCCGGCTCGCGAGCCCGGTGGGCGACAAGGTGAAGCTGGCCGCGTAGGTCGCGCGTCACGGGCCGATCTCGAGTCGGCCCGGCCTGATCGCGATCGGGTTGAGGACGACCGGGATCGGCAGCCGGCGAAGCGCCAGGCTCGGGTCGAACTGCCTCACTATCCAGTTGCTCAACGCGGTGGGCACCGGCAGGGGCCCGAGCTTCACGCGTTCGGCGGTGAGGGCGAACGGGCTCCCCGTCGCGCTGGCGTGCAGCCCGACGCGCGCCGATATCCGGAAACCGAGGCCGCTGACCTGCACGTCCGCCGTGCCGTCGGCGAGTCGCACGGCCACGCCACCGGGCGGTTGACCCCGCAGGAATTCGCGCAGGTCGTCCTCGGTGACGACCAGATGCTTGATGCGCAGCGCGGTGACGTCGAGCACTTCGAGGCGCCCCGTCTCCAGTAGCCGCCTGGGATTGAAGACCAGTCCCTCCACCTCCAGACGGGTCTCACGGACGCGGAGCGGGGCTCGGTCCTTGCGCTTGAGCTCGCCCACCACGGCCGAGTCGGCCTCGATCGAGATGCGATCCACCTCGCCACGCACGAGCGCCTGCGGCCGGTAGTCCAGCTGCACCCGCAGACCGACCGGGTCGCGCAGGTACGCGCCGATGAGCTGCTCGGGCGAGCCGCGGAGGCGGCGGGCCAGCGCGGGACCCGCGGCCTCGGGGAGGGGCTCGATGCGGCGCCGCCGCAGGATCCCACGGCTGCCGTCCGGCAGCGCGTACTCGCTCACGACGGGAAAGATCTCGGCGAGGTACGGATCCCCGCCGTCGAAGGCGCTCGTGATGCGCTCGGCCTTGGCCACCGAGAAGCTCGGCCCCTGCGACCCGGTCTTGAGGATCACAAAGTCGACGCCGAGCGGCGCGTCGCTCCACGGGCGGGTCATCTGCAGCGCCAGGCGCCGGACGGCGCCCTCGTAGCGGAAGTTGGAGACGGAGAAGAAGTTGTGGTTGGGCACCACGGCCACGGTCGCCGGTGCCCCTCCGCTCAGCCGCTCGAGGTCGGCGAGGATCCGCGCGTGCTGCCAGTCCGCGCGGCTGGGCGGCAGCCCGAACACCATCGGCAGCGATAGCCCCGGGATCTGCGGCGGAGCTGGAATCAGGAAGGCCACCATGGAAACCTGGGCGACGCCCACGCCCACGCAGACCCACGTCAGCCCCCGTCGCCATCGCGGATCCAGCGCGCGCCATCCGGCGGTGGCGACCAGCGCGGCGGCGGGAAGGATCGGCAAGGTGTAGCGCAGGTTCTTGTTCTGGATCAGGGAGAACAGCGCAAAGGGAACGATGCCGGCCCAGAGGAAGCCCCGGATCGGGCGCTGCCTGCGAAGGGCCACGGCACCCCAGGCGAACAGCAGGCCCGCCAGGATCCCGAACTGGGTCGGCAGCACGCGGGCGTAGTAGACGAGCGCCTCGCGGGTGAATGTCTCCGGATACCCCGACTCCGCGGCCTGCTTGAAGGATCGGTTCGAGATCTGCATCGGGAGGCCCAGCAAGCGGGGCCCGTACCAGGGGATCGCGAGCCCTCCGGCGAGAACGAGCGCCAGGGCGAGGAGGCCTAGCCGGCGGCGGCGGTCCGGGGCACGGAGGGCGTGCCATACCGCCCAAAGCAGCGGCGGGAGCACATACGCGGCAAACGGGGGCTTCGTGACCATCCCGAGGC
>DATGBR010000132.1:0-18826 GCA_035312605.1 Candidatus Methylomirabilota bacterium
CGCGGAGGACCGGAGCTGGCTCAAGAGCTTCTTCCCCGCCTTCATGCTCAACAGCCAGACCGGGGGCAAGACCTGGGGCGTGCCGTTCCAGCGCTCCACCATCGTGCTGTACTGGAACAAGGAGGCCTTCAAGGAGGCCGGCCTCGACCCGAACAAGCCGCCCGCCACCTGGGCCGAGCAGGTCGAGTACGCGCGCAAGCTCACCAAGCGCGACGGCAGCGGCAACGTCATGCAGTGGGGAATCGAGGTGCCGTCCTCCGGCTTCCCGTACTGGCTCTTCCAGGGCTTCACCACCCAGAGCGACGTGCTGCTGATGAACCAGGCCGGCAACGAGACCTACTACGACAAGCCGGCGGTGGTGGAGGCGCTCCAGTACTGGATGGACCTGAGCGGCAAGCACAAGGTCATGCCCACCGGCATCATCGAATGGGGAACGACCCCGAAGGACTTCTTCGAGCGCAAGACCGCCATGATGTGGACCACCACCGGCAACCTGACCAACGTGAAGAACAACGCCAAGTTCGAGTTCGGGGTGGCCATGCTGCCGGCGGGCAAGCGGCGCGGCTCGCCGACCGGCGGCGGCAACTTCCACGTCTTCAAGAAGAGCACGCCGGCCCAGCAGGCCGCCTCGCTCAAGTTCATCAAGTGGATCACGTCGCCACAGCGGGCGGCGCAGTGGGGCATCGACACCGGCTACGTGGCGGTGCGCGCGGACGCGTGGGAGACGCCGGCCATGAAGCAGTACGTCGCCGGCTTCCCCGCCGCCGCGGTGGCGCGCGATCAGCTCCAGTACGCGGTCGCGGAGCTGTCCACGCACGACAACCAGCGGGTGACGAAAGCCTTGAACGATGGGCTACAGGCCGCGCTGACCGGCGCGAAGCCTGCCGACCAGGCGATGAAGGACGCTCAGCGCGAAGCTGAACGCATCCTGCGGCCATACCGCCGCTGATGCCCGGCCTCGCGGGTGGTCGGGTGGGGGTGGGGTGGCCGGCGGGGCGGGCCTCCCGGGAACCGTGTCTTCTGCGCGTGGTCGAAGTCGCAGACCAAAATCTCGTGGCTCGCCATGAGTGCAGAACACGGGTAGCGAGTCAGCGTGTTCCCGGGAGGCCCGCCCCGCCGGCCACCCCACCCCCACCCGCCGCACCGGGTTGCGAATGAGTGACACGAGCAGCATGAGCGGCATCGTCGCTGGCTCTGCGACTCCGCGTCGGTGGCGTGTCCATGTGCAGGGCTGGCTGCTCTTGTTGCCGGCGGCGGTGTTGCTGGTGGTGTTCACGCATTTCCCGGTGGCGGCGACGCTGTATCACAGCTTCTTTTCGAACCCGAAGGCGGGGCGGGCGGCGGTGTGGGCGGGGGCGGACAACTACCGGGCGATGGTGGAGGATCCGGTGTTCTGGCAGGTGGTGGGGAACAACGTGTGGTTCGCGGTGGGGACGATTCCGGTGTCGATCGCGCTGGCGCTGCTGATGGCGATCTGGGTGAACGGGCGCATCAGGGGGCGCTCGCTGCTGCGGCTGGCCTTCTTCACCCCGACCGTGCTGCCGATGATCGCGGTGGCCAACATCTGGCTCTTCTTCTACACGCCGGGCTACGGCCTGCTCGAGCAGATCACCGGCCTCCTCGGTCTTCCGAGCCACAACTGGCTCGGCAGCCGGGAGACCGCGCTCGGCTGCCTGGTGGTGGTGACGGTCTGGAAGGAAGCGGGCTTCTTCATGATCTTCTACCTGGCCGCGCTCCAGTCGCTCTCGCCCCAGCTGGGCGAGGCGGCGGCCCTGATGGGCGCCGGGCCCTGGTATTTCTTCCGCCGCGTGACGTTTCCGCTCCTGATGCCCACGACCCTCTTCGTGCTGGTGAACGCGGTGATCAACTCGTTCCGGCTGGTGGACCACATCGTGGTGATGACCAAGGGCGGCCCCGACAACACCACCGCGCTGCTGCTCTACTACATCTACGACGTGGGCTTCAAGTTCTGGGACCAGGCCTACGCGGCGGCCCTCACCCTGGTCCTGCTCGTGATCCTGGCCGCGGTGACCCTGGGGCAGTTCCTGCTGCTGGACCGGCGGGTGCATTATCAATGACCCGCGCGCTCGAAACGGCGGGCGCCTGGCTGCTCGGGGTGCTCTGGGCGCTGCCGCTGGCCTACGCGGTGTGGACCGCCTTTCACCCGGCCGAGTTCTCGACGCGCTTCGTCCCGGGCGCGCCGCTCACCCTCGAGAACTTCGCGAAGGCATGGGCGGCCGCGCCCTTCGCCCGCTACTTCGTCAACACCACGCTGCTGGTGGCCATGATCCTGGCCGTCCAGCTCGTGCTCTGCACGCTCGCGGCCTACGCCTTCGCGCGCTTCGCGTTCGCGGGGCGCGCGGTCGCCTTCCTGCTGGTGCTGGTGCAGCTCATGATCATGCCGGACGTGCTGATCGTGGAGAACTACCGGACCATGAGCCGGCTCGGCATCCTCGACACGCTCTGGGCCATCGGCCTGCCCTACATGGCCTCCGCGTTCGGCATCTTCCTCCTGCGCCAGACCTTCAAGACGGTGCCGAAGGAGCTGGACGAGGCGGCGCGGGTGGAGGGCGCAGGACCGCTCGAGACGCTCTGGCGCGTCTACGTGCCGCTCGCGCGGCCGGTCTACATCGCCTACGGGCTGGTCTCGGTGAGCTACCACTGGAACAATTTCCTGTGGCCGCTGATCGTCACGAACTCGGTGCAGTCGCGGCCGCTCACCGTGGGGTTACAGGTGTTCTCCTCGGTCGATCAGGGGGTGGACTGGTCGATCATCACCGCGGCGACCCTGATGACCTCGGGCCCGCTGCTGGTGGCGTTCCTGCTCTTCCAGCGGCAGTTCGTGCAGAGCTTCATGCGCGCCGGCATCCGCTGACCGCGCGCCGCGCCGCCTAGCGGTCGCGCTCGCCGCGCGCGCCACCCTTCTCGCCGCCGCCGCGCTCGCCACCGCCGCGCTCGACCGCGCCCCGCTCCGGGTTGCCGCCGCGCGCCGGTGCCTCGGCGCGCCCGGGATGCTCCGCCGGCTGGCGCCGGGCCTTCGGCTCGGCGTGACCCGCCGCGGCCGGCTGGCCCCCGGGAGCGCTCTGGACGCCGGGAGCGGGTGGCGCGGGCGGTACCGCCTGGCGCGACGGCGCCGCTTCTCGCGCGGCGCCGCCCGGCGGCGCGGGCTGGCCCGCGCCGCGCTCCGCCCCGCCGCGGCCTCGCTCGCGCCGCGGGCCGTCCCCGGACGCGGCCCGTCCGGCCCCACCGGCGGCGCGCGGCGCTCCGCTTCCGCCCGGCGCGGCCTGCGGCGTCACGGTGCGCGCGGGCGCGGGCACGATGCGCTGCTGCGGCTGCGGTCCGGTGGCGGGCGTCGCGGCGGCCAGGCCCTCGGCCCGCAGCTCCGGCGAGAAGTCCCGCGGCGCGCGCGTCGCCACGACCGCACGTGAGCGCACCGACTCCGGCGGCCGCGACGCCGCCGGCCCCGCGCCGGCGGTGAGGCTCGCGGCGACCGGCCGCACCTCGAGCGCGCCGCGCACCGGGGCGAGCTGGCGCACCTCGGCGGCATCCGTCAGACGAGCGGCCCGGATGCCGGGTTGACCGAAGCGGCCGGCCGGCACGCCCACCACCGCGTTGGTCACGTTCACGTTGTGATAGACCGTGATGTTGGTGACGTTGACGGTGGTGGTGCGGGCGATCACCACGTTGTTGACCACGCGCGGTCCGCCCCAGCCTCCCCACCAGGCCACGCCCACGAAACGCGGCCCACCCCACCAGCGGATCACCGGCTCGCCCCAGCCGAGGGGAGCCCAGTAGACCGGGCGGCCGACCACGACCGGGCCGCCGAGGAAGACCACGAGCGCGGGCGAGTAGACCGGGCGCACCAGCACCGGGCCCGGCGCCCACGCCCAGTACGGGCCGACGAAGACCCAGCGGCCGTGATGGTACGGCGCCCAGCCCCAGGGGGCGTCGTCGAGCCACGTCCAGCCGAATCGCGGATCCCAGATCCAGTGCCCGGTCGTGTAGGGCGACCAGCCCGACGGCACGCCGGCCGGCACCCAGACGCTGCCGTAGCTCTCGACGCTCCGCCAGCTCCCGTGCTGGTCGAGCGCCTCCGCACCGTAGACGCCCGCCGAGACGTACTTGGCGCTCGCGGGCTGGGTCAGGTAGTCGGTGCGCTGGTAGTTCCAGCGGTCCCACGAGCTGAGCGGCGCGGCGGCTCCTGTCTCCACGCGAGGCGATGCGCCGCCCGAGATCACCACCTGCTGGTTCGCGGCCACCGGGGCGGCGGCGCCGCCCGACGGTGTCATGGTCGCGGTGCCGCCCCGATGCGTGCGGAACGTGGTCGTGTCCGCCGAGACCTCCGCGTGGTAGTAGCCGGCGCGCTCCATCGTGAATGCGCCGCCGGGCGTGTCGAGCTCCACTGCGTGTCCCGGCTGGAGCTCGCGCAGGTCCACCGCGGCGTAGCCGGACGTGACGCGGAGCTGCACGAAGTCCGGCTCCTGGTTGTCGAGGCCGATCTGGGCGCCGTAGGCGGCGCGCACGAATGCGCGCGGTCCCACCTGGATCTCCACGTTGCCGGCCGGGCCCGCGTAGAGGACGTCGCCCGGCGCCAGCGGCATGTTGAGCGCGGCGGCGGTCCAGTCCTGCGCTCCTGGCCGCCAGAGGGAGACCTCGCCGTGGAGGTAGCTGACGCGGGGCGGCGTGGCCTCCGCGGGTTCTTCCGCGTGAGTCTCGGCCGGCGCCGCGGCTGGAGCCGTGGGGGCGGGGGGCGCCGCCGGGGCCGGCGGTGGTGGTGCGCTACTCCCCGCGCCGGCGGGGGCGAAGCCGGCCAGGACCATCGAGAAGACGAGCAATCCCGCGCAGATCCGTCGTGTCGTCGGCATCGTATTGATCATCGTAACAGATGGCGTCCAGGGCCTCGGGAGGATATGCTGGGAATGACGTAAACGAAGTCGGATCGACGCTCGTCAAAACGAGGCGACGATGAAAAAGACACTCTTGGTGCTCCTGCTGGTCGTCGGGGTTCTCGCGCTCACGGTCACGCCTGGCTACACCTGGGGCCACTGGCGCGGCGGGGTGTTCGTCGGGGTCGGGCCCTACTGGGGCCCTTACCCGTACTACTACTACCCGCCTCCGCCCCCGTACTACTACTCGCCGCCCACCGTGGTGATCGAGCAGCCGCCGGCCTACGTCGAGCAGCCCGCGCCGCCTCCGGCGCCCCAGCCGTCTACCGCGTTCTGGTACTACTGCTCGAGCGCGAAGGGCTATTACCCGACGGTGCCGAGCTGCCCGGAAGAGTGGGTGAAGGTGCCGGAGCGGCCGCGGTGAGTCGGATCACGCCACCTCGCACCAGCGCTTCCGTGTCGGTGCCCGCGTTGGTGCCCTCGACACTGCCCTCGATACTGATAGTCGCGGTGATCATCGCGCTGGTGGCGAGCGGGTGCGCCAGCGTCCCCGCCGGGCCGAGCGTGATGGTCATGCCGGGCACCGGCAAGACCTTCGAGGCTTTCCAGGTCGACGACGCGGTGTGCCGCCAATGGGCTGCCCAGCAGACCGGCACCACGACCGGCCAGGCCGCGACCGAGAGCACGGTCGGCGGCGCCGCGATCGGCACGCTGGTGGGCGCGGCGGCGGGCGCGGCGCTCGGGGCCGCCGCGGGCAACCCGGGCCTCGGAGCCGCCGCGGGCGCCGGCGTCGGCCTCCTCGGCGGCACCGCGATCGGAGCGAGCCGCGCCGACGCCTACGGCGGCTCGATCCAGCGCAGCTACGACATGTCGTACACGCAGTGCATGTACGCCAAGGGTAACCAGGTCCCGATGGCGCGCGGCTCGCGGGTCCAGCCGCCGGCCTATGGCGCGTCGCCGCCACCACCGCCTCCTCCGCCGCCCGCCGCGGTCGCGCCCAGCACGCCGCCGCCTCCGCCGGGCCCGCCGCCTCCGCCGCCGCCGACTCGATAGACCCGCCCGCGGGCGGGTCGCTCCAGCGTTCCTAAGCCAGGGCTAAGCTACGGTCGCCGCGGCGGCGGGGGCGGCGGGACCACCGTCGTGCCCGCGGGTACCCAGACCCAGTAGTACGGCGACGCCGTGGTGCCCTCTCCGTAGAGCTGATAGCGCCCTTCCGTCGTCGCGCTCGCGACACGGCTCGGCGGCGGAGGCGGCGGCGTCGGAGTGGTCCCGGCCGGCACCCAGACCCAGTAGTACGGCGAAGCGGTGGTGCCGCTGCCGTAGAGTTGGTAGCGGCCGCCCGGATATTCGACGGTCGAGTTCGGCGCGCCGAGCACCGCCCCGGTGGTCGGTGGATACGTGGGGTCCTGCACCGCGGTGCAGCCGCCGAGCAGGGCTACCGCGAGCGACGCGGGCACGACGCGACTCGTGGAGCGCTGGATCGCACGATGCATGATCGAATCCTCCCTGCCCGCGGGAGAGAGCATGCGCTGTGCCACGCGCGCGGCGCGGGAGAAAATCGCCGAAAAGAGAAGGGAAAGAGAGACGGATGCCGGTGTTCGCCCCGCCCCGGCCCGGCCTCCACGAGGAGGATCTACCGGGCAAGCCTTACCGCGTTCGCGGGTCAGCGAAACGCGGGCAGCACGATGGACTCACGGCGGCGGTCTTCGCCGCCGGGCCGCTGAATCGGCAGCAGCACGAGCGGGACCGTGACCCTCCGCGCCAGATACCAGGCGCGGAGGTGGTGCCGCAAGCTCGGTCGCGCGGGAGCGGCCAGGCCGATCAGGTCCGCGCCGCAGGCGCGGGCCTCGACGGCCAGCTCGGTGGCCAGACGGCCGAACCGCACGACCGGCTCGACGTCGACCTCGCCAAAGTCCCAGGTGAGCGCTCGCGTGCGTTCCCGCGCGATCTCGGTCAGCCGAGCCATCTCGCAGTCGGTGTCCGCCACGACCCGGTCGTGGTGGTCGACCCGCGGCGGCGGCAGCGGCTGCATCCACGCCATCCGCACCACGCCGCCGCTCTCGCGGGCCACCGCGGCCGCGCTGCGGGCCGCGCTCTCCAGGGCCGGGGCCCCGCCCGGCGTGATCACCATCAGCACGCGCTTGCCCGCCGCGGGCGCGCTCATGCGCGGTCCACCACCAGCTCGTAGTGGGCGGGCAGTCGCGCGATGACCGCGCCGGACACGCTCGCGATGAGGAACTCGTAGCCGCCGGGTGCCGAGAGATGCACGCGCCCGGTCCGCCAGGCCCCCCGCGGCTCCACGTGCACCGACAGGACCGACTCGCCACCCAGCACCCGGTTCGCGGCCGCGCTGATGTCCGCGCGTACGCGATCGGCCCGCCGACGAAGCCGATCCTTCCGTCCACTCCACAGCAGCGCGCCCACCACCGGGCCGATGCCGATCAGCACTCCCAGTACGTCGTTCACGTCACGTCTCCTTTTCAAAAGAAAAAACGTCGTCGCTCGATGCAAGCGACGACGCTCGATTGGAGCCTCCGCCCTGCGCTCCTGGGCGGGAATTCTGCAGCGATCGTGCCACGCGTCACCGCGCGCGATCGCATCGCGCGTTCGACGTTGCGTGGAGGCGAGTTAGCCGTGGCACCGTCACGCCCGCCCCCGCGGGCGAGGGGAGCGCGCCGCTCATCGCGTGAGCAGATCGGCGAGGCCGCGCCTGATTTTTTCTCACCCTGGCCTAGCCCGGGAGAATCGGCTAGCATCTGCTGCCATGACGAGAGACGAGCTGAAGAGGCGGGTGTTCGCGGCGATCGACCGCCGCGCGACGGAGATCGTCGCGCTCGGCGAGCGGATCCGCAAGCACCCGGAGATGGGATTCAAGGAAGCGAAGACCGCCGCGCTCGTGCAGGAGACGCTCGGCCGCCTGGGCATGACCCCGCGTACCGGGCTCGCCATGACCGGCGTGCGCGCGGAGGCGCCTGGGCGCGGAGGCGACGGCCCGACGTTCGCGCTGATCGGCGAGCTGGACGGCCTGCGCGTGACCGGGCACCCCGAGGCCGATCCGGCGACCGGCGTCGCGCACGCCTGCGGGCACAATGCGCAGATCGCGGGCATGCTCGGCGCGGCGATGGGCCTCTTCGACGCGGGGGCGTTCGAGCACCTCGCCGGCCGCGTGGTCTTCTTCGGGGTGCCCGCCGAAGAGGGCGGCGACATCGAGTGGCGCCAGGAGCAGATTCGGGCCGGTCGGCTCGAGTTCCCGTGCGGCAAGCAGGAGCTGATGCGCCTCGGCCACTTCGACGACGTGGACCTCGCGATGATGATCCATACCAACTGGCGGGCGGAGGACGGCAAGGCGGGAGTCCCCGCGTCGAACAACGGCCGGGTGGGCAAGACCGCGCGCTTCGTCGGGCGGGCCGCGCACGCGGGCGGCGCGCCGCACATGGGGGTGAACGCACTCTACGCGGCGCAGATCGCGCTGGCCGGGATCAACGCGGTTCGCGAGACGTTCCGCGACGAAGACTCGATCCGGGTGCACCCGATCCTCACCCACGGGGGCTCGCAGGTGAACGTGATTCCCGGCGAGGCCCGCCTGGAGATGTACGTCCGCGGCAAGACCCCCGAAGGAGTGGCCGACGCGAGCCGCCGGGTCGACCGCGCGCTCCGCGCGGGCGCCCTCGCGCTCGGCGCCCAGGTCGAGATCGACACCCTGCCGGGCCCGATGCCGCTCCGGTGCGACCATACGATGGCCCGGCTCTTCGAGACGACCGCGCGCGGCCTGGTCGGCCCCGAGCACTACCGCGACATCCCGCATCGCTCCGGCTCCACGGACATGGGGGACCTGAGCCAGGTGATGCCGGTGCTGCACCCCTACATGGGCGGAGCCCGCGGGCCGGGCCACTCCGCCGACTTCGCGATCGTCGATCCGGACCTGGGCTACGTGCAGCCCGCCAAGGCCCTGGCCGCGATGGCGGTGGACCTGCTCGCCGACGGCGCGGCGGGCGCGCGCGAGGTGCTCGCCGGCCCCCGCCCGCCGATGACCCGAGACGGCTACCTGACGTTCCAGCGCGGCATCGCCCGCCGCGAGCGCTTCGACGGAGGAGACCCGACATGAGCCAGTTCTTCAAGATCCTGAGCCACGTGAGCGTGACCGTCACCGACGTCGCCAAGGCCCGCGACTTCTATGGTGGCGTCCTCGGGTTCCAGGAGATTCCGCGCCCCGCCTTCGACTTCCCGGGCATCTGGTACAGCCTGGGCGGCGACCTGCAGCTGCACATCATCCTGAACGACCAGCTGCTGCGGGACGCGGCGGAGCGCGAGAAGATCGTGGCGCGCTACCCGCACTTCGCGCTCTGGACCGACGACGCCGACGCCACCGCGCGCCGGATCCAGGAGCGAGGCCTCGTGTGCCGCGACGTGATCTCGGGGCCGACCGGGCTGCGCCAGCTCTTCGTCAAGGATCCGGACGGCAACATGGTCGAGTTCCTCGGCCCGAGCGCCTCCGCCGGACAGCGGCGCATGGAGGCGGTCGGCTCCCATTGAAGGTCGGCGTCAACCTCATCACCTTCGGTCCGGGCGCGAGCGAGGAATCGCTCGCGCGCTGGGCCGGCTTCGCCGAGACCGTGGGCTACCACTTCATGATGCTCGGCGACCACGTCACCATCACCGCCGACGTCCAGGGGCGATATCCGGCGCCGTTCTACGATCCGTTCACCACGCTGTCCTGGCTCGCCGGGCTCACCCGGCGGGTGGAGCTGGGCTTCACCGTGATCGTGGTGCCCTATCGACACCCACTCGAGACCGCCCGCATGGCCGCCACCCTGGACCGCATCAGCGGAGGGCGGCTCATCTTCGGCGTGGGGGTGGGCTGGGCGCGCCAGGAGTTCGAGGTGCTCGGGCTGCCGTTCGACAAGCGCGGGGCCATGACCGACGACTATCTCGGCGCGCTCAAGGCGGCGTGGACGCAGGACGTGGCGAGCTACCAGGGGCGTTTCGTCTCGTTCAAGGACATCTATACCGCGCCGCGTCCCCGACAGCGCCCGCATCCGCCGATCTGGGTGGGCGGTTCGAGCGACGCGGCCCTGCGGCGCACCGTGCGCCACGGCGACGCCTGGCATCCGATCCGCAGCCGCATCGCGTTCCTGCGCGACGAGGGGATGCCGAAGCTCCGGGCCATCGCCGACAGGGAGGGCCGCGCGCTTCCCGCGCTCTGCCCGCGCATTCGCCTGCGCCTGACCGATCAGCCGATGCCGGAGGAGACGCGGCTGGCCGGGGAGGGGACCATGGATCAGGTCCGGCGCGACCTCGAGGCACTCCAGAAGCTGGGGGTGCCGTACCTCTGCCTCGACACCTTCGCCGACGACGTCGAGGGCTCGCGCAACCACGAGGCGGCCTGGCGCATGCTGACCAGCCTGGCCGAGCGGGCCTTCGATCTGGAGCGGCAGAGCCTGCGCTAGACCTCGCATGGACGCGGTCGACCTCTGGCTGCTGCGTTACGAGCCGGTCCACAACTTCGTGGCCGACGATCTCGTCGCGGGCTTGACCGAGGCGCAGGTGCGGGGCCGTCCGGTGCCCGGGGTCAACCCGATCGCGTGGCTGATCTGGCACGCGATGCGCGTCGAGGACGTGTGCGTGAACCGCTTCGTCCTCGACCGGGGGCAGGTGCTGGACGACGGCTGGCTCGCGCGGCTGGCGGTCTCGCGCCGCGACGTGGGCACCGGCATGACCGACGCGCAGGTGGACGCGCTCTGCCAGGCGGCGGACGTCGAGCAGCTGCGCGGCTATTGCCGCGCGGTGACCCGCGCCACCCTGGACGCCGTGCCGCGGTTTCGGAGCCTCGAGCTGGAGGCCACGGTGCCGGCGGCACACGTCGAGCGCGTCTGCACCGAGGAGGGCGCGGTGGATCCCGGCGCGTCCTGGCTCACCGAGTTCTGGGCCGGCGGACGCACCCGCGGATGGATCGTGGCCCAGACCTCCCTCCTCCACGTCTACGGCCACTACTTCGAGGGCCTCGCGACGAAGGGCCTCTGGGGCTCGCGCAGCCGCTAGCCGCCGCGGGCTACAGCCGGGCCATCACCTGCTCGGCGAAGAGGCGGAGAACGTCCTCCCGCTCGACGAAGTCCTGGCCGGGCACCTGCGGGAGCAGGATGATCCGCCCGACGCCGCCCACGCCCATGATCGCGAGCACCTGCTCGCGCACTTCCTCGGGCCGTCCGGCCAGCGCCATCAGGTCCACGAAGCGGTCGGTCACGAGCAGCCGGTGCTTCGACGCGGCACTCGCGTGCTGGTAGGAGTCGTAGGCCGCGCGGACCTGGGCGATCACCGCCTGGTCCTCCGGGCTCCACGCGACCGGAAACGCGTGGCGGAGCGCGGAGGCCACGCGGCCGCGGACATGATCCCGCGCGAGCGCGCGGTCGGGCGCGATCGAGGTCGGCGCCCAGATCGCCACGTCCAGCTCTTCCGGGGCGCGACCGGCCGACCGCGCGCCCGCCTTCACGCAGCCGAGCGCGGCCTCGACCAACCACGGCGCGACGCCGGCGTACATGATCGCGCCGTCGCCCAGACGCCCCGCCGCGTCCAGCATGCGGGGCCCGGAGCCGGCCAGGTAGAGCGGGATGGCCGGCGCGCGCTCGAGCCAGGCCAGGCGCGCGTCGGTGCCGTTGTCGAGCCGGATCGACTCGCGGCCGAGAAGCCGCCGCAGCGCCCCCGCCATGGATTCGAGCGTGGCGATGCGCGCCACCTTCCCGACCGAGAGCCCCATGGTCTCGGCCGCGCTGCCGCCGGTGCCGATGCCGATGACCACGCGGCCTTCGGCCAGCTCGTGCAGCGTGGCGATCGCGCTCGCGGTCACCGAGATGTGGCGGGTGTGCGGCACCGCGATGCCGGGCCCGAGGCGGATGCGGGAGGTCCCGGCCGCGCACGCGGCGAGGGTGACCCACAGCTCGCGGCAGACCAGGTGGGTGTCGGCGATCCACGCGGTGTCGAACCCGAGCGATTCCGCGAGCTGCACCTGGCGAACCAGCACCGGGAGGGGCTGGCTCGCGAGGATGCCGACGTCGAACTTCACGCGGCCCGGCTCAGACGTGGTGCCGCAGGAAGCCCTCGATCATCGAGTTCACCTGGTCCGGAGTCTCCATCATGTTGAAGTGGCCGGCGCCCACCGTCCAGCCGTTCACCACCTTCGGCATCCACTGCGACATCAGATGCGGCGGGTTGAGCGGCGGCGTGGCGGCCAGGTGCAGGGCCGGCACCGTGCAGCGCTTGGCCATGCCCGGCCCGTCGAAGGCCAGGATGCCCTTCATCGCGGCGGCGGCGACCGGCGCGGGGGCCGCCATCATGGTCTTGAGAACCGAGTCCACCAGCTTCTTGTCGGACGTGGGCAGGAAGAGCGCGTTGGCGATGAACTGCCGCCGCGGCTCCTGGTTGCCCGCCTCGATCGCGCTCACCACGTCGCCCACCGGGCCCGTGAGCTCGGTCGGCCAGACGAGCGGCGCGGGATCCACCATCACGATCGCCGCCACCTTGTCCGGGTGGCGTGCGCCCAGCTCGAGCACGGTGATGCCGCCCATGCTGTGGCCGACCGCGACCACCTTGCCGAGCTTCAAGGTGTCGATCACGTGCGAGAGGTCGTCCACGTAAGCCGAGATCGGGTAGGCCCCGCTCGGCTTGTCGCTCTCCCCGTGGCCACGGAGGTCGATCGACACCGTGCGATGACGCTTCGCGAAATGATCGGCCTGGGCCTTGAAGAACGTGCGGTCGCAGGTCCAGCCGTGGATGAAGAGGAAGGCGGGACTGCCGGAGCCCTTCTCCTCGTATGCCAGCTTCACGCCCTTGTGCTCGATGGTCGCCATGGGAGCCTCCTCCTGAAGGGTGCCGCGCGGTTTATCGGACGAGGCCGAGAATCAGCCCGAAGCCCGGCCCCGTCAAGGGGTATCCTCTATAGCCGAGATGGAGCACGCGAGCCGGTTCGACGTGGCGGTGATCGGCGGGGGCCCCGGCGGCTCCAGCGTCGCCACCGCGCTCGCCCGGCGCGGCCGGAGCGTGCTGCTTCTGGAGCGCGATCGCTTTCCCCGCTTCCACATCGGCGAGTCGCAGCTGCCGTGGATCAACGGGGTGCTGGAGGCCCTCGGGGCCCACGACGCGGTGGCCAAGGCCGGCTTCGTGGAGAAGTGGGGCGCGAGCTTCTCGGAGATCGACGGGACCCCCGCCGCCTACGTGGACTTCACCGCGGCGGTCGAGACCCCGGTCCCCCAGACCTACCAGGTCCCGCGGGCCGCCTTCGACGAGGTGCTGCTGCGCCACGCCGAGCGCTCCGGGGTCATCGTGCGCGAGGAGCACCGCGCGCTCGACGCGGCCTTCGATCCGGACGGGGTCACCCTGCGCTTCACCGGGCCGGCCGGGCCGAGCGAGGCCCGCGTGCAGGCGGTGGTGGACGCCTCCGGTCGCGCCGGCCTGCTGGCCCGTCGCATCGGCGGCTACGAGACCGACCTCACGCTGCAGCACGTCGCGGTGCACGCCCAGTACGAGGGCATCCCGCGCGCCGCGGGCCGCCCCGCGGGCGACATCCGCGTGCTCACGCGCGCGGACGTGGGGTGGGTCTGGCTGATCCCGATCTCGGAGCGGCTCACCAGCGTGGGGGTCGTGGTGCCCCAGGCGCTCCACCGGCGTGAGTCGCGGGCGACCGCGGAGGAGAGCCTCGAGCACTACCTGCGCGAGACGCCGGCCGCGCCCGCGCTGCTGCGCGAGGCGACGCGCGTGTCGCCCGCGCGCTTCGACGCCGACTACTCCTATCTCGCCCGCGCGATGGCGGGGGACCGGTGGGTTGCGGTGGGCGACGCGGCCGCGTTCCTCGACCCGATCTTCTCCACCGGCGTGCTGCTCGCCATGCAGGGCGGGCTCGAGGCGGCGGAGGCGATCGACGCGGGCCTGCGGGCGGGCGATCTCTCCGCGGGGCGCTTCGAGGACTACGAGCGGGTGGTGAGGCGGCGCTACCACTACTTCCGCCGCTTCGTGGTGGGGTTCTACGATCCCTACTTCCGCCGCCTGCTGTTCCGGCGCTCGCGCCGGCTCGGGATCTACGAGGCGGTGCTCTCCGCGCTCGCCGGCAACTGGCGCCCGACCCTCGGCACCCGGCTGCGCATCCAGCTCTTCTTCGCGATCGTCGCGGTGAAGCGCTTCTTCCGCGCGGCCCCGCCGGGCGACGCGGTGTGGCGGCCCGAGGCCGCCGACCTCACGTCCGAGGGGGCGCGGACGCCTCGTCGGTGACCGGGAAGTAGCGGCGCGCCGCGTCCGACTGGTTCTCGTAGATCGACCCCTGACGGAGCGCCGGAGGCAAGGGCATGCGCACCGGCGCCGGCACCAGCCGCGGCTCGAGACCGGGCACGCCGGTGATCAGCCGGCCGTCGAAGTCGGCGAGGTTGGACACTCCCATGAGCGGCCACGCGTCGGCGGCCCCGTATTCGTAGAGCAGGAGCGTGCGCGGCAGGCTCGAGACGTTCTGGGCCGAGCCGTGCACGAGGCGCACGTGGTGGAAGCTCATGGAGCCGGCGCGCCCGGTGAGGGGCACCGCGCGCGCGATCTCGTCGCGGATCGCGGCGGGGTCGATGGCCCCGCAGAAGTAGCGTCCGCCGTGGTGATCGCCCGTGTGGTGGTCAAATGTCGGCCCGCGATGCGTGCCCGGCACCACCAGGAGCGGGCCGTTGTCGCTGGTGCAGTCGTCGAGCATCACCCCGACCGCGAGGAGATCGTCGTTGGTGTGCGGATAGAACGCCCAGTCCTGGTGCCACTCCACCGGCGAGCCGTAGCGCGGCGACTTGAGATTGATCTTGGAGCCGTGCAGCCGAATCGCGTCGCCGAGGAGGGCGGTCAGGATCGCCACCAGCCGCGGATGGCGCATCAGGCGATCGAACACCGGGAAGAACCGGTGGGGCGTCTTCACCCGGCGCACCCGCGGGTCGTCCGCACGATGGCCCGGCTCGAGATCGTAGACGTCGGTGTGCGCGGTCACCGCGCGCGCGCCGTCGAGGATGCGCGCGAGCTCCCGCCGCACGGTGTGAAGCGTGGAGGCGTCGAGGACGTCGGGAACCACCAGGTAGCCCTGCTCGCGATAGAAGGCCACGTCGGAAGGGGAGAGCATGAAAAAAGGTTAGCACGGAACACGCGGCGCTTGACAGGGCGCCGCCGGTGACCGACATTCGGGGCGCGTCGTCGGGGTCAAAGACGATCCAAGGGGGACACGCCATGCTCGATTCGCGCATCAGCCGCCGCTCACTCCTCGCCGGGGCCGTCGGGACGTCCGCCCTGCTGACCCTGCCGCGGCCGGCCTTCCCGGCCGTGAAGAAGGGCACCAGCCTCCGCCTCTGGATCCTGAAGACCTACGTGGAGCCGACCAACAAGGCGATCGAGGCGAGCGCCCAGCGGTGGGCGCAGAAGAACGGAGCGAGCGTCACCGTCGAGTACTTCACGTTCGAGGACATGCAGACCAAGTACGTGGCCGCGATCGAGAGCAACAGCACCCCCGACATCGGCCAGCTCGAGACCAGCGCCCCCGCCCGCTTCGCGGGCATGGGCCAGCTCATCGACCTCACCACCTTCGCCCGCCAGATCGAGGGGCAGGTGGGCAAGGCGCCCGCCAACGTGACCGCGGTCACCATGGTCGGCGAGAAGGTCTACTCGCTGCCGTGGTACGTGATGGGCGCGTTCTGGTACGTGTGGCGCGACGTGTTCGAGAAGGCCAACCTCAAGATGCCCTCGACCTTCGAGGAGGCCAAGCGGGCCGCCGCTGCCCTCAACCGGCCCAAGGACAACTTCTACGGCATGGGACAGAGCTGGAACCGCACCGCGGACGGCTACGGGGTGATGCAGAGCCTGATGTACTCCCACGGGGTGAGCTGGGCCGGCAAGGACGGCAAGTACCGGTCGATCAAGACGCCCGCGATGCAGAACGTGATGAAGTGGGCGACCGACATCTACAAGGAAGGGATCCAGCCGGCCGATACGCTCACGTGGACCGGCTCGGGCAACAACGAGAACTTCATCGCCAAGAACATCGCCCAGACCTCCAACGGCCCCAGCATCACCTTCGCGCTCGAGAACGCGCTCGCCAAGGCCACCGACGCCAAGGACAAGAAGGCCAAGGAGGAGGCGCTCGCCAACCACGTGGCCCTGCCGCACCCGGCGGGACCGGACGGCCGCCGCATGTGGGCCATCGCGATGAGCTTCGGGATCTTCAAGACCAGCAAGGACCCGGAGGCGGCCATGAGCCTGATCGCCCACCTGCTGTCTCCCGAGGAGACGGTGGCGGTCATGAAGGACTCCTACGGGCAGTTCGGCCCCGTGCTCGACAAGGCGCGCGCCGCCTCGAAGGACTACTTCAACAAGAACGACAACTACCGGACGTTCGGGCGGGCTGCGGAGTGGTTCGCCCCGACCGGGTGGCCCGGCCCCACCACCGCGGCGGCCGCCGAGGTGCAGGCGAGCAACGTGCTGACCGACGCGCCGGCCAAGGTCATCGTGGACAAGTGGTCGGTCGATCAGGCCATCGAGTGGGAGGACAAGAAGATCAAGGAAATCTACGACACCCTGCGCGGGTGACGTGGCGCTTCCCCACACCGTCGGCCTCCCGGTCGCGCGGGCGCACGCCTCCCTCTGGCGGCGCGCCCGCACCCGGGAGACCACGACGGCGCTCCTGTTCCTGCTGCCGCTGTTCGTCCTGGTGGTAGCCCTCATCGTCTACCCGGTCTACCGGGCCGTCTGGCTCTCGCTCACCGACAAGCTGGTGGGCTACCCCGAGCGGTTCGTGGGCCTGCGCAACTACGCCTACCTGGCCCAGGACGACACCTTCCACGCGGTCATCCGCAACAGCCTCGTCTTCACGGTGGGCTCGGTGGGTCTCAAGGTCGTCACCGGGGTCCTGATGGCGCTGGTGCTCAACAACGTGATCCGCGGCCGCAACTTCTTCCGGGGGCTCTTCCTGCTGCCCTGGATCACCTCGACCGTGATCATCGCGCTCACCTGGCGATGGATGTTCGACGCCTTCCCCGGCCGCGGGTTCTTCAACAGCGTGCTGCTCGACGCGGGGCTGCTGCGCCGCCCGATCGCGTTCATGGCCACTCCGGAGGGGGCCATGATGGCGGTGATCGTGGCCAACTGGTGGCGCGGCTTCCCGTTCTTCGGGGTGTCGTTCCTGGCCGGGCTCGCGTCGATTCCCCGCGAGCTCTACGAGGCGGCCTCGGTGGACGGGGCGTCCTCCTGGCGGCGCTTCTGGCACATCACGCTGCCCGGGCTCAAGCACGTGATGATCGTCACCACCCTGCTGAGCTTCATCCTGACCATCAACGACTTCAACATCGTGTACGTGATGACCCGGGGCGGGCCCGGCACCGCGACCCAGGTCTTCGCGACCTACTCCTACCAGGTGGCGTTCGGCCAGCTCCGCTGGGGCCGCGGGGTGACGATCTGCCTTTTCGTGGTGCCCATCCTGGTGCTCGGCATCGTCATGATCAGCCGCTACCTGCTCCGCGACCGCAAGTAACCGCCCGGAAGCGACCAGGGACCGAAATGCTCACGGCAGACGGAGTGGTCGAGGTGGTGGGGGGGCATGGGGGAGGAGCGCCGCCGCTCCCCCCCATTCAGAAGGGGTGCGCCGGTTGAAAGCCCTCACGTGGTGCGGCATGGCCGTCTTCCTCCTCGTGATCCTGGTGCCGTTCTGGTGGATCGCCAGCATGTCGTTCAAGACCTACGAGCAGATCCAGTTCGCCACCAGCATCTACGTGCCGAACCCGTTCACCTGGGAGAACTACACCGGGCTCTGGACCGAGACCCGCTTTCCCCTCTGGCTGCGCAACAGCCTGGTGACCGCGCTGGTGGTCACCGCCACCACCACGGTGGTGGCGAGCCTCGGCGGCTACGCGGTGGCGCGCCTGCGCTTCCCCGGGCGCGAGTGGGTGGCGAGCCTGATCCTGATCCTCTACCTGATCCCGCCCGCGCTGCTGTTCATCCCGCTCTACCGGGTGCTCGCCGAGCTGGGCGCGACCAACCATCTCTCGTCGCTCTTCCTCTCCTATCCGACCTTCACGGTGCCCTTCTGCACCTGGCTCCTCATCGGTTTCTTCAAGGCGCTGCCCGACGAGCTGGAGGAAGCGGCCCTCATCGACGGGGCGGGCCGGGTCACCGCGTTCTGGCGGGTGCTGCTGCCGCTCGCGGCCCCGGGTCTGGTGGCCTCCGCGATCTTCGCGTTCACGCTGTCGTGGAACGAGTTCCTGTATGCGCTGGTCTTCATCCAGGACGAGCAGGCCATCACGGTGCCGGTCGGCCTCAATCTACTCATCTACGGCGACGTCTTCCACTGGGGCCAGCTCATGGCCGCCTCGGTGATCACCACGATCCCGGTGGTCGCCCTCTCCGTGTTCATCCACCGCTGGATGGTGGAGGGGCTGGTCGCCGGGTCGGTGAAGGGCTAGAATTTCCCGCGAGGAGATCTCCATGGCGACCATCGCAGCCACCCTCACCATCACCCCGGCCCATCCCGCGTTCGCGGCCGAGGTCTCCGGAGTCGACCTCACCCGTCGGCTCGACGACGCCACCTTCGAGCGCATCGCGGTGGCCTTCGACGACTACTCGGTCCTGGTCTTCCGCGGCCAGGCCCTGAGCGACGAGCAGCAGATGGCCTTCAGCGAGCGCTGGGGGCCGCTCGAGACCACCGTGCGCACCCTCGGCGGGGAGGATCGGCTGGGGGCCCACATCGTCGACCTCTCCAACACCGACCCGGACGGCAAGCTGATGGGCTGGGACGACCGGCGCATGCTCTACCAGTCCGGCAACCAGCTCTGGCACAGCGACAGCTCATTCAAGCCGGTGCCCGCGCACTCCTCGGCCCTCTCCGCGCGGGTGATCCCGCCGGAGGGGGGCGAGACCGAGTTCGCGAGCATGCGCGTCGCGTACGAGCATCT
>DATGBR010000133.1:0-11088 GCA_035312605.1 Candidatus Methylomirabilota bacterium
CTCGGCCGGCCGGAGCCAGCCGTCTTCCTTCTTGAGCCGGGGAGCCAGGGTCGCCTGTGCCGCGTCCTGCGGGATCCGGGGCAGGGTGTCGATCTCCCCGAGGGTTCGCAGCAGGAGCCGGGCGCCGATCCCGGCCAGGCGTGCCGACAGCTCGCCCGCGGTCTCGTCGGGGCCGATCGCGGTCGGCTCGCGCAGGAGCATGGCCCCGGTATCCATGCCCGGGTCCATCTGGAAGGTGGTGATCCCGCTCGCGGTCTCGCCACGGATGATGGCCCAGGCGATGGGCGCGGCCCCGCGGTATCGCGGCAGGATGGAGGCGTGGACGTTGATCGACCCGCGGGCCGGCACGTCGAGGACGGTCTTGGGCAGGATCTGGCCGAAGGCCGCGACCACCGCGACGTCGGCTCGGTACTCGGCGAGGCGCTCGAGCCAGCCCGGATCGCGCAGCCGTGGCGGCTGGAGGACCGGCACGCCGGCCTCGCCCGCGCGGCGCTTCACCGGCGAGGCGGTCAGGGGGCGGCCGCGTCCCGCCGGCCGATCGGGCTGGGTGATCACGGCCACGACGTGGTGATGTGCGAGCAGGCCCTCGAGGGTCGGCAGGGCGAAGGCCGGGGTGCCGTAGAACAGGACGCGCAGCCCCGACTCGCTAGAGCGCGAAGGCGTGGTGCGCGGTCTCCTTGGGGAAGCCTTCCTTCTGGATCTTCTTCTTGATGCGGTCCCGCGTGACCGGCGGCAGGCGGTCGATGAACAGCACGCCGTCCAGGTGGTCCATCTCGTGCTGGACGACCCGCGCCTTGAGCCCGGTCGCCTCGAACGAGAAGGGCTTGCCGTCCCGGTCGAGCGCGGAGACGGTGATCGACCGGCTCCGCTCCACGTCCGCGAAGATGCCGGGAAGGGAAAGGCAACCCTCTTCTTCGCGAATGGTCCCGCTCCGGGACTCGATGACCGGGTTGATGAGGGCCTCGACCCCGCCCTTGCTGTCGTCCATCACGATGATGCGGTGGGACAGGCCGACCTGCGGGGCGGCCAGGCCGATGCCCACCTGGTGCCACATGGTCTCGGTCATGTCGGCGATGATCCGCTTGATCTCCGGGGTAATCTCGCGGACCGGGGCGGCCACCTGTCGCAGCACCGGGTCGCCGTACAGCTTCACCGTCAGCAGGGCCACTGGGCGCGTCTCCTCTGGACCGCTTCCACCTCAGGCATTCGCCTGCGGGTCCATCTCTACTTCTACCATACCGGCCGCGCCGCGTCGCTTCCCGAGCAGCGGCGCCAGCGCGGGCGCTAGGCGATGCGGCAGGTCGGCGGGCCCCTTGACGACGAATCGCCAGCGCCGGTTGCGCGCGCGGGCCGGGCTGGCCGAGGCGGGCGGGTAGATCGTCAGATCGGGGATGCCGCGCAGAGCCGCCGCGCATTCGTCGGCCAGCGCGTGCGCCCGGCTGTCCTCGCGGGCCCGGGCCGAGACCTCGCAGAGGCGTCGGAAGGGCGGGTAGCCCAGCTCGGCCCGGAAGCGCAGCTCCTCCTTGTAGAACGCGGCGCGGTCCTGCGCCTGGACGGTCCGGACCGCGTAGTGCTCGGGGTGCTGGGTCTGGACGATCACGCGCCCATCGGCCATCACCGCTTCCGCCGCCGCCCATAGCAGCTCCCAGGTGCGCTCGCCGGCCCGGAAGTCCGGCACGCGGAGCATCGCGTCCAGGGCGATGAAGCCCACGCAGCCCACCGACCGCGTCGGGAGCGTGCGCAGCAGCGCCGGCGTGCCGATCACCACCTGGGCCTCGAGGTTCTGCCGCGAGACGGTGAGACGCGGGAAGCGGCGGACCACCGAGGTCTGCACGCGCTCGGCGTCCCAGCCGAAGGGCGACAGGCGGTGGCCGCCGCACTCGGCGCAGTGATCGGGCGGGGCGTCGGCCCCCGCGCAGAGGGGGCAGCGCAGCTCGCGGCGGTCTCGCGAGAGGGCGCGCGGCACGCCGCAGTCCGGGCAGCGGAGGATGGCCCCGCAGTCGTCGCAGGCGAGTGCGGCGGCCCGGCGGCTGACGACCAGGGCGGCGCGGCGGCCCTGCTTCGTGCTGTCCTCGATGGCGCGGGTCAGCGGCAGGGTGAGCGGGTGATTGCGCAGGATGCCGCGGGTGTCCGCGGTCAGGATCTGGGGCCAGGGGCCGGGCGGGGCCTCGGCGCGAGTGATCTGTCCGTCCTGCGCGCGCCACCAGGTCTCCACCGACGGCGTCGCGGAGAGCAGCAGGAGCCGGCTGCCGTCGAGCGCGGCGCGGCGCAGGAGCAGATCGCGCGAGTGCAGGCGCGGCGCGCCCGGCGGCTTGTGGGCCGGGTCGTGCTCGTCGATCAGCGCCAGCGTGGCCGGGGGCGGCAGCGGGGCGAGCAGGGCGGAGCGGGTCCCGACCACCACGCGGCTGCGCCCGCGCGAGGCCGCGAACCAGGCGCGGCGCCGCTCGGGCTCGGGCACCCCGCTGTCGAGGCGGGCCGCGTCGAGCCGGCGCGCCCAGCGCGCGGCGGCCTCGCGGTCGGGCGCGATGACGAGCGCGGCGCCGGTCTCGCGCTCGAGATGCTCGGCGAGCCGGGCCTCCCGGCGATGATCCGCCCAGAGCTCGGGCTCGTGCGCGGGGCCCGCAGGCGGATCGGCGGGGGGCGAGACGGTCTCCGCCGCGAACGGGCGCGGCGGGGGCGGCAGCAGGGACAGGAGCGTGGAGCCCCACGAGGAGAGGCTCTCGCCCGCGGCCCAGCGCGTCAGCTCGAGCGCGGCGTCCGACAGCAGCGGCACCGGCTCGACCGCCCGCTGGAGCGGCTTCAGGGCGGTCGCGTCGCCTTCACGGAGCCCGACCACCACCCCCACACGGCTCCGGCCGTGGAGCGGCGCGCTCACCCGCTGCCCCCGGGTGACGTCGAGGCCGGCCGGCACTGCGTAGGAGAACGCGTGGTCGATGGGGATATCGAAGACGATATCCGCGATCAACCGTCGGTCCGCCCACCGTCGTTCGCGCGCGCGTCGTATTCGCGCCGCGCCAGCTTCAGGTCGTCCCAGGCCATGCGCTTGAACTCCTGGCCCGGGTTGCGCAGCAGGAACGCGGGATGGAAGGTCGGCACCAGCACCGCGGTCCGGAAGGCGTAGGTCTTGCCGCGCAGCCGCGTGATCCCTTCCTTGGTGCCGATCAGGGTCTGGGCCGCGAAGTTGCCGAGGGCCAGGATCACGTGGGGGCGCACCGTGTCGATCTGGGCCATCAGGAACGGGCTGCACGCCGCCACCTCGTCCGGCTCCGGGTTGCGGTTGCGCTCGGGGCGGCACTTCACCACGTTGGCGATGTAGCAGTCGCGCTCGCGATCGAAGCCCACCGAGGCGAGCATCTTGGTGAGGAGCTGGCCCGCGCGCCCCACGAAAGGCACGCCCTGCTTGTCCTCCTCCTCGCCCGGCCCCTCGCCCACCACCATGAGGCGCGCGCGCGCGTGGCCTGCGCCGAAGGCCACGTTCGTGCGGCTCTTGCAGAGCTTGCAGAGCTGGCAGCCCTGCCGGGCGCGCTCCTGCTCGCGCAGGGCGTCGGCCGGATCGGGGAAGGGCACGGAGGCGAGGGTCAGGTCGCGGAGTCCGAGGTCGCGATGGTGCCGGAGGGTGTCGGCGAGCCCGCGCAGGGCCAGGGCCACGGCCTCCCGCGGGTCGCTCATCCGGCTAGCGCGCGGTGCGGTCGGGAGTCCCGGTGCGCTGCGCCGCGCGCAGGCCGAGCACCCGGTCGAGGATGGCGTCGGCCACCTCGAGCTTGCTCATCCGGGGAAGGTCGGCCACGCCGCCCCAGCGATCGAGCAGCGTCACCTGGTTGTCGTCGGCCTCGAAGCCGATGCCCTGCACGCTCACGTCGTTGGCGACGAGGAGATCGACGCCCTTGGCCTCGAGCTTGGCCGCCGCGTTGGCGCGCACGTCGTTGGTCTCGGCCGCGAAGCCCACCAGGAAGGCGCGGCCCTTGCGGGCGGCCAGCTCGCGCAGGATGTCCGGGTTCGCCACCAGGTCCAGCGCGAGCCCCTCGTCCTTCTTCGACTTGATCTTGGTCGCGCTCGGCCGCTTGACGCGATAGTCGCCCACCGCGGCCGCCTTGATGACGATGGTGGCGCGCTCGAGGTGCTGCAGCGCGGCCTCGCGCATGTCCTCCGCGGTCTGCACCGGCACGTAGACCGCGCCGGGCGGCGGGGTGAGCGCGGTGGGCCCCGAGATCAGGGTCACCTCGCCGCCGCGCCGCAGGGCCGCGGTCGCCACCGCCTGGCCCATCTTGCCGGAGGAGCGGTTCGAGATGTAGCGCACCGGATCGATGGGCTCGCGGGTGGGACCCGAGGTCACGAGCAGGCGCTCGCCGACCAGGTCGCGCCGCGGGGCGAGCAGGCGCTCGAGCGCCTCCACGATGGTGTCGACCTCCGGCAGGCGCCCGCGCCCGGAGAGGCCGGAGGCGAGCGCGCCCGCGTCGGGCTCGAGCACGGTGACCCCGCGCTCGCGCAGGGTGCGGACGTTGGCGGTCACCGCGGCGTGATCCCACATGCCGCCGTCCATCGCGGGGGCCATCAGTACCGGGCACCGCGCGGCCAGCAGCAGCGTGGTCAGGAAGTCGTCGGCGAGGCCGTGGGCGGCGCGGGCCAGGAGATTGGCGGTGGCCGGGGCGACCACGAGGGCGTGGGCGCGCTCGGCCAGGGCGACGTGCTCGACCGCCTCCGGGCTCTGGGGATCGAAGAGATCGGAGAGCACCGGACGGCCGGAGAGGGTCCGGAAGGTCAGCGGGCCGATGAACCGATCGGCGTGGGCGGTGGTGACCACGGTGACCCGCGCCCCGAGCCGGGTGAGCTCGCGCAGCAGGTAGACCGCCTTGTAGGCGGCGATGCTGCCGGTGACGCCGAGGATCAGGTCTTTGTCGTTTAGGCTCATGGGTTGCTGTGCTGTCTTTCGTTCGTGCTGTCAGCCGTTCTTGCTGTCAGTCGTTTAAGTCTTTAAGCCTTTCAGCTGCGGGGGCCTAGAAATGGCCCCCGCACTCCCCCAGTTGCGGACACCCGTCTTGGGTGTTGCCTTCAGAGCTTTGGGGTGTCTTCTTCCTTTACGCGGTAGCCGACGCGGGCTTCGGCGATCTCTTCGAGCGCGGTGCTGGTGGGCTTCTTGTGCCGGGTGTCGACCTGGGCCTTGGCGCCCCGGTTGAGCTGGCGGGCGCGCTTGGCGGCGAGCACCACCAGCATGTAGCGATTGGACACGTTGTCGAGCGACTTCTCGAGGGATGGGAACGACATCACGCCGGCACCTCCATGTCGGGGAAACGCAGGGTCAATCGGCTCGTGCGGCAGCGCTCGGCCTGGATGATGGTCGCGAGCTGGTCCACCGCGTCCTTCACGTCACGGTTGATGATCAGGTAATCGTACTGCCGCCAGGCCGCGATCTCCTCCTTGGCGCGGCTGAGCCGCCGGGCGATGTCGCCCGGCGAGTTGCTGTTGCGCTCGCGCAGGCGCGCCTCCAGCTCGGCCATGGACGGGGCCATGATGAATACCGAGACCGCCTCCGGGTAACGCTGGCGGAGCTGACGGGCGCCGTGGGTGTCGATGTCGAGGAGCACGTCGAGGCCCCGGCCGAGCGCGCTCTCGAGCGCGTTGGCCGGTGTGCCGTAGAGGTGGCCGTGCACCTCGGCCCACTCCGCGAACTCGTCGCGCGCCCGCATCGCGGTGAACGCGCCCTCGGTCACGAAGAAGAAGTCGGTCCCGTTCGTCTCGTCGTGGCGCGGCGAGCGGGTGGTGTAGGAGACCGAGTAGTAGAGATCGGGCACGAGCGTGCGCACTTCGTGGCAGAGCGTGGTCTTGCCCGCCCCCGACGGGGCCGAGACGACCACCAGCGTGCCGCGGCGTTTGATGAGCTGCATCACTCCTGCATCATTCTATGTTCTGCACCTGCTCGCGCATCTTCTCGAGGGTGGCCTTTGCCGCGATGACGGTCTGGGAGATCTCCAGGTCGTCCGCCTTGGAGCCGACCGTGTTCACCTCCCGGTTGATCTCCTGGATCAGGAAGTCGAGCGTCCGCCCCACCGGCTCGTCGCCGGCCAGCAGCGCGGCGAGCTGGGCGAGGTGCGCCCGCAGCCGCGTCAGCTCCTCGCTGACGTCGGTCCGATCGGCCCACACCGCGACCTCGGTGGCCAGGCGAGCCGGGTCCATCTGCGCGTCGCCCAGCATCGTCTGCATCCGCTCGCGCAGTCGCGCGGTGCGACGCTCCACCGCCGCGGGGGCGCGCCGGGCGACCGTCTCGACCTGGCCCGCGAGGGCCTCCCGGAGCCCGCCCAGCTCCTCCGCGAGCGAGGCGCCCTCGGTCTCACGGCGCTCCACCATGAGGGCGAGCGCCCCGCCCAGCGCCTTCTCGAGTAGCGGCCAGGCCTCTTCCGCGGAGAGCGGGACCTGCTCCTCCCGGGTGAGCACCCCGGGCTGCCCCATCACCCAGCCGAGGGAGGGCCCGTCGGACAGGTCGAGGGCGTCGGCCAGCCGGCGCGCGGCGTCGGCGTACTCCCGGCCCTGCGCGATGTTGACACTGAGCGGGTTCAGCACCGTGCCCTCGGCCGTCGTCACCGCCGCGCTCACGTCGACGCGGCCGCGCTGCACCGCGGCCTGGATCATCCGGCGCGCGTCCGCCTCGAACGAGGTCAGGACCCGCGGCAGCTTGAGGGACACGTCGAGGTGGCGGTGATTGACCGACTTGCACTCGACGGTGAGAATGGTGCGCGTGCCGGTGGACTCCGCCCGCCCGTACCCGGTCATGCTGCGGATCATGAGCGCCTCGGACGGCTCGGGATGAGGGGGGACTCCGGCGCAGGCATCGCCCGAACGATAGCCTAAAAAACCTTATCTGTCAACGTCTTTGGGCCAATCCGGCGTTGACAGTCCCGGCCGACCGGCGGTAGCATGCCTCGCATGAGGCGCCGGGATTTCCTCAAGCTGGTGGGGCTCACGGGTGGGGTCACCGCGGTCGCCACGCCCTGGGCGCGGGTGGCCCGCGCCCAGGGCCTCAAGGCCATCACGGCCTCCCACAGCGTGTCGACCTTCGTGTACGGCCAGCACCTGGTCGCGGCGCAGAAGAAGTTCTTCGAGGAGGAGGGGGTCCGGACGCCGGACTTCGTCGTCCCGGGTGGGGGGGCCAAGGTCGTCCAGGCCCTCGCCGCGGGACAGGTGCAGTTCGCCCTGGGCGATTCGAATCACCCGCTCAAGATCACCGAGAAGGGCAAGGACGCCCTCATGATCTTCGCCACCGACACCCGCTGCTCCTACGCCAACGTCGTGGTGCGCAAGGAGCTGTGGGACAAGGGGGTCAAGACGGTGGAGGCCCTCGCCGACGGCAAGCTGGTCGGACGCAAGGCGGTGGTCGCCGCGACCGCGATCGGCTCCGGCACCTACGTCTACGGGGTCTACGTGCTCCAGAACATCAAGGGGCCAGACGGCCGCCCGGTCAACGACCACGTCGAGTGGGTCGGGGGCGGGGCCTCGACCACCATGCTCGGCGGGCTCAAGGCGGGCAAGTTCGACGCGATCATGGCGGTGCCCGAGTGGCAGTCGGCCGCGGTCGACGAGGGCTTCGGCAAGCCGCTCTACGACATCCAGGACGAGAAGGCGTGGAACCGGGTCTTCGGCGGGCCCATCCCGGTCACGGTGGGCTACGTGCTGAAGGAGACCATCGAGAAGTCGCCCGACCTCGTGCAGGCCTACGTCAACGCGAACTATCGCGCGCAGCAGTGGATCCGCAAGGCGAAGGACGACGAGGTGACGGATCTGCTCTGGAAGCCCTACATGGACACGTTCAAGCGCGAGGTGGTGCTCGACTCCGTCCGCTACTACCGGACCATCTTCGACTGGGACTTCGTGATCGAGGAGAAGGACTACGAGCGAGGCATGAAGGTGTGGGTGCCCACCGCGGTCGAGAAGCCGATCCCGTACAAGCAGGCGGTGGACATGAGCTTCGTCAAGAAGGCGCAGGCGCGGTACAAGTAAGCCGGCGGCAGTGGCGCCGCGCGCTCGCGTCTCGATCCGGGACCTCTCGAAGACCTTCGGCCAGGGTCCTCGTGAGGTCCCCGCCGTCTCTCCGGTGTCCTTCGACGTCCACGAGAGCGAGTTCGTGGCCATCGTGGGGCCGTCCGGGTGCGGGAAGTCCACCATCCTCAACATGATCGGCGGGCTCGTCGCGCCGTCGGGCGGCGAGATCGTGGTGGACGGCCTGCGGGTCGCCGGCGCTCCTCCGCCCCAGGTGGGCTACGTCTTCCAGAAGGACACCGTCTTCCCCTGGCGGACCGTCGAGCGCAACATCGCGCTCGGCCTCGAGTACCGCAACGTGCCGCCCGCCGCGCGCGCGGCGCGGGTGCGCGAGGCCATCGCGCTGGCCGGGCTGCAGGGCTTCGAGGACGCGTTCCCGGCCACGCTCTCCGGCGGCATGCGGCAGCGCGTGGCCCTGATGCGGTCGCTGGTGGTCGATCCCGAGATCTTGCTGATGGACGAGCCCTTCGGCGCGCTCGACACCCACACCAAGCTGAACCTCCACGCCGAGCTGCTCGCGATCTGGCAGGCCAAGCGGCAGACCGTGATCTTCGTCACCCACGATCTCTCCGAGGCCATCACCCTGGCCGACCGCATCGTGGTGATGACCCGCCGCCCCGGGCGCATCAAGCTCCTCTACGACGTGAACCTGCCGCGCCCCCGCGACGTGATCCGCCTGCGCGAGACCGCGGAGTACTCCCGGGAGTACTCCGAGATCTGGCACGCGCTCGGCGAGGAGTTCCGGCCGGTGCCCGCATGATCAGGCGGAGCCCCGCGGGTCGACCGCCGCGCGGGCAGTCCGCCGCGCACGGGCCGTGCGGCGCGCGCGGGCTGTCCGCGGGCTGGGGGAGTGCGGGGGCCATGTCGAGGCGCCGCAGATGAAAGAGGGGCGGGTTCGTCTGACCGCAGAGAACGGGTTGTCCGCGGGCTGGGGGAGTGCGGGGGCCATGTCTAGGCCCCCGCAGATGAAAGAGGGGCGGGTTCGTCTGACCGCCGAGCCCGGGCTGTCCGCGGGCTGGGGGAGTGCGGGGGCCATGTCTGGGCCCCCGCAGCTGAACAAGGGGCGGGTTCGTCTGGAAGCAGAAAACGGGTGTACATGACAAAAGACCGCCTCCGCGTCCTGGCCTGGCAGGTGCTGATCCTGGCGGTGGTGCTGGTCGGCTGGCAGTACCTGACCGGGATCAAGGCGGTGTCGAGGACGCCGGGGCTCTACTGGATCGATCCGTTCTTCATCAGCCGGCCGTCCGCGATCGCGGAGCGGTTCGTCTACCTGATGTCGCCCCGGGTGCGGCTCACCATCTGGCAGATGGCGCTCTCCACCGTGCAATCCACCGTGTGGGGTTTCCTCGCCGGCGTCTCCACCGGCTTCGTGGCGGGCCTGGTGCTCGGGCGCAGCGACCGGCTGGCCCGCGTGTTCCAGCCCTACATCGTGGCCTTCAACTCGCTGCCGCGCATCGCGCTGGTGCCGCTCATCACGATGATCTTCGGCTTCGGCCTGCTCGCCAAGATCGTGCTGGCCTGGAGCATCGTGTTCTTCATCGTCTTCTTCAACACCTTCCAGGGCGCGCGCAGCGTCGACGCCGACCTCATCCACTCCGCTCGCTTCCTGGGCGCCTCCGAGCGCCAGATCATGACCAGCGTGATCGTGCCCTCCGCGCTCGCCTGGACATTCGCGTCGCTGACCCCATCCATCTCGTTCGCCCTCATCGGGGTGGTGGTGGGCGAGTTCATCGGAGGCGAATCGGGGGGCGGGCTCGGCTACCTGATCATCCAGTCGCTGGGCACCCTCAACGCGGCGGACATGATGGTGGCGCTCTTCGTGCTGGGGGCGATCGGCATCGTGATGGCGCTGGGGATCAAGCAGCTCGAGGCGCGCCTGCTGCGGTGGCGGCCCGAGAACCGGCAGCGCTGAGGATCAGCGCGCGGTGTAGGCGGTCAGCTCTTCCTCGTAGTTCCCGTCGGCGGTGTTGGTGCCGCGGATCTTGACCCAGCCCCTGGCTTCCGGGCTGTACCAGAACTCCTGGGAGGCCCCGCTCTCGACCTCGCGGCGGGAGACCTTGAAGGCCTTGAACGTCCCGGCCGGGGTCTTGACCTCCTCGTAGGTCTCCACCATCCACACCCCGGTCAGCACGAAGGTCCGCTCCTGCTCGCCCTTGTCCGTCCACGTCACGGTGGACGACCACTGCTTGCCGACCTGGAGCGGCCACTGCCAGTCCTCGGGCGGCGCGGCCAGGCGCACCGTCTTGTCTCCGCTCGTCCGGGCCAGGTAGCCGAGCTGCTTGGTGTACCAGTAGCGGGCGTCACCCGCCTCGACCTGGTAGCAGTCGCGGCCCTCGAAGATCCCCTCGCTCAGCACCTTCCGGGTGATCGTGTACGCCCCGTTCGGGCCGCGCCCCCGGTAGGTCCACGAGTTGCCCGCGGTCCAGATCGGCCGCTCCGCGATGTGAACGGTGCGGGAGATGCCGCCGCTCTCGCACCCGGCGAGCACGATCGAGAGCGCGACGGTGGCCAGGAGCCCGGCCGCCGCGTGGAGTGGTCGTCGGAGTCTCACCAGGAAAGCATACCGCAAGTGCGCCAAACTACCGGTGACCTACGGAAGGGTCTAGGCGAGGCGGGAGACGTGGGGCAGGTTGCGGAAGCGCTCGTCCCGGTCGAGGCCGTAGCCGACCACGAACACGTCCGGGATCTCACGGCCCACGTAGTGCAGGGTCAGCTCCTGGGCCCGGGCGCACTGCTTGGCCAGCAGCGTGCAGACCCGGATCGAGGCCGGGTTCCGGGTCTGGAAGTTGCGCAGGAGATAGGCCAGGGTGCGCCCGCTCGCGCAGATGCCCTCGACCACCACCACGTCGCGGCCCTCGATCGGCTCGTCCAGGTCCTTGCGGATGCGCACCACGCCCGAGGCGGTGATGGTGGGGCCGTAGGCCCCGACCGAGATGAAGTCCACCGTGACCGGCGCGGTGATCGCCCGCATGAGGTCGGAGAGGAAGACGGCCGAGCCCTTGAGCACGCCGATCAGGTGCACCGGACGGCCCTCGTAGTCGGCCGAGATCTGGGCCGCCA
>DATGBR010000134.1:0-18901 GCA_035312605.1 Candidatus Methylomirabilota bacterium
GGGTGAGCGTGGTGATGAGCAGCAGGCCCATCGTCCCGCCCACCGCGCAGGCGCGCAGGACGCCCCAGCGCTCGGCCACCGTCCCCATGATCAGCGCGCCGATCGGAGTCATGCCCGCGAACACCAGCGCGTAGAGCCCCATGATCCGGCCGCGCAGCTCGTCGGGCACCGTGATCTGCACGGTGGTGTTGCAGGCGGTCATGAACGTGATCTGGGCGAAGCCGAGGGCCATCAGCACCACGACGGCCAGGCCGAATCGGTGCACGAACGAGAGCGCGATGAGCAGGACGGACGCGGTCAGCGCGGGCGCCACCACCGCCCAGAGCGGCGGGCGGCCCACCGAGAAGGTGGCCACCGCGAGCGCGCCGATCACCGCGCCGACCCCGAGCGAGGCCATCAGCAGGCCGAAGCCGTGCGCGCCCTCGTGGAGCACGTTGCGCGCGATCAGCGGCACCAGCACGTTCATGTTGACCACGAAGAGGCTCACCGAGAGCAGCAGGCCGAAGACGAGCGCGATGCGCGAGGTGCCGAGCGCGTAGCGGACGCCCTCCGCGATCTCCGCGCCCATGCCGAGCCCGCTCCGCGGGCGCGGCGCCCCCTCGGTGCGGATCGCGGCCAGCGCCGCGATGACGGCCAGGAAGCTCAGCCCGTTGAAGAGGAAGGCGGCCGCGGTGCCGTAGCGCGCGACCAGCAGCCCCGCCGCGGCCGGGCCCACCACCCGCGCCCCGTTGAACACCGCCGAGTTGAGCGCGATCGCGTTCATCAGGTCGCCGCGGGGCACCAGGTGGGCGATGAATGACTGCCGCGCCGGCATGTCGAGGGTGTTGGCGAGCCCGTAGAGCGCGGCGAGCACCGCGACGTGCCAGAACTGCACATGGCCGCTCCAGACGAGGGCGGAGAGGGTGAAGGCCTGGATCATCAGCGCGGTCTGGGTGCCGATCAGCATGCGCCGCTTGTGCACGCGGTCGCTGATCGCGCCGCCCAGGAACGAGAAGAGCAGGATCGGACCGAACTGGAGCGCGCCGATGAGCCCCAGCCGAAACGGGGAGTTGGTCAGCTCGAGCACGAGCCACGACTGGCCCACGCTCTGCATCCACGTGCCGATCAGCGAGACGAGTTGGCCGCTCCAGAACAGCCGGAAGTCGCGATGACGGAGGGCGCGCAGGCCCGCGGGAACAGCCATGGTCCGCTATATTGTGGTACACGCGGCGGCTGCGCGACGACGAAGTGATGGCGAGTACCCCCCCGGCTCGCCGGATCGCGGTCGTGGCGCCGTGATTGACAGGTCTCCTGCCCCCCGCCTACCGTAGTCACCGACCCAGAGCTTGAGGCTCGGGCAGAAAGGAGGACCCGCAGCGATGACGCGCCGGAGCGACCGGATGCCTCGACGCGCCTTCATGGCAATCATCGCGGGGGGCCTCCTCTCCGCGCCGCTCGCCGCCGCGGCCCAGCCGGCGGGGAAGGGGCCGCGCATGGGGTATCTCAGCAGCGGACGCAGGCCCACTGCCCCCGATGATGTCTCGGCCGAATCGATCAGGATCATCCGCGAGAGCCTGGGAGCCTTGGGGTACGTGGAAGGACAGAACCTGGGCATCGAGTATCGCTTCGCGGAGGATCGAAGCGAGCGCCTGCCCGCTCTCGCCGCCGACCTGGTCGCCCTCCAGGTGGATCTCATCCTGGCTATCGGGCCGGCCTCCGTTCGAGCCGCGAAAGGGCGCGACGTTGACCATTCCCATCGCGGCGTTCGATTTCGAGAGCGATCCCGTCGGGGCGGGGTTCGCCGCCAGCCTTGCGAGGCCGGCGGGGAACATCACCGGTATCTTTCTCGATCAGGCCGAGCTGGTCGGGAAATGGCTCGACCTGATCAAGGAGGCCGTTCCCGGCCTCTCACGCGTGGCGGCCCTTCGGGAGGCGGGGGCCCCGATGCTTCAGGTGAGAGCGATCGAGACCGGCGCGCGGGCGCTGGGACTCAAGCTCCAGGAGCTCGAGGTGCGGGAGCCGCGCGAATTCGCAGGCGCCTTCGCGGCCGCGACGCGGGGCCACGCGCAGGCGGTCGTGATCCTGTCGTCGCCGACAATTGCTCGAAGCGGCGCGCAGCTGTCGAGCCTTGCGATCGCGAGGCGCCTGCCTACCATCTCCCTCTTTCGAGAAAACGTGACGGCGGGTTGTCTCATGGCGTATGGACCGAGCCTCACGACGGAGAGGCAGCACGTCGCGTCCATCGCCGCGAGGATCCTGAAGGGAGTGAAGCCGGGTGATCTCCCGATCGAGCGACCGACCCGGCTCGAGCTGGTCATCAACCTCAAGACCGCCAAGACCCTCGGCCTGACGATCCCGCCGTCGCTTCTCCAGCGGGCGGATCAGGTGATCGAGTAAGCGAGGTCCCCGGATGTCTCGCGTCGTTGCCGTCCCGTTCCGCGGGCTGCTGGGCGCGCTGGCGCTGATCGCGCTCCTCGCGCCGCCGGGGGGCCCCGCGCCGCGCAGCCTCGCCGGGCAGTTCCTTGTGGCGAGCGAGCGGCTCGAGAACTCGCCCTTTGCCCGCACCGTCGTCTACGTCGTCCGGCACGACGCGGACGGCGCGTACGGCCTGGTAATCAACCGGCCCGGGCCCGAGCTGCCCCTGGCCCCGCTGCTCAGCCAGCTCGGCCTCGACGACCGCGGCGTCACCGGGCGCATCCGCACCCACGGGGGCGGACCGGTGGAGGTCGGACGCTGGGCGGTGCTGCACAGCGGGGAGTACGCGGTCACGGGCACCGAGCGGCTGGCTCCCGACGTCGCGCTCACGTCGGAGCCGGCGGTGCTCGCCGACATCGCGCACGGGACGGGGCCGCGCCGCTACCGGCTCCTGCTGGGCTACGCGGGCTGGCGCGGCGGGCAGCTCGAGGACGAGATCGACGCGGGAGCGTGGATCACGGTGCCCGCCGACCTCGACATCCTCTTCGACGACGACTACGCCACCAAGTGGGAGCGCGCCACCGCCCGCCGCCGCCTGTCCATCTAGCCGTCAGTAGGTGGGGGCGGGGACGCTGGCGATCGAGATGTTGAGGATCGCGGGGACACCCGCGCGCATGGCGCGGTCGAGCGAGGGCGTGAGGTCGGCGGCGCGCTCCACATGCTCGCCGTGGGCGCCGAGGGCACCGGCCAGCTGGTCGTAGCGCGACGGGCGCAGCGCGCAGCCCACCGTGCGGTCCGCCCCGTAGTGCTGGATCTGCAGCTGGTGCTCCGCGTTCCAGCGCGCGTCGTTGCCCACGACGGTGACCACCGGCAGGCCGTAGCGCGCGGCGGTGTCGAGCTCGAAGGCGTGGAAGCCGAAGGTGCCGTCGCCCAGCGCGGCGATCACCGGGCGGTCGGGGTGCCGGAGCCGGGCCGCGATGGCCATCGGGATGGCCGCGCCGATGGCCCCGGCGATGCCGTTGATCAGCCGCGGCGCCGCCTCGACACCGGCCTGGATCCACTGGCCGAACTCGCCGCCGTCGACGACCAGGATCGCGCCGCGGTCGACGTGGGGCTGGAGCGCCGCGGCCACCCGCAGCGGGTGGAGCGGCGCCTGATCCGAGCCTCGCGCTGCCGCCCAGCCCGCCGGCGTCGTCGCGCGCGCCCGGCGGACCTCGTCGCCCCACGCACGATGCGACCACGGCCGGCCGCGCGCCGCGCGCGCCAGCTGGTCGGCCACCACCGCGGGATCGGCCGCGATCCCGAGCGTCGCGCCGCCGCGCAGCGACGCGGCGTCGGCGTCCACCTGGATCACGCCGCAGCCGGGGGCGTGGTGGGCGGGATCGGCGAAGCGCACCACGAAGTCCGGCTTCTTGCCCAGCAGCAGGAGCAGATCGGCCTCCCTGAGCAGGGGCGCGGCCAGGTGCAGCCACGGGTCGTTGAAGCCGCGCGGGCTCTCCATCGGGAGCGCGGGCACCCCGGTCGTCTCGACCAGGCGCTCGACCGCGGCGGCGCGCGGCCCGCGCGCCATCGCGGGCCCCAGCAGCACGAGCGGGCGCCGCGCCGCCCCGAGCCGCGCGAGCACACGCTCGACGCTCTCGGCCGGCGCGGCCGCGTGCGCCTCGCGGGCCGATGCGCGCGCCGGCATCCCGTCGCCCACCTTGGCCTCGAGGAGATCGCCGGGCAGGCTCACGTGAACGGGTCCCGGGCGCCCGCTGCGGGCCAGCTCCAGCGCGGCACCGATGTCCTCGCCGAGCCGGCCCGCGTCCTTGGCCAGCCACGAGGCCTTGGCGACCGGGGCGGCCACCGCGGCCTGGTCCACCTCCTGGAAGCCGCCGCGGCCGAGCTGGCCGAGCGGGGCGTGCCCGCTCAGCAGCACCACCGGCGACTCGGCCATGAGCGCGGTGTAGAGCGCGGAGACCGCGTTGCAGTGGCCGGGCCCCGCGGTGACGAGGGCCACGCCCGGCTCCTCGGTGAGGCGACCCCACGCGTCCGCCATGTGCACCGCGGCCGCCTCGTGGCGCGTGTGCAGGATCGAGAGCCGGCTGCCGAGCGTCGCGTCGTAGAGCGACAGGATGTGGTTGCCGGAGAGCGAGAAGAGGTGGCGGACGCCCGCCGCCTCGAGGGCCTCCACCACCAGGTGCGCGCCGGTCCGACTCATGGGAGCCGGGGCGCCCTCACCGCACCCGGCCGCGCGCCGCGACCGGCCACACCACCTCGACCGCGCCGCCGCGCACCCCGTAGACCTCGTCCACCATGTTGGTGACCACGCAGCAGTGGTTCGGCACCACGCTCACCACCTCGCCGACCCTGGGCCGCTCCGCGCATCCCGCGAAGTCCACCACCGCGTGCTCCTCGGAGAGATGCGTCACCTGCGCCTCCGGGTACTCCATCAGGTGCCCGTAGCCCTTCATGTGGTAGAGATCCGAGGTGAGCACCTTGCTCCCCGCGTCGAGCACCCCGCGATCATCGGTGGGCCGGCTGACCACGGTGGCGCGCACCCGCATCGCGCACTGCTCCCACGTCGCGGTGCCGCTCGAGACCACCATCGCGTCGTTGTAGACGCACGTGCCGGCGCGATGCTCGGTCAGCATCGGGAAGCGGTCCACGGTGGCCAGCGCGGGCGTGCCGCCGCCCGAGACGACCTCGACCGGCAGGCCCGCGCGCGCGAACAGGGGCAGCGCCTGCTCGAAGAACTCGCGGGTGTCGGGGTCGCGGTTCGGGAAGGTCATCAGGCCCTTGAAGCGGAGGCCGGGGCGCGCGGTGGCCTGCCGCGCGAGGGCGAGCGCCTCGTCGGGCGACTGCACGCCGGTGCGGCGGAAGCCGGTGTCGCACTCGATCAGGAACGGCAGGTCATGCTGGGCGCGGCGCGCCGCCTCCGACAGCTCGCGCGCCACCACGTCGTTGTCGAGCACCACCGCGAGGCGCGGCACCCGGCGGGCCAGCGCCATCAGCCGCTCGGTCTTGGCCGGCCCGAGGATGTTGTAGGTCAGCAGCACGTCGTCGGCCACGCGCGCGTCCGCGAAGACCTCCACCTCCCCGAGCTTCTGGCAGGTGATGCCGACCGCCCCCGCCGCCATCTGCATCTTGCCGATGGCCGGGATCTTGTGGGTCTTGATGTGCGGGCGGTTGGCGATCCGGTGACGGTCGAGGTGGGCCTGCACGCGACGGATGTTGTCCTCCATCACGTCCAGGTGCACCGTGACGGCCGGCGTCTCGAGATCGGTGATCGCGGTCATGGACGAGCCTCCTCGCGGCCGGCCACGACGCTGCGGGCCCGGCCCCGCTCTCTTATATCAGAAGTGGGTTGGCCTTCGAGCAGCCGCCGGCATAGACTCAGCCATGCTTCCGAGACCGGCCGGGGCGCTGATCGGCGCGGTCGCCCTGGGATTCCTGGGGGCGCTCGGCGCGCCCGCGCCGGCGCCGGCCCAGGAGAACTTCGAGATCCAGGTCTACGGCTCGGAGACCGTTGCTCCCGGCTCCACCATGGTGGAGCTGCACAGCAACGTGGCTGCGGATGGCACCACCCGGACCGAGAACGGCGTCCTGCGGACGCAGGGGGCCTTCCACGAGACCCTCGAGATCACCCAGGGCTGGACGTCGTGGCTCGAGACCGGCTTCTACGTGTTCACCTCGATCCAGCCCGATACCACGTGGGAGTGGGTCGGCAGTCACATCCGCCCGCGGGTGCGGGCGCCCGAGAGCTGGGAGTTGCCGGTCGGGCTGAGCCTCTCCGCCGAGATCGGGTACCAGCGCCGGGCCTTCTCGCCCGACACGTGGACCGTCGAGTTGCGTCCGATCATCGACAAGCAGTGGTCGCGCTGGTATGTCGCGATCAACCCGACCTTCGAGCGGGCGATCGTGGGGGAGAACGTCGGGCGCGGCTTCGAGTTCTCCCCCGCCGCCAAGGTCAGCTATGGTGTCACGCCCAAGGTGGCGGTCGGCCTCGAGTACTACGGCGCGCTCGGACCGGTCACCCATCTCGACCGCGGCCGCGATCAGCAGCACCAGATCTTCCCGGTGATCGATCTCGACCTGGGACCCCGCTGGGAGTTCAACGCGGGAATCGGGTTCGGGCTCACCCCGAGCACCGACCGGCTGATCATCAAGATGATCCTGGGCTATCGCTTCGAGTGGGACGGCGGGGGCAAGTAGGCCCCGGGGCCTTTTGCAGCCGCCGGCCTAGCGGCCTAGGCTCTTGCGCTTCCAGAGCTCCCACGGCCGCCCGAGCGTGCCCGCGATCGACGCCTCCGCCCGCGCCGCCTCCTCGGGGCTCAGGTAGGTGACGTGGCCGCCGCCGAGCGCGATCGCCTGCGCCTGCAGGCGGGCGTTGACCTCGGTGTACACGCTGCGGAAGACCACCTGGGGCAGCGACGTCCCGACCGCCACCGCGCCGTGCCCACGCATCAGGACGACCGGCCGCGTCCCGAGCGCCTGGGCGAGCGAGCGGCCCAGCGCGGGCGTGCGCACCAGCATGTCGCTGTCACCCGCCGCCGCGTGGATGTCCCACACCGGCACGCCGCCCGACAGGAACGCGCTCATGTGGTAGAGCGGGCGCAGGGGCGCCCCGGTCACTCCGAACGGGATCACCGAGGGCGAGTGGCTGTGCACGATCGCCCGCACGTCGGGTCGCGCGCGATAGATCTCCCCGTGGATGAACCGCTCCAGGTAGCTGGTGCGCCCGGCCGCCGCCACCGGCTCGCTGTCGAGGCCGTACTCGAGCACGTCGGCCGCGGTGACCAGCTCGGGCGCGATCGACCGCGACATCAGGAACCGGCCAGGGTCGCGATCGTGCCGCGCGCTCACGTGACCGTAGCCGTCGAGCACGCCCTGGTCGACGAGGATGTGATTGGCCGCGACCAGGTCCTCGAGCAGCTGCGGGTCCGGCGGGCCGGCGGAGGCCGACTGCGGGGCGCCCGGCCGCGGCGCGGCGAGCGCCGCGCCGAGCGCCGCCACCGCGCCGGCCACGAAGCGACGACGGGTCACCACGATCATGGGGTCTCCTAGGGCGCGGAGACGGACTGCCCGTTTCCGCTCGAGGTGACGGTGAAGGAGTCGCCCTGCCGCGCGTACACGTACGGAGACCAGCCGGTCGGCGGCGTGGGGATGGAGCCGAGCACGGGGCCGCACGGCGCGCCCCCCACCGTGGTCTGCGTCACGAGGGCCTCGAGGGACTCGGGCAGGGCGCCGCAGGTCACCCGATAGGTGTTCACCGCGGTCGCGATGGTCTGGGCGTCGGTGCGCGCCTTGGTGGTGCGCGCCAGCGGCAGATCCTCGCGCACCGCCTTTTCCTCTCGCTCGCACCCGGAGAGCGCGAGCAGCAGCCCCGCCACGATCGCCATCCGGCCGAGAGTCCTCACGCGCCCGTCCTTTCCGCTCGAGAAAATCCGACGCGGCCGTCGAGTTGTGACAGAATCATACGCCGCTCGGGCGCTTCCGGCCAAGCGGCGACCCTCACTCAAAGGAGATCACGATGAGCATCAAGCGACACGGCGTCGGCCCCCGGCTCAGCCAGGCGGTGGTTCACGGCAACACGGTGTACCTGGCCGGCATCATCGCGGGGGATCCCTCCGCGGATGCCAAGGGCCAGACCGAGCAGATCCTCAAGAAGATCGACGAGCACCTGGCCGCGGTCGGCAGCCACAAGTCCAAGCTGCTCTCGGCCACCATCTACGTCGCCAACATGGGGATCTTCGGCGAGATGAACTCGGCGTGGGACGCGTGGATCGACCCCGCCAACACCCCGGCCCGGGCCACCGTCGAGGCCCGGCTGGCCGCCCCCAAGTACCTCGTCGAGATCATGGCGGTTGCGGCGATCTGATGACCGATCCGGCGGCCCGGCGATTCGAGGGCAAGGTGGTGCTGATCACCGGCGCCGCCGGCGGCATCGGGCGCGCGACCGCGGTGCGCTTCGCGGCGGAGGGCGCGCGCCGCGGGCTCGTCGACCGGGCGCGCGACGGGCGCGGTCAACGTGAAGGGCGTCTGGCTCGGCATCAAGACGCTGGCCCCGCTGCTCCGGGCCCGCGGCGCGGGCGTCATCGTGAACACCGCCTCCATCGCCGGGCTGCGCGGGTCGCGCAACGTGGTGGCCTACACCGCGAGCAAGCACGCGGTGGTCGGCCTCACCCGCACCGCCGCGCTGGAGCTGGCGCCCGCCGGCACCATTCCGCTCCGGCGCCACGGCCAGCCGGAGGAAGTCGCGGCACTGGTGGCGTTCCTCTGCAGCGCGGACGCGGGCTACATCACCGGCGGGATCTACACGGTGGACGGCGGCTCGATGGCCCGAGCCACTCGGCTCGGGCGGCCCGCGGTCACGAGCCGAGGAGCCCGACGCCCGGCTTCTCAGCGGCCGGCACCGGCCAGGCGTCCGCCGCGGCGGTGTCGAGCTTCTGGAGCGCCGGCATCACTTCCTTGGCGAAGAAGCGCAGGTTGCGCTCGGCCTCGTCGTACGGCATGCCCGCGTAGCCGAAGACACCCACGTAGTGGCTGTTGCCGGTGCGCGCGTGGATGTCGAGGATCTTCTCGTAGCACTGCTCGGGCGTGCCCCACACCTGGAGGTTCACGAAGTAGTCGACCACGGTGTCGGTGCCGTACTGCTGGATCTTCTCCGCCATCTTGCCGTAGTACTCGTAGCCTCTGGTGTGGGCCAGATGGTCGCCCTGGAACTGGTAGTGGTCGAGCACGGTCTGGTAGTAGCCGCCGATGTAGCGCCGCGCCATCTCCTGGGCGCGGTCGGCGCTCGCATCGCAGAAGGTCCAGCCCGCCGAGATCGGGGGCGGCGCGTCCACCCCGTTGACCCGGCGGTAGACGTCGCGATACGCGTCCAGCTCGCGCGCCACTTCCTTCCACGGCTTCTGGGGGATGATCAGGATGCCCACGCCCAGCTCGGCCATGATGTGCACCGACTCCGGCGAGACCGCCGCCGCGTAGGTGCGCCCGCGGAAGCTCTTGAACGGCGCGGGCCGGATGGCCGCGCGCGGCTGCTTGACGTAGGCCCCGTCGTACTCGCAGTAGCCGCTCTCGAGCCCGCGCAGCAGCATTTCGGCCGACTCCACGAAGCGCGGGCGCGACTCGTCCATCGACAGCCGGAACCCGTCGAACTCCACCTTGCCCGCGCCGCGGCCCAGCCCGAGGATGAGCCGGCCGCCCGACAGGTTGTCGAGCATCGAGACTTCCTCGGCCACCCGCATCGGGTCGTGCCACGGGAGCACGACGACCATGGAGCCGAGCTGCGCGTGACGGGTGCGTCCCGCCATGTAGGAGAGGAACTGCAGCACGTCGGGGCACATCGTGTAGTCGGTGAAGTGATGCTCGACGCCCCACACCGACTGGAACCCGAGCGGCTCGGCCAGCTCCGCGAGACGGAGCTCGTTCAGGTAGACGTCCCGATCGCTCTGCGCCTTGCCCGGGTTCTGGAAGACCGCGGCCATCCCGACGTGCATGGTGGGTTCCCCCTCGCCGGGATGGTACGCGAGGGGGAACCCGCCGGGCAAGCCGGGGTCAGGCGACGCGACGGAGCGGACGCGCGGGGGCCGGGGCCTCGGCGCCCCGCCGCACCACGAGCTCGAAGCCGCGGGGCACGCGGGCCAGCAGCACCGGCCACACGTCCTCCAGCATCCACTCCCAGCCGCCGGGCACCGACACCACCACCTGGCCCTGCGACCAGAGCGAGCGCGGCGTCACCTGCACCGACACGAAGGACTCGCCGCCCAGCTTGCGGTCCACGAGGGACTGCACGTAGGCGCGCGTCGCGAGCGCGCGCGACTCGCTCCGGTCCCGCTGAACCCGCCAGGCCAGGGGGCCCACCACCAGGATCAATCCGATCACCGTCGCCACCGCGATCTCGAGCATGGCTATCTCCTTCCGCGCATTGAGATGCCTGGGGAGGGCCAAGAGATTCCGCTCGATCCCGACAGGGAAAGGTGGAATCCCTTGGCCGCATTGCGGCATCCAAAAGGCGATTGAGGAAGGAGGAAGTGATCATGGCAAAGCGCATTCTTGTTCCTTTGGATGGCAGTGAATCCGCGGAGGCCGCCGCGACCCTGGCGGCCGACCTGGCTCGGAGCAGCGGCGGGCACGTCCGGCTCTTGCAGGTCCGTCCGGTGCCGGAGCACCGGGTGAGCTCGGCCGGGCGCGTGGTGGCGTTCGCCGATCAGGAGATGGAGCGGGTCGCCGCGGAGGGCCGCGACTACCTCGAGACGGTGGAGACGCGGCTCGGGGCGGTGCCCACCGAGGCAGTGGTTCGCTTCGGGGAGCCGGCCCAGGAGATCCTCGTGGAGGCGGAAGCCTTCGACGCCGATCTCATCGTGCTGACCGCCGAGCGGCGGGGCTGGCTGGCCCGCTTCACAGGCGGGGGCCTGGGTGAGCGGCTCCTGCACGCCTCTCCGGTCCCGGTCGCGCTCGTCCGCGCCGCCTGAGGTTCCGCGCGATCCAGCCCGGCCCGATCGGCCGAGCTGGAGCCGTCGTCTCAGTCGTAGAGCCGCCCGCGCTGTAGCCGCCGGTGGCAGTGGAATAACGTGTACTCGATGGTCCGCGCGGACACGCCCAGAGCACGGGCGTGTCCGCGCAGTCGCGTCAGGTACTGCTCCCACTGGGCGAGGGTGAAGGCCCGCCCGCGCCGATTGCCGGCGACGGAGCGGATGCTGAAGAGCAGCTGCCAGCAGCGGATGTCGAGCACGCCGTAACGCGCCGGATCGATGAGGGTGAGGATCGCGGATGCGGTGGCCACGCTCACCCCGGGCAGCTCGACGAGGTGGGCGATGCGCGCCCGCTCGTCGCGCGCGGCCAGCGCGGCGGCTGAGACCCGCCGGATCGTCGCGGGCCCGCTGCGCTCGTAGTGGAGGCGGGAGCGAGGGCTCTTCCACCGGCACATGGCGAGGAACTCGCCTCGCGTGAAGCGCCCCGCCGCCTTGACATGGGCGAGACGTCGGATGAGCGCGGCGGTGCCCGGGTCTTCCCGCGTGATCAGCTCGCGCCGCAGCAGCGCTCGCAGGCTCCGGTAGGGCACCCGCTTCAGCGGCATCGCCGGCGCCTCCCGCCGTTGCGCTCACGTGCGCCAGGCATTATCGTACCCGCCATGACCGAGCCCTTCGTGACGCTTCCCGAGATGCACCGCGCGGCCCGCGCGCGCCTGCCCCGCACCTCGTACAACTTCGGCGCGGGCGGCACCGAGACCGAGGCCACGCTCCGCCGCAACCGCCGCTCGCTGCGGCGCCTCGCCATCCGCCAGGACATCCTGGTCGACGTGCGCCAGATCGATCTCTCGACGTCGCTGCTGGGGGTGCCGCTCTCGTGGCCGGTGGTGATCGCGCCGATGGGCGGGCTCGTGCTCTTCCATCCCGAGGGCGATTGCGAGATGGCCCGCGGGGCGGCCAAGGCCGACACCCTGCAGTTCCTGAGCGGAGCCACCGGGTGGTCGGTGGAGGCGGTGGCGGCGGCCAGTCCCGGGCTCAAGATGTTCCAGCTCTACCACATGGGCGATCGCGCGTGGGTCGCGGATCTGCTGGCGCGGGTGGAGGCCTCCGGTTATCTCTGCGTGTGCCTCACCGTCGACGTCCAGGTCTACAGCCGCCGCGAGCGCGACATCGCCGCCCGCTTCACCCCGCGCGAGGCGATGTCGAAGGCGCCGAATCCTCGGCCGCCCGACTCGGAATACCCGGCGCGCCTCACCTGGGCCGACGTCGAGTGGCTGCGCAAGACCACGCGGCTGCCCATCGGCCTCAAGGGCATCATGACCCCCCGCGACGCCAAGCGCGCGGTCGAGGCGGGGGTCGAGCTGATCTGGGTGTCCAACCACGGGGGCCGTCAGCTCGACTCCACCCAGGCGAGCATCGACGCGCTGCCCGCGGTGGCCGACGCGGTCGGGGGCGCGGCCAGCCTCATCGTCGACGGCGGCTTCGCGCGGGGGACCGACGTGATCAAGGGCATGGCGTGGGGGGCGAACGCGGTCGCGGTGGGCCGGACCGCGCTCTGGGGCCTCGCTGCCGACGGCGCGGCCGGCGTGGCCTGCGCCATGGACATCCTCCGCCGCGAGCTGCGCACCTCCATGGCGCTGGCCGGGCAAACGAGCGTGCGCGGGCTCACCCGCGACGCGGTCTTCCGGGTCGATTGAGCCGGCGCCGCGCGCTACATGAACCCCGGCGCTTCGAACTCGCAGAAGCCGCCGCGGAGCTCGTCGAGACGCCACCAGCCCCCGCGCCGCGCGCAGATCTGGGCCAGCTCCTCTTCCGTGTACGCGGGCCCGAAGGCGACCGGCCCGCACCCCGCGAGCGCCAGGGCCAGCAGCAAGCCGGCGACGCCCCGCACCTACTGCATCGGCGAGTACGAGGTGGGCTTGAGGATCTGCGCGGTGAGCCGGCGCACCAAGGGGCCGTTCTTCTCGGTCTCGGCGAACTTGGCCAGCCGCTCCTGGTCCGCGAAGAAGCCGCCCCACTTCTTCTCGCGATCGGCCAGGCTGTCGTACGCGAGGATGTAGATGAGCTGGTCCGAGGAGCCGCCCAGCTCGTTGGTCCAGAAGCCCACTACCTGGATGTTGTGCTTCTTGAAGAAGCCCATGGTGATGTCGGCGAAGCGCCGGTTGAGATCGGGGAGCCGGCCGGGCATGGCGGAATAGGTGCGGAGCTCGTACACCATCGGGATGGCCTCCTGAGGCGCGCGGTGGATGCTGTCTGCCGCGACTCTAGGCACGCACATCCGCCGTGTCAAGTCGCGTGACCCTTCCCCGCGCCGCGTCCGTCACTGCGCGTGTCGGCCTCGTGCTCACGGTGGCGGGCGCGCTCGCGCTGCTGCTCTCCGGCGTGGGCACCCGGTGGGACTGGTGGGACTACCGCACCGGCTTTCTCGTGCTGCGCTGGACGCTCTATGCGGGGCTGGGCGTCATCGTGGTGGCGCTGGCCGGCCTCGTGCTGGGCCTCCTCGCCCGCACCGGCCGGAGCCTGCTCGTCTCACTGGTGACGCTGGCGCTGCTCGCCGCCGTCGCGGCGGTGCCGGTCGGCTACCTGCGCACCGCGGGGCGTGTCCCGCCGATCCACGACATCACCACCGATCCGGACGATCCCCCGCGCTTCGTGGCGGTGCTCCCCTTGCGGCGCGGCGCGCCGAATTCCGCAGACTACGCCGGCGCCGCCCTGGCCGCCCAGCAGCGCGCGGGTTATCCGGATCTCGGGCCCGCGCGCCTCGCGGCCCCGCCGGACCAGGTCTTCGCCCGCGCGGTCGAGATCGCGCGCGGCCTCGGCTGGCAGATCGTGGCCGCCGTGCCCGCGGAGGGCCGCCTGGAAGCAACGGATCGCACGCGCTGGTTCGGCTTCCGGGACGACGTGGTGGTCCGGGTCACCGCGGAGGGCACCGGCACCCGGGTGGATGTTCGCTCGGTCTCCCGCGTGGGCCGCAGCGATCTCGGCACCAACGCGCGCCGGATCCGGCGCTTCCTCGAAGCGGTACAGGCCGCGTCAGGCCGGCCATCGGGCTCTTCGTCGCCCAAGGGCTGATTCAGGGCTTTACGGAGACCCTCTCGACGAAGTCGCGCCTGAGGGTGAGGCCCAGACCGGGGGCGGCGGGGGCCAGCACGTGGCCGTCCTCGAGCTCGACTCGCTCCTCGACCAGGTCGTTGAGGAGCGGGTTGTGACCGCGGGAGAACTCGAGCAGGTTCACGCACGGGGTGGAGACGGCCAGGTGCAGGCCGGCCGCGAACAGGATGGCCGAGCCCCAGAGGTGCGGAGCCACCGTGAGCTCGTGGGCCGCCGCGAGGGCCGCGATGCGCTGGGTCTCGGTGATGCCGCCCGCGATCGCCACGTCGGGCTGGCAGACGTCGACCGCGCGCGCCTCGATCATGTCGCGGAACGCGAAGCGCGTCTGCTCGCTCTCGCCCGCCGCGATCGGGATGTCGGTGGAGGCGCGCACCTCGGCCTGGCCGGCCAGGTTCTCGGCCGAGACCGGCTCCTCGAGCCAGCCGAGGTCGCAGTCCTCCACCTTGCGCGCGAAGCGCTGGGCCTGCCGCACGCTCCAGGTGCCGTGGGCGTCGACCATGATGCCGACGTCGAGTCCGAGGGTCTCGCGCACCTCGCGCACCCGCGCCGCCGAGTCGTCGACGCTCTTGTCCTGCAGCCCCACCCGCAGCTTCACCGCGCGGTGGCCGCGCTCCACGTACTGGGTCATCTGCTTGCCGATGGCGCCGACCGGCGCCCACCCGCCGCTCGCGTAGGCGGGGATGCGCTCGCGGTACTTTCCTCCCAGGAGCCGCCACACCGGCTGACCGAGCGAGCGGCCGAGCAGGTCCCAGCACGCGATGTCGATGCCGCTGATCGCGCAGAGGGCGAGCCCGCGGCGGCCCATGGTGGGAAAGGTCCGGCCCTCGCGGGTCGCGTAGTGGGCGCGGGAGCCGTTGTAGAGCGTCTCCCAGATCCCGGTGATGTCTCGAGGATCGCGGCCGATCAGGACCGGCGCCATCTCCTCGCGGATCAACGTGACCATCGCCGCGTAGTTGCCCAGATTGCCGACCGCGGCCTTGGCCTCGCCGAGGCCGATGAGCCCGACGTCGGTCTCGATCTCGACCAGGCACATGTTGAAGGTGTCGTTGCGGCCGAAGTCGCTCACGTGGGCGTGCTCGGCGGGAATGGGCGCGCAAAGCCAGGTGGCACGGACGGCGGTGATCTTCATGGCGGGGCGAGCGTACGGCGCGACCGGCGGTGATGTCAATTCCGAGCGCCGGTCAGTCGAGACCGAGCGCGCCCCAGAAGATCGGCTCCGGGTGCAGGCGCACGCCGAAGCGCTGCTCGACGCCGGCTCGCACGCGGCGGGCGAAGGCGGCGACGTCGCGGGCCCGGGCGCCGTCGTGGCAGACGATGGCCAGGGTGTGACGCGTGGAGAGGCCGACCGGCCCCTCGGTCTGCCCGCGCGTGAAGCCGGCCCGCTCGATCAACCACGCCGCGGAGAGCTTCACCTGGCCGTCGGGCTGCGGCCAGCGCGGCATGGAGAGGCCGGCCGCGCGCGCGTCGATCAGGGCCAGCGCGTCGGCGGTCACGATCGGGTTCAGGAAGAACGAGCCACAGCTTCGCGCGTTGGAATCGCCCGGGTCGAGCACCATCGACTTGGAGCGTCGAACCTTCAGCACCGTCTCGCGCACCTCGGTCAGCGACGGCCGCGCGAGGCCGCGCGTCTCGAGCTCGCGGGCGATGTCGGCGTACCGCACGTTGGGAGGTCCGCCCGGGGTGAGCCGGTAGCTCACCGCCAGCACCACGTGGCGGCCGGCCGCCCCGCGCTTGAAGAGGCTGTCGCGGTAGCCGAACCCGCACTCGGCCGGCCCGAGCGTGACCACGCGGCCGCTCTCGCGGTCGAGCGCGCGCACCGCGGTGAGCGTGTCGCTCACCTCCTGGCCGTAGGCGCCCACGTTCTGGATGGGCGTGGCCCCGACGAGACCCGGGATGCCGCTCAGGCACTCGAGGCCGGCCCAGCCCCGCTCGACGACGTGCTGCACGAGCCCGTCCCAGGGCTCCCCCGCGGCCGCGGTCACCTCGATCGCGCCTGGCAGGTCACGGGTAGTCACCCCGCGGAGCGCGATCTTGAGCACGAGGCCGTCGACCCCTTCGTCGGCGATCACCAGGTTCGAGCCGCCGCCGAGCACGCGCACCGGCAGACGACGGACGCTCGCCCACTCGACGGCCGCCGCGACGGTCGCCTCGTCGGTGGCCTCGACCAGGTAGCGGGCGGGCCCGCCGATGCGGAGGGTGCAGTGGGGCGCGAGCGGAGCGTGCTCGACGGGGGAGAGCATGGCCCATCTTACCGCCTCGCCCCTCACCTCGCGCTCTCCCCGTAGGCAAGATGCCGGGACGAAACCTCGTGTCGAGCGGGGCCGCGCCCGGTCCGCGGCGCTAGCGCCAGAGGAGCCAGCCGATCGCACCCGCGGCCAGGATCGCCACCACCGGCGGGACGCGATCGGTGGCCACCACGATCGCGGTGGCCACCGCGAGGGCCGCGGTCACGCCGTCGTGGATCGCGGTGCGCGCGAGCGTGTAGACCCCGCCCGCCATCAGTCCCACTCCGACCGGCAAGAGCGCTCGCTCGGCGGCCACTGCCCACGGGCGCTCGCGCCACTGCTGCCAGTGGTGCGAGATCACGATGGCGAGGACGGAGGTGGGCACGAACATGGCGAGGCCGGCCAGCGCCGCGCCGAGGAGGCCGTGGACCCGGTGACCCACGAAGACCGCGACCAGCATGCTGGGTCCAGGGGTGAGCTGCGAGAGCGTGTAGCCGTCGACGAACTCGCGGGCGGTGAGCCAGTGGTGGATGGTCACCGCCTGCCGCTCCATCTCCGGGACCACCCCGAGGCCGCCACCCACGCAGAGGAAGCTCAGCCAGAGGAAGGTCCACGTGAGCAGCGCCAGGTTCGCCATCACGCGTTCTCCACTGGCGGCGGGGTGGGCGGCAGCGCCGGATGCGGACCGGGCGCGAAGCGGTAGAGGGCGAAGCTCAGCGCGGTCATCACCAGCACCACCGCGACGGTGGGCAGACGGAGCGGGCCGACCGCAACGAACGTGAGCAGGGCAATCGCCGCCGCGCGCCCGCCCCGCAGCGAGCCGCACATGATACGCAGCGACGTGACGGCCACGAGCCCCACCACCGCCGCGCTCAGTCCGCGCATCAGGAGGGTGGCGCCGGTCCCGAAGGCTCCCTCGGCGTAGAGCCTGCTCGCGGCGAGGAGGATCAGGGCGCCGGGCAGCACGACGGCGAGCAGGCCCCACACCCCGCCCGCGAAGCCGGCGAGCCGATAGCCGAGCACCGCCGCCAGGTTGCTGAAGTTCGGTCCCGGCATCACCTGGCTCAGCGTGAAGTCCTGGACGAACTCGTCGTGGCGGATCCAGCCGCGCCGCCGCACGAGCGACTCGTGGAAGTAGGCGCTGCGGCCGCCGCCGAGGCTCGAGAGGCCGGTCCAGGCGAAGACCACGATCAGCCGGAGGAGGGAGACGCGCCTCACTCGTCGAGCTCGAGCGAGCACGCGGGCGGCATGGCCACTGGAGTGTAGCACCCTCTCCCCCGAGAGCTCCGGGGGAGAGGGCGGGTGTTCAGCCGGCCGTGTTCAGCCGGCCGTGTTCAGAAGGGCGCGATCAGTAGCGCCAGCCCGGGTGCACGACCGGAGCCGGATAGCACCAGCCCCTGCGGGCGTGACCGGGCGGGCAGAAGACCGGCCGCTCGCGGATCACCACGTGGCGTGGCGCGGGCACGTAGACCGGCGCGGGCCGGGCCACGACCACCGGCGCCGGCACCACCACCGGGCCGCGATGGAAGACGCCGACCCCGCCCAGGATCTGATTGAAGACCGCGAAGGCGCCGAGCCCGAGGGCCGCGTCGGTGGACGCGCCCGCGAAGGCCAGCGTTGGGGCAAAGACCGCGACGGCCAGAACCAGCGCGATCAGCTTTTTCATGTTGGGCCTCCTCATGAGGGGCCATGACCGCCGCCCCTCTGCCGGAATAGACGATAGGAAGCCGCCCGGCGTTTACCCGTCCCGCGTGCTGGCGGAACCCCGTCGTTTGCCTTACGATACGGGCCTATGGCCACTACCGAGCACGCGAGCGTCTGCCCCCTGGACTGCCCCGACACCTGCAGCCTGTCCGTCACCGTGGAGAACGCGAAGATCGTGAAGATCCGCGGCTCCCGGGCCAATCCCTACACCGCGGGCGTCATCTGCACCAAGGTGGCCGGCTCGTACCCGGACTGGGTGCACGGACCCGGGCGGCTGCAGACTCCGCTCCGGCGCGTCGGGGCCAAGGGCGAGGGCCGGTTCGCGAGGGCCTCGTGGGACGAGGCCCTCGACGTCATCCACGATCGCGTGACCGCGGTGATCGCGGCCCACGGCCCACAGGCGGTGGCGCCGCTCAACTACGCGGGACCGCACGGCATGCTCGCCTACGCGTCGATGGACCTGCGCTTCTTCCACAAGCTCGGCGCCTCGCTGCTGGATCGCTCGCCGCTCTGCGGCGGCATCCGCACCCAGGCCTGGCTCGGCACCTTCGGGACCGCGCCCGGCATCGCGCCCGAGCAGGTGCGGCACTCCAAGCTCATCATCGCCTGGGGCAACAACGTCACCTGGTCGAACCTCCACCTGACGCCGCTGCTCAACGCGGCCCGGCGCGACGGCGCCAAGGTGGTGGTCGTCGACCCCAAGCGCATCAAGGTCGCGGAGCAGTCGGATCTGCACATCGCGCTCAAGCCCGGCACCGACGTGGTGCTGGCGTGGGCCGTCGCGGCGGAGCTGGAGCGGCGCGGCGCCCTCGACCGCGCGTTCATCGAGCGCCACGTGGAGGGCTTCGAGGAGTTCATGGCCGGCGCGCGCCGCTACTCGGTGGCGGACGCGGCGCGGATCTGCGGCGTGCCCGAGGCCCAGATCCGGCAGCTCGCGGAGTGGTACCACACGCTCTCGCCCGCCGCGATCAGCGTGGGCAACGGGCTCGAGCGCAACCAGAACGGCGGCAGCGG
>DATGBR010000135.1:0-3885 GCA_035312605.1 Candidatus Methylomirabilota bacterium
CACTCCCCCAGTCGGCGGACAACCGTTCGCTGTGACTAACGCGGCGATCTTCGACATGGACGGGGTGCTCATCGACAGTGGGGCGCACCATCGGCACGCGTGGCGGATGCTGCTGGACGAGCTCGGGGCCGAGCCCGCCGATCCCGAGCACTGGCGGCTCACCATCGGCCGGCCCAGCGAGGAGGCGATCCCGCTCCTGCTCGGGCGCCGGGTGAGCGAGGCGGAAGCGCGGCGGCTGGCCCGCCGCAAGCGCGACTTCTACCAGGCGCGCGCGCAGACCGGGCTCGATCCGGTGCCGGGCGTGCGCGAGTTCCTCGAGGCCCTCGCGCGGGCCGGCGTGCCGCGCGCGGTCGGCACCTCCGCCTCGCGCTGGGACGCCGAGCGGCTCCTCGACGACCTCGGGCTCCTGCGCTTCTTCGACGTGATGGTCACCGCCGACGACGTGATGCTGGGCAAGCCCGACCCCGAGGTGTGGACCCAGGCCGCGCGCCGCCTGCGGGTGGCGGTCCAGCGCTGCGTGGTGTTCGAGGACGCGCTCGTCGGCGTGCAGGCCGCGCGCTCGGCGGGCATGCGCGTGATCGGCGTCACGACCGCGCACACCGACGCCGAGCTGCTCGCGGCGGGCGCGGAGCGGACCATTCCCGATTTCCAGGGCCTCGAGTGGAGCCAGCTCACCCACCGGTAAGCCACCCCGCGTTCTGGGACGGCCTCTACGCGGGCGGCCAGGACGGCTGGGACCTGGGCGAGGCCTCCCCGGCGCTCGTCGACTGGCTCGACGCCGGTGGCCAGTTCGAGGCGGGCGGCAAGCCTCGCGGGTTGTCCGCCGACTGGGGGAGTGCGGGGGCCATTTCTGGGCCCCCGCAGATGAAGGGCCTTGAAGAAGTAGACGGCCGTCAGCCAACCCCCCGGAACGCGGCCGCCCCCGCCCGCGTCGCAGTCCCCGGCGCCGGCCGCGGCCACGATGCGCGCCTCCTGGCCCGGCGCGGCTATCGGGTCACCGCGTTCGACTTCGCGGAGGCCGCAGTCGCGGAGGCGCGGCGCCTCGCCGCCGCCGAGGCGGTGGAGCTGACCGTCGAGCCGCGCGACGTGTTCACCCTGCCGCGTGACCACGCGGGCGCCTTCGACGGGGTCTGGGAGTACACGTGCTTCTGCGCCATCGACCCGGCGCGCCGCGACGAGTACGCGAGTGTGCTCCACGCCATCCTGCGGCCCGGCGGCGTCCTGCTCGCCTGCTTCTTCCCGCTCCGCGACGGGACCGACGGGCCGCCCTTCCCGGTGTCGCGCGAAGAGATCGAGCGGGTCCTGGCCGGGCGCTTCACGGTGCTGGAGGCGGGGCCTCCGCCGCGCTCGGTCGAGCGCCGCGCCGGGCTCGAGTGGCTGGTGCGGGCCCGGTGGGAGCCCGCCGCCCCCGGAATCCGCCCGCGGGATGGCTCCGAACATTGACCGGCCGCGGCCCGCGTGATACGGTTCGGGACCCGCTCACGGACGCCATCACACGAGGAGGCAGACAATGAGGTCTCCGCGCATTCTCTCGGCCCTGACCACGCTCGCCGCCGTCGCGCTGCTCGCCGCCTCGGCGGCGCCCGCGATGGCGCAGGCCCAGACCATCAAGATCGGCACGCTCTACGACCACTCCGGGCCCTTCTCGGCCGCCGGCTCGCTCAACTGCTGGCGCGGGGCCAAGATGATCATCGACTACGTCAACGAGAAGGGCGGCGTCCTCGGCAAGTACAAGATCGTCCAGGTGGACGGTGACAGCCAGTCCAAGGCCGACGTGGCGATCAACGAGGCGGAGCGGCTGCTCAACGTCGAGAAGGTCGACATCCTGGCCGGCGTCTACTCGAGCGCCCACGCGGTGCCGATCGCGGAGCGGGTCGACAAGCAGAAGAAGTTCCTCTGGATCACCACCGCCATCGCGGACGCGGTGGTGAAGGACCGCAACCTCCAGTACACCTTCCGGCCCCAGCCCAACGGCAGCCTCTTCGGCACCGGCACCGTCGACTACATCGCCCACTACGCGCAGGACAAGCTCAAGAAGGCGCCCAAGGACATCCGCGCCGCCATCATCTACGAGGACGGGCCCTACGGGGCGGGCGTCGCGGCCTCCAACGAGTCGGAGGCCAAGAAGGTCGGCATGCAGGTGGTGCTGAAGGAAGGCTACTCGATCCAGGCCGCCGACCTCTCCTCGCTGGTGACCAAGCTGCGCGCCGCGCGGCCCGACGTGCTGTTCCACACCGGCTACAACCCGGACATCAACCTGTTCCTCAACCAGGCCCGGGAGCAGGGGCTGCGGGTGCGGGTCTACGTCGGCCACGGCGCCGGGCACAGCCAGCTCGCCAAGCTGAAGGAGGCCTTCGGCAAGGACGCGGAGGGCTTCCACACCTCGGATCCGCCCGCGTCCCAGCTCATCGACGCGAGCAAGCTCAAGCCAGGCGTGGCCGCCCTGACCCAGGAGATGGTGAAGCGCTACAAGGCCTTCGAGCCCGACATCCCGGTCAACAACATCGCGCCCCACGTGTCGATGGGCTTCAACAACATGTGGATCCTGCTCAACGACGTGCTGCCGCGCGCCATCCAGAAGCACGGGGGCTGGAGCGCGGAGGCGCTCGCCGCGGCGGCCCGGGAGACGGATATCCCCGAAGGCGGCACCATGCAGGGCTACGGGGTGAAGTTCGCAGCCGAGGGCAATCCCATGCGCGGTCAGAACGAGCGCGCGATCGCCGCGGTGTACCAGGTGGTGGATGGTCAGTTCCGCCACGTCTGGCCCCCGGTCATCGCCACTCCCAATCCGCCGGTGCTCCTGCCCGCCGGGTCGCCCTGGGCGGCTCGCTGACCTAGATCGCCATCGCGAGGCGGAGGCCGCCGCGCCTCCGCCTCGCGGCTCTCTCGTGCTGACGGTCGATCGGCTCACCAAGCAGTTCGGCGGCTTCACCGCGCTGAACGCGGTCTCCTTCGAGGTGAAGGAGGGCGAGATCCTGGGGCTGATCGGTCCCAACGGGTCCGGCAAGACCACCTGCTTCAACTGCATCTCGGGGGCGCTCGCCGCGACCGCGGGCTCCATCCGGTTCAAGGGCGACGAGATCGCCGGCCTCACCCCGGACGCGATCTGCCACCGCGGGCTCGCGCGCACCTTCCAGATCCCCCGCCCGTTCCGCAAGCTCTCGATCCTCGAGAACGTCGCGGTGGCCGCGCACTTCGGGGCGGCCCGCCGCAGCACCGAGGCGGAGGCGCGCCGGCGGGCCCAGGAGGTGCTGGCCCTGGTGGGCCTGCCCGCCGATCCGGCCGCCACCACGTCGCTGCTCGGGGCGGGCGGGCTAAAGAAGCTCGAGCTGGCGCGCGCGCTCGCCACCGGGCCCACCCTGCTGCTGGCCGACGAGAGCCTCGGCGGGCTCGATCCCTCCGAGATGCACGACGCGGCCGAGATGCTCCGGCGCATCCGCGGCGAGCTCGGCGTCACCATCGTGTGGGTGGAGCACATCATGGCGACGCTATTGCGAGTGGTAGACCGTCTGGTCGTCCTCGACCACGGCGAGAAGATCGCGGAGGGCGGCCCGCGCGAAGTCGCGGAGAACCCGCAGGTCATCGAGGCCTATCTCGGCGAGAAGGTGGTGCTCGGCTGATGCTCGAGCTGCACCAGGTCACCGCCGGGTACGGGGCCTTCACCGCGCTCTGGGACGTGAGCCTGCGGGTGGCCCAGGGCGAGGCGGTGGCGGTGGTCGGCCCCAACGGGGCCGGCAAGACCACCCTGCTCCGCGCGATCTCCGGGCTCATCGCCCCGCGGGCCGGCCGCATCGCGTTCGAGGGCGCGGAGCTGGCCGGCCGCCCCGCCTACGAGATCGTGGCCCACGGCATCGCGCACGTGCCGGAGGGCCGGCGGCTCTTCCC
>DATGBR010000136.1:0-15217 GCA_035312605.1 Candidatus Methylomirabilota bacterium
GTAGCGGAACGAGAGATAGCCCGCGAAGAGCCCGAACGCGGCGGCCAGCCCGCCGCCCACGAGCATGCCGAGCCACGGGGTGAGACCGAGATGGAGGAAGAGCAGCGTCGAGGTGTAGGCCCCGATGCCGAAGAAGGCGGCGTGGCCGAACGAGAACTGCCCGCCGTAGCCGCCGAGGATGTTCCAGCACGCGCCCAGGTAGCCGAAGAAGAGCACGCTGATCAGCACCTCGAGCGCGTACTTGGGCAGGAACGGCGGGAGCGCGGCGAGCAGGGCGACCACGAGGAGCAGGCCGATCCTACCGGCCACCGCGCCCCCCGAAGAGACCTTCCGGTCGTAGCAGGAGCACGATCACGAAGAGGCCGAAGACCACGAGCTGCTTGAGGGAGCCGGGCAGGAACGCGGCGCCGAGCGATTCGGCGAGGCCCACGATGAAGCCGCCGACGAGCGCGCCGAGGAAATTGCCCATGCCGCCCAGCACCACCACCACGAAGGCCATGAGGTTGAAGCTCTCGCCGACGTCGGGGGCCACGTAGAAGAACGGGGTGACAAGGGCCCCCGCCACCGCCACGCAGGCCGAGCCGATGCCGAACGCGACGCCGCGAATGCGCGCCACGTCGATGCCGACCAGGCGGGCGCCCTCCGGCTCCTCGGAGAGGGCCCGGATCGCCTTGCCCGCGTCGGTCAGGCGCAGGAAGCCCCACAGCGCGAGCGCGATCAACACCGCGCCCCCCGCCGCGACGAGGCGCGGCACCTCGACCAGCACGTCCGCCACCAGGAACGAGGCCCCCGAGTACCACACCCGCACCGTGCGGAAGTCGCCCTGCCAGAGGACCAGGGCCAGGTTCTCGAAGAAGAGCGCGACGCCCAGGGTGAGCAGGAGCTGGTTGTGCTCGGCGGCGGCCCGGTTGGGCTCGATGACGATGCGCTGGATGAGCATCCCGAGGGCGAAGAAGAGCGGGCCGGTGACGAGGATCGAGAGGTACGGATCGAGCCCGACCAGCACGAAGAGCCAGTAGGAGGCGTACATCCCCAGCATCATGATCGCCCCGTGGGCGAAGTTGATGATGCGGAGCACGCCGAAGATCAGGGAGAGGCCGCTCGCGACCAGCCCGTAAACCCCGCCCAGGAGAAGGCCGCTGACGACGGCCTGGAAGAAAAGCCAGGTCACCTCGGCCCGGTCACCTCGTGAAAGGGGCTAGCCCTTCCACTTCGGGACCGGGAACACCGGCTTGGCCTCCACGAAGCGCGCGGGGCCCACCACCACCGGCTTGCCGCCCTGCACCTGGAGCAGGGCCGGAGTGGCGTTGACGTTCTCGCCCGCGTCGTCGAAGCGGATCGCGTCCTGGGTCAGGATGTGATCGGCGAGGTTCGTCTTGGCGATCGCCTCCCGCACCTTCTCCCGGTCGGTCGAGGCGGCGCGCTCGAGTGCGTCCTTGAGCACAAACACCACCTGGTAGCCCTGCACCCCGTGGTTGGACATGGTGGCGCTGTACCGCTTCTGGTAGGCCTCGAACACGGCGCGGGCCCGCGGGCTCTGGGGGTTGTGCCAATAGTTGCCGTCGAAGAGCTGGTCGGTGAGCTCGCGGTTCTCGGCGATGAACTTGGGATTCGAGTAGGCCGCGTTGGCGAGCCCGACCAGGGCGTGGACCCCGATGCGAAGCTTGGCCGCGGTCTCCGCGATGATCTTGGAGTCGCCGTAATAGCCGCTGATCAGGAGAAGGTCCGGGCGGGCCGCCTTGACCTTGGACAGCTCGGCGGTGAAGTCGGGGGAGCGGAGATTGTAGGGCACGCGCTGCACCAGCTCATAACCCATCCTGCCCGCGAAGGCCTCGACGTGGTTGCCCATCGTGGTGCCGAAGTTGCCGTCCTCGTGCATGATCGCGACGCGCTTGATCGGAGTGCCCGCGCTCTTGGCCATCTCGATCATGTTGCCCACCGTGAGGGTAGCCATCGCGCGCGCGTTGGGCTGCATGCGGAAGCAGTAGTGGAGCCCGCCCTCCAGCACGTTGTCGGCCACGGTGGCCAGCAGGAGGAACGGGGTCTTGTTCTTCTCGGTAACCTGCCGGACCGAGAACGCCACCAGGCTCGAGAAGGGGCCGATCAGCGCGGTGACCCCCTGGTCGATGAGGCGCGCCGCCTCCGAGTTGCCGAGCTCGACCTTGTTCTGGGTGTCGCCCGGCAGCAGGGTGATCTTCGCGCCGCCCAGGGACTTGATTCCGCCTGCCCCGTTGATCTCGTCGACCGCCAGCAGCAGCCCGTTGAGCGCCAGCTGCGCCTCGAACGCGAGGGGCCCGGTGACCGGCAGGATGTAGCCGACCTTCACCTCGCGGGCCTGGGCCCGTCCCCGCGCTGGCGCGGCGAGCGCGACCGCGGAGGCGGCGCCCATCGTCGTGAGGAAGCGGCGGCGCCCGATCGGCGTGGCCACGGGATCTCGCTGGTCGCTCGACATCGTGTCCTCCGGACCGGAATCGAGTGAATGGGGCAATGAGATCGGCGTGATTCGAACGCGGCGAGCCTAGCATCCACCCCCTACCCTGTCAACGCGCGGGGCCGCCCGCGACGACGCGGTGTAGGATCGAGCGCGAGACGATGAGATGACCGCGCTCTGGACCTCGTTTCTCGTCGTCTTCCTCGCCGAGATGGGCGATAAGACCCAGCTCGTCGCTCTGGCCCTCGCGGCGCGGTATCGCCGTCCGTGGACCGTGATGCTCGGCATCCTGCTCGCCACCACCGCCAACCACGCGCTGGCCGCGACCGCGGGGGTCTGGGTCTCCCGGCTATTGCCTCCCGCGGCCCTGGCCTGGGGCCTCGCGCTGAGCTTCATCGCGTTCGGCATCTGGACGCTCGTGCCGGACCGCGCGCCCGCGGCGGGCGAGCCCGCCCGCTGGGGGCCGCTGCTCACCACCACCGTCGTCTTCTTCCTCGCCGAGATGGGCGACAAGACCCAGCTCGCGACGATCGCCCTCGGGGCGCGCTTCGAGGTCGCGGGGCTGGTCACGGTGGGAACCACGCTCGGCATGCTGGCCGCCGACGGCCTGGTCGTCTTCGGCGGCGCCCACCTCACCCGGGTGGTGTCACCGACGCTGCTGCGCCGCGCGGCCGCCGGGCTCTTCCTCGTGCTCGGGTTAATCGCCCTCGTCGCTGCGCTCTCCCGGCGGTGAGGCGATATTATCCACACGTATCCACCGGGTTTCCCGTATCCCCAGGCTACCCACATGTTGGGGATAACCATGCCGCCTACCCCAACTCCTGGGGGGTGACGACAGAAGGGTTCAGACCCGAAAAGGCAAATGTTGACAGGGGTTTAAGCTTCGACTAGAGTGGGCGAGCTACCCCACTGCAGCGACCCAGTCCCCACGGAGGGCGGAACGGCCGATGATCACGGTTCCCGCGCACCGCGTGAAGCAGTTCGGGGTCGAATTCTTTCAGGCGTCGTTCTCCGCCAAGGATATCGACCGGCTGGTCAAGTTCGAGGTGCTCGGGTACGGAAGCGCGGATGGCGAGCCACCCGGCAAGAGCAAGCAGCGCGCGAACCGCGCGCGCGTGAACTGGGAAGCGCTCGAGAAGCGGATCGGCGAAAGCGAGACCGCGTACCAGCGCCCGGTCATCCGCCGGAAGATCGACGAGCTGGTCAGCTACTATCGCGACTGCAAGGACGCGGGCACCCTGCCCGCGATCCCCGGCGCGGTCATCATCACCTCCGAGAAGCGCTTCACCTTCACCCCGATGGCGAGCCAGCACGACCTGGGTCTGCTCCAGATTCCGGAGGAGCACGGTGTCCTGCGCGTGCTCGACGGCCAGCACCGGCTGCTCGCCCTGCACGCGGTCACCCAGGCGGGCGAGAACCTTGGCATCGAGGTCCCGGCGGTGCTCTTCGATCGGCTGGACGCGCGCCAGATCGTGGAGCTGTTCGTCACCATCAACGCCAAGCACACGCGACTCAACCCGTCCCACATCGTGAGCCTGGCCGGGCGCAAGTTGTATCCGGATCCCAACCAGGCGATGGCGCACGACGTGATCCGCTCGCTCAACGAGGACGAGACGTCGCCGCTCGCGGGCGAGATCAAGATGCTCGGCACCGGGCGGGGACGCGTCTCGCAGGCTCCGCTCGCCGAGGAGATCGTCGACTTCCTCGACGCGGTGGAGAAGATCGGCGGCGGGGCCCGCATGAACGAGGTGCGCCAGCACGCCAAGCGCTTCTTCCTCAATTACGTCAAGGCGGTGGCGGGGGTGTTCCCCACCGCGTGGGCGGGACGGAAGTATTCCATCAAGACCGGCGCCGCCCTCCGCGCCTTCATCCGCGTCGCTCCCGACGTGATGGCGCGGGCGCGCGAGCTGAAGCGCGACGCGTTCGACTTCCACGCCATCCGCGAGGCGGTCAAGCCGTGGGGCGACCGCCTGAAGGACCGTCGCTTCGAGACAGAGGGCGAGTGGAAGAACAAGCTCGCGGGCGGCACTCGCGGCACCGTCGAAGCCCTCACCCGCGAGCTGCGGGAGGCCCTGCGGGGCTAGGCGCGCTTCACCAAGAAATTCGCGGCGAGGATCTCGAAGCTCTTTTTCCCGCCGGGCAGCTGGGCGATCACGGTGTCGCCGACCTTCTTGCTGATCAGGGTGCGGGCCAGCGGAGACATGATCGAGATCAGCCCCTGCTTCGGGTCCGCCTCGTCCGAGCCCACGATCTGGTAGGTGGTCTCCTTGCCGTCCTCGTCCTCGAGCTTCACGGTGGAGCCGAAGGTGACCCGGTCTCCCGACGTCGGCGGATCGATCACCTCCGCGGTGCCGACCTTGGACTCGAGATCGGTGATGCGCGCCTCGATGAACCCCTGGCGCTCCCGCGCCGCGTGGTACTCCGCGTTCTCGCTCAGGTCGCCGTGGGCGCGCGCCTCCGCGATGGCCCGCACGATGTTCGGCCGCTCCTTCTTGAGCCGATTCACCTCGTCGCGCAGCCGCTCGTAGCCTCCCCGCGTCATCGGGGTGCGCTGGACGCTCATGCCCCGATCACCTCGTCGCTGCGCTTGACCTCCGCGAGGAAGCCGTTGAGGCTGCCCAGGTGCGTGCGGTGGACCTGGTCGTGGGGGATGACCACGCCGTCGGGCCCCTTGACGTCCATCGCGGCGGTGGCGTCCGAGAGCAGCGTCACCTTGAAGCCGCGGTGGGCCGCCTCGCGGGTAGTGGTGTCGCAGCACATCTGGGTCATGAAGCCGGAGACGATGACCCGCTCGATCCCGCGACGGCGCAGCTCGGCCTCCAGCGGGGTATCGGTGAACGCGCCGGGCAGGTGCTTGGTGATGACCGGCTCCTCCGCGCGCGGCGTCACCGCGTCGTGGATGGCGAGCGCGGGGCTGCCCGGCACGAAGGTCGCGGCTCCCGGCCGGCGGCTCTCGTGGACGATGTGAAAGACGGGGACGCGGCTCGCGCGCGCCCAGCGCAGGGTGTCCGCGATGCGGTCCACCGCCTTGGGGCCATCGGGCAGGACCACCTTGCCGATCGGGGCGAAGTACTCCTGCTGGGCGTCGATGATGAGGAGCGCGGTCTTGTCCATCGTGAGCCTCCCGCCCGTCAGCGCGTCATGGAGGCGGGCTGGCCGCCGACTTCGACCTTGGCGGACGCGAGCCGGCCGCGGATCCAGGTGTCCCACGCGAGCGCCCGCTTCTGCTCGAGCACCTGTTTGTCGAGCTCGTCGCGCTCCCGGTCGAAGCCGCCGGGGCTGGCCGGCTGGCGCTCCAGCGTCTTGACCACGTAGACGCCGCCCTCGGCGCGCACCGGCTCCGCGACCTGGCCGGCCGGAGTCTGCAGCGCGGCCAGGAGCACGCCCCCGGGAAGGCTGCCGCGCTCCTTCGGCGGGTCCGAGCGGGAGAACAGCGGGATGCTTCCGGTGGTGAATCCCTCCGCCTTGGCCGCCGCCTCGAAGTCGCCGCCCTTGGCGAGGGTCGCGGCCAGCGTCTTGGCCTTGTCGGTCAGTTGCTGCTCGGCCCGCTCGTGCTTGATGGCCTCGACGACGCGGTCACGGATCTCGGGCAGCGGCGGCACCCCCGCCGGGATCTGCTGCGCCACCTTGACCACCGCGTAGCCGGCCGCGGTCTTGAGCGGCGCGGAGACGCCGCCCACCGCGAGCCCGAACACCGCCTCGTCGAGCTGCGGATCGCGGCCGGCCTCGCCGAGCGCGTCGCCGCGCCCGAAGGTGACCTCGCGCGCCTCGAGCCCGAGGCGCTTGGCCGCCGCCGCGAAGTCGGGGGCGCCGAGCAGGGCGGCCTTCGCTTCGTCCGCGCGGGCCTGGGCCGCGCGCTCGCTCTTCTGCGCGACGAGAGCCGCCTTGATCTTCGGGGCCACGTCCTTCAGCGGCGTCTTCCCCCCGTCCCGCACGTCGAGGATCCGGATCGCGTGGTAGCCGAAGGGCGTGCGCACCGGGTCCGAGACGTCGCCCTTCTTGAGGGCGAACGCGGCCTGCTCGAACGGAGCCACCAGCTCCCCGGGGCCCACGAAGCCGAGGTCGCCTCCCTGCACCGCGCTCGCCTTGTCCTCCGAGATCTCCTTCGCGAGCTTGCCGAAGTCCTCCCCGGCCCGCGCGCGCTTGATCACGTCCTCGACCTTCGCCTTGGCCGCGTTCTCCGCGTCGCTGCCTCCCACCGGGGGCACCCGCACCAGCACGTGAGCGATCCGGAGGCGCTTCGGCTCGTCGAACTCGGACCCGTGCTCCTTGTAGTAGGCGTCGACCTCCGCGTCCGAGACCGCGGCGGCCTGCGGGCTCGGAGCGAGCAGCACGTACTGGAGGCGCCGCCGCTCGGGCTGGCTGAACTGCGGCTGGTGGGCCTTCACGTACGGCTCGAGGTCGGCGTCCGCCACCTGCACCGCGGCCATCGCGGGCTTGACGTCGGCGTAGGCCCACGCGGCCCGCACCTGCTCGTGGCGCTGACGGTAGGCCTGCCGCAGCTCCTCGTCGGAGACCTTCACGCCCTGCTTGATCAGGTTCTCCATCTTGCGCCGGAGGAGCTGGCGCCGCACCTCGGTCTCGAACTCGCCGGGATCGAGCCGGATCTGGCGCAGCACCTTCACGTATTCGTCGCGGGAGAACCGTCCGTTCTCCTGGAACTCGCGGATCTGCTGGATGGTGGTCCGCAGCTCGTCGTCGCTAACGCGCACGCCCTCGTGGGCCGCCCCCTGGATCACGATGGCCTCGGTCACCAGATCGTTGATCACCTGCTGGGACAGGCCGAGCCGCTCGGCCAGCTCCGGGGTCAGCTGCTGCCGCGCCATCCGTGCGTAGGCCGCCATCATGTTGGCCTGGGCGCGCTTGAAGCGCTCCGGCGGGATCTCCTCGCCGTTGACGACCGCGACCGCGTTGCTCTTGCCGCCGCCGAAGGGGCCGGACCCGAAATAGAAGAGGACGCCCGAGGTGAGGATGAAGACCACGACGACGATCAGGAGCACGAACTTCAGGCTCCTGGCGTATTCGCGCATCATGCTGATCACGGCGGCGGCCTCCTAGCGGGAACGCCTGGTCGACACGTTCGAGGGCTTGGCAATCAAGGCCTTAGCGTACCACACGAAGCGACGGGCGACCGGCGGCCTAGGCGGAGAGCAGGCGCTGGATGAGCGGCAGCGCGAAGTAGATCACGAAGGCGAGCGCGGCCGCGTACATCATCGCGGGCACCGAGCCGCCCTTGCCGCGGACCAGCTTGATGAAGCAGTAGGCGATGAAGCCGGCGCCGATGCCGTTGGTGATCGAGTAGGTGAACGGCATCACCGCGAGGGTGAGCAGCGCGGGAAACCCCTCCTCGAAGTCCCCGAAGGGGATGTCGCGGACCACGCGGCTCATCAGGTAACCGACCACGATCAGGGCCGGCGCGGTGGCCTGGGCCGGCACCACTCCCGCGAGCGGGGCGAAGAACAGGGCGAGCAGGAAGCAGAGGCCGGTCACCACCGAGGCGAGCCCGCTGCGCGCGCCCGCCGCCACGCCCGCCGCCGACTCGATGTAGGTCGTTGCCGACGAGGCGCCCGCCGCGCCACCCGCCACCGCGGCCAGCGAGTCCACCAGGAGCACCCGGTCGAGCCGCGGCAATCGCCCGTCGCGAGTGAGCCAGCCCGCCTCGCCCCCGATGCCGATCACGGTGCCCATCGTGTCGAAGAAGTCGGAGAGCATGATGGAGAAGATGACCACCACCGCGGTGACGACGCCCACCCGGGCGAAGACGGACAGGTCGAGACCGGCGCCCAGGCTCGAGAAGTCCGGCCACGCGACGAGCGCGGCCGGCCAGACCGCCTGCCCCGGGGTGGGGAACGTGCGCCCGCCGGTGGCCCCGTTGACCGCCACCGCCACCACGGTGCTCGCGAGGATGCCGACCAGAAGCGCGCCGCTCGACCCCCGCGTGGTGAGCCACAGGGTGAGCAGGAGCCCGAACAGGGCCACCGCGACCGGCGCCGATGACAGATCGCCGAGGGTCACGGGCACGCCGGGCTGGCCCGGCTTCACGATGCCCGCCGACACGAGACCGATGAAGAGGATGAAGAGGCCGATGCCGACGCCGATGGCGCGCTTGAGCGCGGCCGGGATCGCGTTCATGATCGCCTCGCGAAAGCCGGTCAGCACCAGCGCGGTGATCACCAGGCCTTCCAGCAGCACCACTCCCATCGCGGCGGTCCACGGCAGCTTCATGCCCGCCACGAGCTGGAAGGCGACCACCGCGTTGAGCCCCATCCCGGACGCGAGGGCGAGCGGGTAGTTGGTGACGAGCCCCATCGCGATGGTGAGCACGCCCGCCACGAGACAGGTGGCGGCCTGGGTGGCCGCGAACGACGGGCCCTGCCCCTGCAGCGGCGGGATGCCCGCGAAGGAGAGGATCGCGGGGTTCACGAAGATGATGTAGGCCATCACCATGAAGGTGGTGAGGCCGCCGCGGAGCTCGCCTCCCGGGGTCGTGCCGAGCCGGCCCAGCTCGAAGTAGCGCGCGAGCACGCGGGTCAGTCGGTCTCGGGATCGGCGATGCGGGGAATCGCGGCCGCGCCCTCTTCCGGCACCACCCGGCGGGCCACCGTGAGGAAGCCGGTGTGGGCCACCATCCGGTGGAACGGGCGCACCGAGGTGCCGTCGATGTTCCACGGACGGAGCAGCGTCTCGAACGTCTCCACGAGGGCGTAGCCGCGGTGACGCCGCAGCGTCTCGGTGAGCTGGTGCGACTGGATGATCGTCGGCACGTAGGAGAGGAAGATGCCGCCCGGCCGCAGCACGCTCGCCACCGGCTCGACCAGGCGCCAGGGCTCCGGCAGATCGAACACCGCCCGATCCACCGGCTCCTCCTCCGGGAGCCCGTCCTCCACCGGACGGATGCGCACGATCAGGTTGGTCACCTCGCCGAGCCGCATCTGGATGTTGGCGAGCGCGCGGCGGCAGAAGTCCTCGCGCTGCTCGTAGCTGACCACCCGGCCCTCGGGCCCGACCGCGCGCAGGAGCGCGAGGGTGAGCGCGCCCGAGCCCATCCCCGCCTCGAGCACGCGCGCGCCCGGGAAGATGTCGGCCCAGAACATCACCATCGCCAGATCCTTGGGATAGATGACCTGGGCCCCGCGCGGCATGTCCAGCACGTACTCGGCCAGCGTCGGCCGCAGGGCGAGATAGCGCGTGCCCTTGGAGGTGCGGACCCAGGAGCCGTCGGGGTGCCCGATGATCGCGTCGTGGGTCACCCAGCCGCGATCGGAGTGGAAGGTCTCGCCCTTCCGCAGCAGGAGCAGATGGCGGCGACCCCGCTGATCGATCAGCAGGGCCTGCTCACCGTCCTCGAACTTATCCGACTTCACCGGTCTCGGGATCCGGCAGGAACAGGGCGGCCACGAAACCGGCCAGCGGCATGGCGGCCGAGATGCCGAGCGCGGTGGTGAGCCCCCAGTGATCGGCGACCCAGCCGAGACCGGTCGCGCCGATCCCACCCGCGCCGATGGCGAAGCCCACGATCAGCCCCGAGGCCATGCCGGGGCTCCGCGGCAGGTAGGCCTGGCCGAGCACGACCGACATCGTGAAGGTGGAGACGAGCACGAAGCCGAGCAGGGCGAGCAGGACGAACACCAGCGGCCCGCCGGATACAAGGAGGAACCCGCCCGCGAGCGGCGCGGCGAGGAGGAACACGCCCACCACGGAGCGGCGGATCCCGACGCGATCGGCCACCGGCCCCGCGACCAGCGTGCCGATGGCGCCCGAACCCAGGAACACCGCGAGCAGGGTGCCGACCAGGCGCGGATCGCCGTGGAGCACGTCCTTCCAGTAGAACGGCATGAAGGTCGTGAAGCCGAGCTGGGTCCAGGAGCGGATCGCGACCACCAGGATCAGCAGGCTCATCGCGCCCACCATGGTGCGGGCGCCCGCCGCGTTGGCGCGGGCGCGGGCGACCGCCGGCGGCGGCGCGGAGAGCCGCGGCAGCACCGCGACCAGCAGCCCGGTCACCAGCAGGCCGGGCACGAGCATCCCGAGGCTGCCCGCCGGCCCGAAGCCGATGAGCAGCGCGGTCATCAACGGGGGGCCCAGCGCGATGCCGATGTTACCCCCGGTGGAGAAGATCGAGACGCCGGTGGTCTTGCGCTCCCCCGCCACCGCGGTGGCGGTGCGATACCCCTCCGGATGGAAGGCGGCCACTCCGAAGCCGGTGACCATCACCAGCGCGAGCACCGCCGCGTACGAGGGAGCCAGCCCGATGAAGGCGAGCCCGACCGTCGACAACAGCACCGACAGCGGCAGCAGCCAGCGCCGGGCGGTGTTGTCGGCCAGGTAGCCGAAGAGCGGCTGGATCATCGACGAGGTGATGTTGGCGGTCAGCACGATCACGCCGGTCGCGGCGTAGGACAGGTTGAGCGCGTCCTTCACGACCGGAAGGATGGCGGGTAGCGAGCCCTGGTTGATGTCGATGACCATGTGACCCAGGGCCAGGAGGCCGAGCAGGCGCATGTCGGGGCGGGCGCGCTCCGCGGGCACCACGGCTCCCAGCGGCGCGCGCAGCGCGATCGCGGGCGAGGACGGATCTGGAGTCATAGGCCCCTATGCTACACCAGGCCTCAGATGCCGAAGGCGTCCAGGCCCGTGATGTCCCGCCCGACGATCAAGGTGTGGATGTCGTGCGTGCCCTCGTACGTGTTGACGGTTTCGAGGTTCATCATGTGCCGGATGATCGGGTGCTCGTCGACGATGCCGGCCGCGCCCAGGATGTCGCGGGCCAGGCGCGCCCCGTCGAGGGCCATCTGCACGTTGTTCATCTTGGCCATCGAGATCTGCTGCGGCCGCGCGCGCCCCTCGTCCTTCAGCTGGCCGAGCCGCCAGCAGAGGAGCTGGGCCTTGGTGATCTCGGTGATCATCCAGACGAGCTTCTGCTGCACGAGCTGGAAGGAGCCGATCGGCTTGTTGAACTGGATGCGCTGCTGGGAGTACTGGAGCGCCCAGTCGTAGCAGCTCATCGCGGCCCCGATCGCCCCCCACGCGATGCCGTAGCGGGCCTGGGACAGGCAGGAGAGCGGGCCCTTGAGCCCCTTCACCCCGGGCAGCTTGTTCTCGAGCGGGATGCGGCAGTCCGCGAAGGCGAGCTCCGAGGTGATCGAGGCGCGCATGGAGAACTTGCCGTGGATGTCGAGCGTGCTGTAGCCGGGCGTCCCCTTCTCCACCAGGTAGCCGCCGATCTCGCCGTCGTCGCCCTTGGCCCAGACCACCGCCACGTCCGCCACCGAGCCGTTGGTGATCCAGAGCTTGGTGCCGTTCAGCACGTACTCGTTCCCCTTCTTGACCGCCCGCGTCTTCATCGAGCCGGGATCGGAGCCGTGGTCGGGCTCGGTGAGGCCGAAGCAGCCGAGGGCCTCGCCCGATTGCAGGCGGGGGAGCCAGCGGTCCTTCTGGGCGTCGGACCCGTAGCTGTGGATCGGGTACATCACGAGCCCGCTCTGCACCGAGGCGAACGAGCGGAGGCCCGAGTCGCCGCGCTCCAGCTCCTGCATGATGAGCCCGTAGGCCACGTGGTCGAGGCCCGCGCAGCCGTAGCCCGTGAGGGTGGCCCCGAAGACCCCCATCTCGCCGAGATCCGTCGCGAGCTCCATCGGGAACGTGCCGTCCCGGTGGTGCTGGCTCACGACGGGGAGGAACTTCGCCTCCACCCAGTCGCGGACCGCGTCCCGCATCATGCGCTGCTCTTCGGTCAGGAGATCGTCGATGCCGTAGTAGTCCACGCCGCGGAACTTTTCCATGACGCCTGTCCTTCGAGTCGGTTAGAGGTTGGTGGGGTGGGCGGGCCGGTCTTCCCCCAGGGCCTGCTCGAGCGCGGCGGCGAGCCGCTGGTCGTGCTCGTGGCTCATGGCGAAGATCCGGCACTGGGCGACCTTGCCGGGCAGGTACTTCAGCAGCTCCTTGAGCGGCTCTGCCGACACGGTGCGCGAGGCCGCGTCGTAGATGTAGATCTGGCGGTCCTGCATGCCGATCGGGTTGAGCGGGCGCGGGTCCTGCTGGGCCATGTCGATCTTGAACGGGAAGGCGTGGAGTCCGGGCGGCAAGAGCTCGCGCACCCGCTGCTCGACCTCCTCCGCCTTCATGAAGCTCTGCCCCCGCCGCGGCTCGAAGAGGTCGAGCACCACCTCGTGAGACATGCGCCACTTGAGATGACGGTCGAGCACCTGGCGCCACTCGCGACCGAGGGCCCGGCGGTCCGGGTCGTCCGAGTGGTCCCAGTGGGCGACCTCCTCCAGCAGCGTCCACTCGGTCATGTTGAGGTAGGGCTGGAGCTCCTTGTTCAGGTCGAAGGGGAAGACCAGCTTCATGGTCTCCCGGAAGATCTCCTTCAAGTGGAGGTCGATGCCCCGCGTGGTGCGGTGATAGTAGACGTTGGTGTAGAGGTAGAAGCGGGCGTTCAGGAACATGATAAACGCCTGGATCCCGCCCCGATCGAGGGTGAGCCCCTTCTCGCTGAAGAAGGAGTAGTACATGATCCGCTCGATGTCGATCGGCCCCACCGCGACCCCGCACATGTAGGAGTCGCGCAGCACGTAGTCCATGTTGTCGGCGGTGTAGATGCCGGAGAGCAGCGGCTTGAGATGCGCGAGCCAGCGAGGGTGCTCGGCGGTGGGCACGGTGTAGCTCTTGCCCATGAGGTAGCAGATCCACTCCGGGTCGATGCGCTCGCCGTCCTCGAAGGGCCCGCTCGGGCTGCGCCGCAGGCCGCGGATGAGGTCGCCCAGCTCCTCCCGGATGATACGCTGGCCGACTTTCTCGTGGGTGAGGTCGAAGTCGGCGAGGAAATTGTCGTCGAAGAAGTGGCCGAAGGGTCCGTGGCCCACGTCGTGGAGCAGCCCGGCCACCCGCATCAGCTCCTCGAAGAGCGGCGCGGAGGGCGCGTCGGCGAACTCGGCCTGGAGCGACCGGTGGAGCTGGAGCGCGAAGCGCCCCGCGAGGTGCATCGCCCCCAGCGAGTGCTGGAAGCGGCTGTGCTCGGCGGCGGGGAAGACCCACCGCGCCGACTGCAGCTGCGGCACCCGGCGCAGCCGCTGCATCCACGGGGAGTCGATCAGGTCCTGCTCGGTCGACTCGCCGGGGGTCCCCTCCGGCCGGGTATAGAGGATGTACTGGTGGATCGGGTCGGCGATGAGACCGCGGCCCTGGTAGGTGTCGACACCCTTCATGGCTAAGAGCCTAACCTAGTTGGAGCCCAACTTACTTGTCGGAAGTGCGATAGAAACGGTAGCGATCCACCGGGCGCACCGTGATCGCGTGGCGGCCTCCCGGGCGCTCCACCGTCACCTGGACGTCGCGACCCACCTCCGCCTGCCACAGCGTGCGGTAGAAATCCTCGCGGCTCGCGACCCGGCGCCCGTTCAGCTGGACGATGACGTCGCCGGGGCGCAACCCCGCCGCGCGGGCCGGGCTCAGGGGCGAGATGCCCGAGACCAGTAGCCCGCCCGCCCCGGGCTCGGTGTAGAGGCCGAGCCAGGGGCGCGGCGCGCGGCTCGTGACGCGGCCGCGCGCGATCAGCTCGTCCTTGACGGCCAGGAACTGCTCGATCGGGATGGCGAGGTTGACGTGGGGCGCCTCCCCGAGACGCAGCGAGGTGACGCCGATCACGCGTCCGGCGGTGTCGACGAGCGCCGCCCCGCCGAAGGCCGCGTTGTGCGGGATCACGATGAAGGCGCGATCCAGCATGTACTCCCACGCGGCCGCGAACGACCGCACCGACTGCACGCGACTCGCGGTGGCCACCAGGTCGCCCTCGTCGGAGACGCCCACCGTCCCGGTGACGTCCCCCGCGGCCACCGCGCGCGAGTCGCCGAGGGTGGCCGCCGGCCACGGGCCGGCGCCCTCGAGGCGTGCGACTCCGAGGCCGGCCTCGAGGTCGAGCCCGGTCAGCCGCGCGGGCACCTTGCGGCCGTCACGGAGCGAGACCTGGATGCGCTCGGCGTCGAGCAGCAGGTAGCTCACCGTCAGCACGTAGCCCTGCTCGGCGTCGAAGATGACCCCGCTGCCCGCGCGCTCGGCTCCGAGCGTGGCCGCGGACGGCCGATCGGGCTCGACCTCGACCCGGATGCCGACCACCGCGGGCTCGACCCGGCGGACCTGGCTCGGCAGCGGGGAGACCTGGGAGGGCTCGAGGCGGCGGTCGACGTCGCGTGGAGCGGCGGGGGCGACGGCGGAAAAGGCGACGCCCAGCAGCGCCGCCGCGATCCAGGTGAGTACCGACCGACTCATGGCGACCACCTCCCCGCGCATTATGCCCGAGCCGCCCGCGGGGGGCGGGCTCGACCTCAAGCTCGGGCCGCGTACTGGGTCTGGTAGTACTGACGGAACGCGCCCGACTTGATCGGCTTCCACCACGTCTCGTGGGTGCGGTACCACTCCACGGTCGCGGAGAGCGCGGCGTCGAAGCTCGCGGCGGGGGCCCAGCCGAGCGCGCCGATCTTGGCCGAGTCGAGGGCGTAGCGGCGGTCGTGTCCGGGCCGGTCGGTGACCGGCGTGATCAGGCTCGCCGGCTTGCCGAGCAGGGCCAGGATCCGGTGGGTCAAGGTGACGTTCTCCACCTCGGTGCCGCCGCCGATGTTGTAGATCTCGCCCTCCCGGCCCCGGCGGAGCACCAGATCGATCGCCGCGCAGTTGTCGAGGACGTAGAGCCAGTCGCGCACGTTCTTGCCGTCGCCGTAGAGCGGCAGCGGCTTGTCCTCGAGCGCGTTGGTGACGAAGAGCGGGATCACCTTCTCCGGGTACTGGTAG
>DATGBR010000137.1:0-4279 GCA_035312605.1 Candidatus Methylomirabilota bacterium
TCGTCGCATGCGTCGGCGGGAGTATAGGAGCGGCGGGGCGCGAGGGCAAGGCGCCCCCTCCCATGGATCCGCTCGATCCGCCCGATCCGCTCGACATCGCCTTGACAGCGCCGGCACGGCGGCGCACTATCGCGCCGGCCGGGACGACGCCGTCCGCACCCACAAGGTAACCGCACACCAAAAGGGGCAATCATGGCGACCCAAGCCGCTGGCGAGCTCCGGGCAGACGTCCACAGCATCGAACCCATCCCCGAGGCCGACAAGGACTCGACCGGTCTCCAGCAGATGTGGATCTGGGCGGGGGCCAACATCGCCCCGATCAATTGGGCCTTGGGTGCCCTCGGCATCGTGCTGAAGCTCGGGCTGTGGGAGACGATCGCGGTCATCGTGCTGGGCAATCTCGTGGGCTGCGCGATCTTCGCGTCCTTCACCGTGATGGGGCACAAGACCGGCGTGAACCAGATGGTCCTGAGCCGCTCCGCGTTCGGCCGGCGCGGCGCCTACCTGCCGAGCCTGCTGATGTTCCTCATGACCCTCGGCTGGATCGGGGTCAACACCTACTTCCCGGTGAAGATCGCGGTCGCGATCCTCGGCCAGTTCGGGATCCCCGATACGTGGCTGACCAATTTCGTGGTCGTGACGGTGGTGATGGTGATCCAGGTGCTGATCGGCATCTACGGCTTCTACGCGATCCGCACCTTCGAGAAGTACACCGTCCCGGTCACGGTGGTGATCATGGCCCTGATGAGCGTGCTGGCCTGGACGCGCCCGGGGGTGGTCAACTGGGGGCTCACCAGCTCCCTCCCGCCCGCGGCCCACTTCGCGATGCTGACCCTGCTCATGACCGCGATCGGGGTGGGCTGGGGCATCTCGTGGGTCACGTGGGCCTCGGACTACTCCCGCTTCGTGCCGCGGAGCGTGCCCTCGTCCTCCGTGTTCTGGTACAGCTACGTGGGCATGTTCGTCCCCACCGTGTGGCTCGCCATCCTCGGGGCCACCATCGCCAGCACCACGATGGACACCGACCCGGCCAAGATGGTGAGCGCGGTGTTCGGCGGGGTCACGAGCCTCCTGGTCCTCCTGCTGGTCCTGCACGGGCCGGTGGCCACCAACATCCTGAACGTCTACTCGGCCGCGCTGGCCGCGCTCAGCATGGGAATGCGCGTGTCGCGCACCGCCATCGCTCTGATCGCGGGCATCGTCGGCTACGTCGTCACCCTCTACTTCCTGGCCCAGCCGTCGTTCGCCAAGGCCTTCGACAACTGGATGATCAGCCTGCTGCTGTGGATGAGCCCGTGGGCCGGCGTCATCCTCGCCGACTTCTACCTGGTGCGGCGCGGCCAGATCGACGTGGCGGAGCTCTACCGCGAGCCGTCGCTGAGCGGCTACGGCGACATCAACTGGGGCGCGATCGTGTCCTTCGTGGTGGGGCTGGTGGCGGGCTGGTCGGTGGAGGACGGCCTGGTGCCGGCGCTGCAGGGGCCGATCTCGACCAAGCTGCTCTCCGGCGCGGACCTGAGCTGGCTCGTCGGCATCGTGGTGGCGGGCGGACTCTACGTGATCCTCGGCCGGCGCACCGAGCCGATCGTGGTGCCGCAGGCGATGCGCGGCGGTCGGTAGCGCGGAGCGCACGGATGGACGAGTTCCTGCTGGCCGCCCTCGAGGAGGCCGAGGCCGGCTTCTCCGAGGGCGGCATCCCCATCGGGTCGGTGCTGGTGCACCAGGGGCGCATTCTCGGGCGCGGCCACAATCGCCGGGTGCAGAAGGGCAGCGCGATCCTCCACGGCGAGATGGACGCGCTCGAGAACGCGGGCCGGCAGCCGGCCCGCGTCTACCGCGAGTCCGCCATCTACACCACGCTCTCGCCGTGCGCGATGTGCAGCGGGACGATCCTCCTCTACGGCATCCCGCGGGTGATCGTGGGCGAGAATCACACCTTCATGGGGGAGGAGGCCCTGCTGCGCAGCCGGGGCGTGAAGGTGGAGGTGGTCCAGGACGCGCGGTGCCGGGAGCTGATGGACCGGTTCATCGCGGCCAATCCCGCCCTGTGGGCGGAGGACATCGGCGAGTAGGGCGGCCGGGCGGGGGCCGCTCAGCGCTCCCAGGGGAGCGGGGTGGACTCGCTCCAGTTGTCGGGCCGGATGCCGAAGGCCTCGATGAAGCGCTGCCAGCCCGAGGCGACGGTCAGCGCGGCGCCCAGCTCGAGGATCTCGCCCTCGTCGAAGTGCTGCCGCAGCAGGCTGAAGAGCGCGTCGTCCACCGCGGGCCGCTCGCCGCTCAGGCAGTCGGCCAGCCGTAGCGCGGCCACCGTGCGAGCCGGCAGCGCGGCCCGGTCGAGATCACCGAGCGCCTCCTGTACCTCGTCTTCCCCGAGCCCCTTGCGCACCAACGATGCGCTGCGAGCGAGGCTTCAGTGCACGCATCGGTTGCCCTGGGCGAGCCGGATGCGGCAGAGCTCGACCAGGCCGGGATCGAGGCTCGAGCCGCCCGCGTAGATGAACGACACCCACGAGAGGAACAGGTCCAGCACCGCGGGCCGGCGCGCGAGCGTGAGGAAGAGGTTGTCGTCCCGGTAGGCCTTGGCGAGCCAGACCTCGAGACGGCGCCGCAGCGCCGGATCGAGCCGATCCGGATCGGCCTTGGGCAGGCGGCCGTGCTCGTTGGTCATGCGGGCGCCAGTCTAGCACGGGGCGCGTCAGTCGATCTCCGCGGTCGGCTCCTCGAGGAGCGTGTCGGGCACCGGCTCACCGGCCCGGCGTCGCTGCTCGACGCGCGTCCGCACCACCTCCCGGTAGCACTTCCGGAACGCGGCCAGCTCCATGCGAGTCTCCGCGTCGGCGTGCATGGTCAGGTGCCCGCCCGGGTCGATGTTGTCGAGGTGCAGGCTGTGGTACTGCGACTCGCACTCCTTGGCCGCGTCCCAGAACACCTCGTTCCGGATTCGCGCCTCGGGCGTCATGGTGGTGCAGCCGGACAGGCCGATCAGGGCCATCGTGGTGATGAAGATCGTCGCGTCGCGCATGCGCGCCTCCCTCTGTACGTCGGGTGGGCCGGCGGCGGGCAAGCCCGTCCGCCGGCGGGATCGGCACTTCCGAGGGGGTCAGGCGCGGGGAGGAGCCCGGGAGTCGCCGTCGACGACGACCGGCAACGCGGGCGGCGCGACCGAGGCCGGCGGCACGCCGGCCGGCAGAAGCCCGATCCATACCGTCGGCGGGGCGGGAGCCGGAGAGAACGCCTCCGGGTCAACCGCGTCGGAGACGAAGGCGAGGACGGCCAGGGTCAGGAGGACTCCGAGCGCCACTGCGGCCGGTCGACCGGTCTGCCTCGTCGCGCGCATGGCTCAGCCGAGCATCCACTGCCCGCCGTCGACGCTGATGGTCTGCCCGGTGACGTAGCCCGCGTCGTCCGAAACGAAGAAGACCACCGCGCGCGCCACGTCCTCCGGTGCGCCGAGGCGCCCGAGCGCGATCGAGTCCATCAGCCGTGCCTGTCCGCCCGCCCCCATGGCCTCCCACTGTAGCTCGGTCGCCGGATTCGTGCGCATGAAGCCGGGCGCCACCGAGTTGACCCGGATACCGTGACGACCCAGCTCCCGCGCGGTCTGCCGGGTGAGCCCGATGAGGCCCGCCTTGGCGCTCGCGTAGGCCTGGATGCCGGTGAGGCTGTAGGACCGGCCGGCGCCGGATGAGATGTTCACGATCGCGCCGCGGCCGGCGCGCTTCATCGCGGGCGCCACCGCGCGCGTGAAGTGGAACGCGCCGTCGAGGTTGACCGCGAAGATCTCGCGCCACGCCTCGTCCGACACCTCCTCGACCGGCCGCATCACCTGCCCCGACACGCCGCCCGCGGTGTTGACCAGGACGTCGACGCGCCCGGCCGCCCCGTCCACCCGCGCCACGAAGTCGGCCACCGCGCGCGCGTCGCGCACGTCGACGACCGCGGTCTGCCCGGCCCCGGGCCGGACCGCGTCCACCGCGGCGCGGGTCGCCGCGAGCTCGGGCGCGCGCACGTCGCAGGCCCACACCCGGGCGCCCTCCCGGGCCAGCTCGACGCAGATCGCGCGGCCGATGCCGTGCGCGGCCCCGGTCACGATGGCCACCCGTCCCTCGAGCCGCACGGCTAGAGCTGCCCCCGCAGCCGCGGGTCGAGGGCGTCGCGGAGCCCGTCGCCCAGCAGGTTGAAGCCGAGGACCGCGACCATGATGGCCAGGCCCGGCACGGTGGCGATGTGCGGGGCCACCAGCAGGAAGTCGCGTCCGCTCGAGACCATGAGCCCCCAC
>DATGBR010000138.1:0-24306 GCA_035312605.1 Candidatus Methylomirabilota bacterium
CGCGTGGCTACACTGCCGAGACGGGCGGGCTCGAAGAGATTCGCCGGCCCGAGATCGCGCGCGACTATTGGGTACGAGACGCCGAGGGCACCTGGCACCGGGTCTCCGTCGAGCAGTACCGCACGGCCGAGGTTGGACAGGTACTCGAACTCTGCCGGTAGGCGTCTGTTGAGTGCCTCCGGTCTGAGGGGGATGAGTCGAGGCTGCCATTCGGGCTCTTCTACTCCTAGTCGTCTAAGCCCCGCGGCTCTCCCTCTGTTGCGCGAACCATATTGATGTGAATGCTCTGCCGCCCGTGACACTTAATGATCCGCCGGTTCTCTACTCGCGGACTCTCGTGGAAGGCGACGCCCGATAGGAGAACTTCTTTCATTTCAAGCGATCCGTCTGTCCGTCGCCTCAATGGGGTCTGCCACAGACCAGCTCCGCTATACCCTCCGAAGCTCTGTGGTGGGCCGCTCGGACCGCCGTAGCCAGCTTCAAATTCGAAGTAGTCGAAGTCACCGACGCGATACTCCCTGTCAACCGCCCCTCTTCCGCAAGTGCCGCTGAAAGTATAGATTCGATCAAAGCCGCGCTCAGGGCCCCGGACGGTCGTAGCATCCCCTTCGAAGCCGCACAGGAACCACAGGCCATCATTGAGGCCAGGCGGAGGTTGGACCAGGCGCTCCGGCGCGATCGAATAGAATGATTTCCGCGCTCGCAGTGCCCCTACGTCAATGTCGGAAAGCAGCATAAGACCAAGGTCTGGGCCCTCGTCTTCTGGGCCCTCATCACGAAGCTTTATCCATTGCATAGTCTGCCGCTGAATCGTGGGCCTGTGGAGAATCGGTTGGCCTAACCTCGCAAGTAGGAGGCCTATCTCGTTCTCCTTCCGCAGATGATGAAGAACATGATCAGCAGTGAGGATTCCGTGAGCCTCACCCACACGAACTAGCGTTCCAGAACCGGCGAGATCGGTCAGCTTCTCCGCGCCATGTTCCACCCTAACGAGTCCGATTGAGAAGTGGGATACTCTCTCGCAAGCGTCGTCAAGCACGTCCCTTGGAATGTCGCTGAGCGGAACACTGTCCACGCTTCTATTCTCTTCTCCTCCCGCCATCACCGCGCCTCCCCCAACACCGGCACGAACGTAACGGGAGAATAACCCAGCGAGGCGACGCTATTTCCCCGGTGATCCACTCCGGTCACAAGCCCTGACCGTCTCCGTCAGCGGTCCCGCCCGCCACGCGCCGCAAGCGCCTGATTGCATGGGCCTCCCTCCCTGGCCTAGCTCTTGCTCCTCAGGACGCCGTAGGAGCATCTCTGCCTGCGCAACATCCTCGACCCGCGCGGGCCCAAGGCCAATTGAGGAGGACCACATGAGCATAAATCAACTCCCGAGTTGGTGCCCGACGGTGGACCTCAATACAGTGTGGTCAGGGGAATGTGGCGTGTCGATCACGCTCGACGTAGCGGGCGCCGAGCATCGGCATCGCTGTGGCCTCAAAGCAGGCCACGACAGGGCGCACAGCTGCAGCTGCGGCTGCGAGTGGAAGCAGCAGAGTCCGGACGGAACGATGGTCAAGTGCTGAGCCGGGGCCTCCCCGACACCGTGGACCCGCGTGGGCGAAGGGCTCCCGATGACCGCTTTGGGGAGACTTTCGATACGTGCCACCATCAGGTCGATGCCGGCCGGGGTGCCCGCGTCCGCGGTGATCGCTACCGCGGTGCCGCCCGCGGCGCGGATCTCCGCGGTCACCGCTTCCGCCCGGCCGCCGTCGAGGTCCGCCACCGCCACCTGGGCGCCGCGCGCCGCGAAGCCGAGCGCGGTCGCCCGGCCGATGCCGGCGCCGGACACTAGCGCCACCTTACCGTCGAATCGCAAGGAGCCCTCCGCCCTCAGAGGTCGAGATCGCCGCGGGCGAGCTGCTGGAAGATGGTGCGGCGCAGGATCTCGTTGGTGCCGTCCGCGATGTTGATGATGCGGAGCGTGTTGTAGGCGTGCACGAGGCCGACCTCGTTGGTGAGGCCCATGCCGCCGTGGGTCTGGATGGCCCGGTCCACCGCGCGGAGGCACACCTCGACCGAGTAGGCCTTGGCCATCGACAGCTCCTTGATCGCGCGCTCGCCGCGGTCGAGGAGCATCGCGGCGTTGAGGCCGGCCAGGTGGGCCGCGTGCACCTCCATCGCGGACTCCGCGAGCGGGAACGAGACCCCCTGGTGCTCCGCGATCGGCGCCCCGAAGGCCACCCGCTGGCCCGCGTAGGCCACCGCCTTCTCTAGCGCCCAGCGGGCGAGGCCGACCGCGCGCGCCGCATTGTAGACGCGCCCGAGCGAGACGCCCAGCAGCGCGATGCGGAAGCCCTCGTGGAGCGGGCCCACGAGCTGCCAGGGCTCGACCCGGACCGCGTCGAAGGTCGACTCCCCCTCGGCCCCGCCGATGTCGCCCTGGAGCAGGGTCACCCGCTGAAGCGCGAAGCCGGGCGCGGTGGTGGGCACCAGGAACGCGCTGATGCCGCCGCGCTTGGCCGCGGCGCGGGCCGCGTCGGTCACCGCGAAGACCACGATCCAGTCCGCGAACGTGATGTTCGACGTCCACATCTTCCGGCCGGAGATGCGCCAGCCGTCGCCCTCGGCCACCGCGCGGGTGGTGATCATGGTGGCGTCGGACCCGGCCCCCGGCTCCGACAGCCCGAAGCACATGGACTGGCGGCCCGAGACCAAGCCCGCCAGTGCGCGCTCGCGCGCCTCATGGGTGAGCTGCTCGAGCACCACGCTCGGGCCGAAGGCCCAGTGGCTGAGCGCGAAGGTCCCGAGCCAGTGATGCGGCCCGCAGAGGTGGTTGATCGCCTCCCAGGCCACGTAGTAGGCGAGATGGCCCTGGCCGAGCCCGCCGAGCGAGATCGGCGCGCAGAGGTTGAAGTACCCCGCAGCGGCGGAGGCCACCCGGACCTCCCGGATCAGGTCGACCACCGCGGGCGCGTAGCGGCCGTCGGGCCCGTAGCGCTGGCGCGGGTCGTCGAGCAGGGCCGCGTGCTTCTCGTGGCGCGTGACCACCTCGGCCCGGACGAACTGGGTGAGGCCCGCTACGATGCGGGTGATGTCCGCGGGGATCTCGAAGCCGATCGCGGTCACGCCGGGAGGGTATCACGAGCGGGCGATTCGCTTGCGAGGCGGGGCGGGGCACCCTATACTCCGCGAAACGTGGCTCTCCGGATCGGCATCGACATCGGCGGCACCTTCACGGACCTGGTCGCGCTGGACGAGGCGACCGGTGCGGTCGTGGATACCAAGGCGCTCTCCACCCCCCAGGACCTGCTGCAGGGCATCCTCCGCTGCGTGGACCAGGCCGGCGCCCGGCTCGACGACTGCCGGCTCGCCATCCACGGCACCACCATCGGGATCAACGCCCTGCTGGAGCACAAGGGGGCCCGGACCGGGCTCGTCACCACCGAGGGCTTCCGCGACGTGCTCGAGATCGGGCGCGGCAACTTCCTGCGCATGTACGACGTCCTCTACCGGCGGCCGACCCCGCTGGTGCCGCGCGGCCGGCGGCTCGAGGTCGGTGAGCGGGTGACCGCCCGCGGGGAGATCCTGGCCCCGCTCGACGAGGCCGCGGTGCGGGCGGCGGCCCGGCAGCTCGCCGCCGACGGCGTGGAGTCGGTGGCGGTGTCGTTCCTGTTCTCGTTCCGCAACCCGGAGCACGAGCGCCGCGCGGCCGAGATCCTGGCCGAGACGCTGCCCGGCGTCTCGATCTCGGTCTCGCACCGCATCACCCAGGAGTGGCGCGAGTACGAGCGCACCAGCACCACCGTGGTCAACGCCTACGTGCGGCCGATCATGGACCGCTACCTGGGTGCCTTCGAGCGCGGGCTCGCCGGCCGCGGCTTCCGCGGACAGCTCCTCATCACCCAGTCCAACGGCGGGGCTTTCTCGCTGGCGGCGGCGGCCTCCAAGCCGGTGCACACCATCGAGTCAGGCCCGGCCGCGGGGGCCATTGGCTGCGCGAGCCTGGCCCGGGCCCTCGGGGCCGACCGGCTGATCTCCTTCGATATGGGCGGCACCACCGCCAAGTGCGCGATCGTGGCCGGCGGGCTCGTGCGGACCACCGACGAGTATCACGTGGACGGGCACCCGCTCCGCATCCCGGTGATCGACCTTACCGAGGTGAGCGCGGGCGGCGGCACCATCGCGTGGATCGACGCGGGCGGCGCGCTCGCGCTGGGGCCGCAGAGCGCGGGCGCCGATCCAGGCCCGGTCTGCTACGGGCGCGGCGGCGCCGAGCCGACCGTCACCGACGCGAACCTGGTGCTGGGGCGCATCGCGGCCGGCCGCTTCCTCGGCGGCACCATGCCGCTCGACCAGGCCGCGGCGGCCCGCGCGATCGAGGAGCGGCTCGGCCTGCCGCTCGGCCTCGCGCGCGAGAGCGCGGCGGCCGGAGTCGTCCGGCTCGCCGACGTGAAGATGGCGCTCGCGGTGCGCAGCATCACCACCGAGCGCGGGCTCGACCCGCGCGATTACTCCCTGGTGGCCTACGGGGGCGGCGGCCCGCTGCACGCGGTCGCGATCGCGCGGGAGCTGGGCATTCCGCGCGTGATCATCCCCCCTGCGCCTTCGACCTTCTCCGCGTGGGGGATGCTCGCGACCGATCTGCGTCACGATCTGGTGCGCACCGTGCTCGAGCCGCTCGAGCGGACCGACGGCGGGTGGGCGGAGGTGCGCTACCGGGAGATGGAGACCGAGATCGAGGCCATCCTGCCGCCGGTGGGCACCGCGGTGCTCCACCGGGCGGCGGATCTGCGCTATCTCGGGCAGGAGCACACCGTGACCGTCGAGATCGGCAGTCTCGCGGACTGGGTCTCGCTGCGGGGCCGGTTCGACGCGGCTCACCAGCGCGCCTACGGCTACGCCGCGCCGGACGTGGAGGTGCAGCTCCTGAACCTGCGCCTGGCGGTGGTCTACCCGCTCGAGCGCGCGCCGCTGCCCACGCTCGAGCGCGGGAGCGGCCGCGCACCCGCCTTCGAGACGCGCAAGATCTACTCCACGCTGCTCCGCGACTTGCTCGAGTATCGCGTGTACGGGCGCGACCGGCTGCGGGCCGGCGACGTGATCGAGGGGCCGGCCGCGATCGAGGAATCGGGCACCACCACCATGCTGGAGCCGGGCGATCGGCTCCAGGTTGAGGGCAACGCCTGCCTGGTGATCGACGTGGCGAAGGGGGTCTGACCATGGGGAACCAGCCGCTCGACGCGGTGACCGTGGAGGTGGTCCGCGCCGCGCTCAATGCCGCCGCCGAGCGGATGCGGATCACCATGATCAAGACCGCCTACAACCACATCATCAGCGAGAGCCTCGACTTCGGGTGCGCGATCTTCGATCCCGACGTGCAGATGATCGCCCAGGGCATCGGGCTCCCCGTGTTCCAGGGCCACCTGGGCTTCCCGATCCAGGCGACCCTCGCCGACCGCGGGCTCGAGGCCTTCCGCGAAGGCGACGTGTTCATGCACAACGACCCCTACGCGGGCAACGGCAACCACCTGAACGACGTGGCGATGTACGCCCCGGTGTTCTGGGAGGGCGCGCTCACCGGCTTCGTCTCGGTGAAGGCCCACTGGAGCGACGTGGGCGGCCCGGTGCCGAGCTCGATGCAGATCGGTTCGCGGGAGTTCCGGCAGGAGGGGCTCCGCTTCCAGTCGGTGCGCCTCTTCGACCGGGGAGAGTGCAACGAAGAGGTGATGCGGATGATCCGCGGCAACATCCGCACCGAGAGCGGCACCCTCAAGGATATCCAGGCGATGATCGCGGTGTGTCGGGCGGGGGAGGCCTACTTCCGCGAGATCCTCGCCAAGTACGGCCGCGACACCGTGCTCGAGTCGACCCGCGTCTACCTCGAGCAGTCGGAGCGTCGCACCCGCGCCGAGCTCGCCCGCATCCCGGCCGGCACGTATCGCGCGGTCGCCCACTTCGACAACGACGGCATCACGCTCGACCAGCCGGTGCGCATCGAGATGGCGATCACCCTCGACGACGGCGCGATGACCGTCGACTTCACCGGCTCGAGCCCGCAGGTGGTGGGCCCGTTCAACTGCGGCGACGCGATCACGATCAGCGCGTGCCGGCTCCTGATCAAGTGCCTCTCCACCCCGCTCACCCCGGTGGACGAGGGCTGCTTCCGCCCGCTCCGGGTGATCATCCCGGAGCGCTCGGTGCTGAATTGCCAGGAACCCGCGCCCACCGCGCGCTACTACGTGCCGATCAACCTGCTGATCGACCTGGGCCTGCGCGCGCTCTCGGAGGCGATGCCGGACCGGATCCCGGCCGGCTCCTACGGGGACCAGATGCCGACCATCGCCTTCGGCACCCATCCCGAGACCGGCCGCCTCTTCATCCAGGGCGATCTCAACGCGGGCGGCACCGGAGGGCGGCCGGCCTACGACGGCGAGTCCGCCATGATCATCTTCGCGGGGTCGACCGCCCGCAACAACCCGGTGGAGGTGGTGGAGTCGCGCACCCCGTCCATCCGCATCCTGCGCTACAGCCTGCGCCCGGACTCCGGCGGCGCCGGGCGCTTCCGCGGCGGCCTCGGCATCGAGCGGCTCTACGAGTTCCTCGCGCCCGCGTTCATCACCTTCAGCCTCGAGCGGAAGGTGACGCCGCCGTGGGGGCTGCGGGGCGGCTGCGACGGGGCGGTGAACGCGGTCGAGATCACCGCGCCCGACGGGGTGGTGCGGCACGTGCGCAAGGCGACGCAGCATCCGATCGAGGCCGGGGAGCGCGTGCGCATCCTGACCGGCGGGGGCGGGGGCTACGGGCCGCCGGCCGAGCGCGATCCGGAGGCGGTGCGCCGCGACGTGCGCGAAGGCTACGTGAGCGGCGAGGCCGCGCGACGCGACTACGGCGCGGCCGCCGCGGCGGGGGCCTAGGGCGCTCGGTGGCACTCCGGGCGATCCGCTGCGGCACGCTGTTCGACTCTACCGGCGCCGCCCCGATCCGCCAGGCGGTGGTCGTGGTGGACGGCGGGCAGATCACCGCGGCCGGTCCGGCCGCTTCCACCCCTGTCCCCGCGGGCGCCGAGGTTCTCGACTGGAGCGACCGCTTCGTGATGCCGGGCCTCGTCGACGCCCACAGCCACATCTCGATCGTGCCGGCGGACGGGGATCAGATCGGCCAGCTGCGGCAGGATGTTGTCCCACAGGCCCTGCGGGCGACCTCGAACCTGCGTCGGGATCTGGCCTCCGGCACCACCACGCTGCGGGTGATGACCGAGGAGCGCTTCCTCGACGTCCAGGTGCGGGAGGCCATCGCGGCGGGGGTGATCCCGGGCCCGCGGCTCCTCTGCGGCACCCGCGGCATCACCGCGAGCAACGGGCACGGGCGCGCCCACTCCTCCTTCGACGGGGTCGACGCGATCCGCCGCGGGGTGCGCGAGAACTTCCAGGGCGGGGCCGACCACGTGAAGATCTTCGCCACCGGCGGGGTCAGCTCCCCCGGCACCACGCTCAACGCGAGCGTCTACTCGCGCGAGGAGATCCGGGCCGCGGTGGAGGAGGCGGAGCGGGCCGGCAAGTACGCGGCGGCCCACGCCCACGGGGGCCCGGGCCTGCGCCTGTGCGTCGAGGAAGGCGTCTCCACGATCGAGCACGCCGGCCTCGCCACCGACGACGACATCGCCCTCATGAAGGCCCACGGGGCCTGGCTCATCTGCACCTTCTCGATCTTCATGCACGAGCGCGGCATCGAGGGCGGCGACGGCCGCCACGTCGCGATCATGGACAAGCTGCGGGCGGCGCGGCGGGTGATGACCGAGCGCTTCCCGGCCCATCTGGCCTCGGGTGTGCGCTTCGCCTCCGGGACCGACGGTGTGCACGGGTGCATGCCCTTCGAGCTCGAGTGCCTCGTGCAGTTCGGGGTCTCCCCGCGGGACGCGCTGCTCTCGGGCACGCGCTGGGGCGCCGAGGCCTGCCGGGTGGCCGACCACGTCGGCGCGGTGGCGCCGGGCAAGCGCGCGGACCTGCTCGCGGTGGAGGGCGACCCGCTCGCCGACATCCGGGCGCTGCGCCAGGTACGGGTCGTCATGAAGGATGGGGAAATCCAGGATGTCATGTCGCACATCCAGGGGAGGAACGGCCGATGAGGGATCGGGAGCGGACGGCGGGCGGGGACCGGAGCACGCGGCGGGAGTGGCTGTCGCGCATGGGCGGGCTCGCCGCGGGCGCCGGGCTCGCCTCGCTCGGCGGGGTCGCGGGCCGTCCCGCGTGGGCGCAGGCCCAGCCCAAGCGCGGCGGCGTCCTGAAGGTCGCCACCGTCGACAAGCCGGTCAACATGGATCCGGGCTTCGCCCAGCTCTACTCGTCGCTGCAGGTCTACCAGAACGTCTACAACAAGCTGCTCTACGTGGACGAGTCCGGCCAGTTCGTCCCCGGGCTCGCCAGGTCCTGGAAGGCCGACGGGGACAAGGCGTGGGTCTTCGACCTGGTGGACAACGCGGTCTTCCACAACGGCGAGCCGTTCACCGCCAAGGACGTGGCCTTCACGTTCAACCGGCTGCTCGACGCCAAGAACAAGCTCCCGATGCGCGTGTTCTTCTCTCCGGTGGAGGGGGTGGAGGCGATCGGCTCGCACCAGGTGCGCTTCACCCTGAGCCGGCCGTTCGGACCGCTCTTCGCGATGCTGTCGCAGGCCACCGAGATCGTCAACGAGAAGGCGCTCGCCGAGAAGGACCCGAAGCTCTTCCCGATCGGCACCGGGCCGTACAAGTTCGTCGAGTGGGTGAAGGACGACCACATCACGCTCGAGCGCTGGGACAAGTACTTCCGGCCCGGCCGGCCCTACCTCGACCGCATCGTCTTCCAGTCACCCGCGGACGACACGGTGCGGCTCACCGGGCTTCAGACCGGGCGCTACAACTGGATCCAGACCGTGCCGCCGCAGCGCATCCCGGAGCTCGAGCGGATGACGCGGGAGATGAAGTCCTCGCCCGGCCGGCCCTACTTCCCGTTCTACCTGATGCTGAACGCGAGTCGCCCGCCCTTCAACGACAAGCGCCTGCGGCAGGCCATCGCGTGGGCCATCGACCGGACCGAGATCGTGAAGCTGGTCTACTACGACAGCCACGTGGTGACCGCCGAGCCCACGCCGGAGCCGAGCCCGTGGGCCACCGGGGTGAACGCCCACAAGGGCGGCCCCGACCTGGCGCGGGCCAAGCAGCTCCTGGCCGACGCGGGCAAGGGCGGCGGCCTCAACCTGACCTACCTGGTGAAGTCGCAGGTACCGGTACTCGTGAAGACCGGCGAGATCCTGCGCGAGCAGCTCAAGAAGGTCGGCATCACGCTCGACGTCCGCCCGCTCGAGTCGGGGCAGTACTTCGAGGAGCTGGTCGGCAAGAAGTTCGACATCGCGGGCGGGTACTGGAGCGTCACCGTCGACCCCGACATGTTCTACTACCCGATGCAGCACTCCTCCTCGGCCTGGAACTTCTGCGGCTTCAAGTCGGAGGAAGCCGACAAGCGGCTCGACGCCTTCCGCTTCACCGCGAGCCCGGCCGCGCGCAAGAAGATGTACCCGGAGCTGGTGCGCTGGTTCCAGGAGGAGGGCTCGCTGGTCGTCTTCAGCAACGAGCTGCAGCGCTACTGGATGAAGCCCAACGTCCAGGGCTCGACGCCCCTGTCGTCGCTCGAGTTGCGGTTCGAGGACACCTGGCTGATTTGAGTGTTTGAACTGGGGGGGAGCGAGCGCCGCTCCTCCCCCAGGCCCCCCCACCGCTTTCGAGCGAGCGTGAGATGACCTCGTATGCGGCGCGGCGGATCCTCCTGGCGGTGCCGCTGCTGCTCGGCATGAGCGTGCTGATCTTCGGGCTCATGCGGCTGGTGCCCGGCGACCCCGCGGTGGCGGTGCTCGGCTACAAGGCCACTCCCGAGGGCATCGCCGCCCTCCGCGAGGCATTTCACCTCGACGAGCCGGTGCCCCGGCAATATCTGAGATGGCTCGGGGCGGCCGCGCGCGGGGATCTCGGCCACGACTTCCGTCAAAACGAGCCGATCGGCCGGATGATCCTCGACCGGCTGCCGGTCACCCTCGAGCTGACCGGCCTGGCCGCGATCTGCACGGCGCTGATCGGTGTCCCGCTCGGCCTCCTGGCCGGCGGCCGGCGTGGGGGCGGGACGGACCGGGCCGCGCTCGCGGTGGGGCTGATCGGCGTCTCCGTCCCCGACTTCTGGCTCGGCATCATGCTGATCCTCGGGCTCTCGCTGGGCGCCGGGCTCCTGCCCTCGGGAGGTTGGGTGCCTTTCGCGGAGAGCCCAATCGACAACCTGATCCACCTGACGCTCCCCGCGCTGACCCTCGCGGTCAGCCGGGCCGCGGTGCTCGGCCGGCTCACCCGGGCCGCGGTGCTCGACACCATGCATCGCGGGTTCGTCCAGTACGCGCGCGCCAAGGGGCTGGGCGAGCGCGCCATCCTGTTCCGCCACGTGCTGCCCAACGCGGCCATCCCGATCGTCACCGTGCTCGGGCTGCAGGTGGGCTACATGCTGGGCGGGGCCATCGTGGTCGAGATGATCTTCACGCTGCCCGGGCTCGGCCGCATGACCCTCGACGCGGTGCTCGAGCGCAACTACCCGGTGGTGCAGAGCGCGGTGCTGGTGATCGGCGCGATGTTCATGCTGGTGAACCTGGCGACCGACGTGCTCTACGGGGCTATCGATCCGCGCATGCGGCAGCGCTGATGGAGGCGCGGCACCGCGGGGTCACGGTGGCCGGCCTGCTCGTGGTGGGCGCCCTCGCGCTCGCCGCCGCGCTCGCGTCGATCGTCGTGCCCGGTAGCCCGACCGAGATCGCCCGGGATCTCGCGCTGCGCCCGCCGACGTGGGCGCAGCCCTTCGGGATGGACGACCTCGGGCGCAGCATGCTGAGCCGGGTCGTGCACGCCTACCGGGTCTCGCTCGGGGTGGCGCTGGGCTCGGTCGGCCTGGCGCTGCTGGCCGGCGTTCCGCTCGGCCTGGTCGCGGGCTACGCGGAGGGCGCGCTCGACCAGCTCATCATGCGGCCGCTCGACGTGCTGATGTCCTTCCCGGCCATCCTGCTCGCCATCGCGCTGATGAGCGTCTTCGGCACCGGCGTGGTGCTGGTGGCGGTGTCCCTCGCGGTGGTCTACACCCCGATCGTGGCCCGGGTAGTGCGGGCCGCGGTCCTCGCGGTCAAGGTGGAGGTCTACGTCGACGGCGCCCGCGCGCTGGGGGCGCCGGTGCCCCGCCTGGTGCTGCAGCACATCCTGCCGAACGCGGCGACTCCGATCCTGGTGCAGGCCTCGGTCTTGATGGCCATCGCGATCCTGGTCGAGGCGTCGCTGTCGTTCCTGGGGGTCGGCGTGCGCCCGCCCACCCCGTCGCTCGGTCTCATGCTGGCCGACGGGCGCGGGTTCATGGTGCAGGCGCCCTGGATGGTGATCTTCCCCGGCCTCGCGATCATGGCCGCCGTCCTCGGCTTCAACATGGTCGCCGACGGCCTACGAGACTGGCTCGACCCCCACCAAGCCGCGGGCCGCTGATAAAGGCGCATCTGCTTCGTTGGCGCCCTCGGTCTGGGCGCTCAACGTACGGGGAGTACGCCTCGCGCCCGACCTTCGGGCGCCGCCTCGCAGCTGCACCTTTCTCAGCGGCCCGCACGCTCTGCGGCGGTGGTACGGGCCAACCTAAAGGCGGCGGGCGCCTACCCAGCGCTGGCGAAACCAGTCATCGTCGAGGCGGGCGATCTTGACGCCGCCTGGCGTCGTCGCGTGGACGAAGCGGCCGTTGCCCAGGTAGATGCCATTGTGGCGGAGGTGGTCGAAGAAGACGAGATCGCCGGGGATCAGCCGCTCGCGGGATACCGGCGTGCCGAAGCGATACTGCTGGGCCGCGTTGTGCGGGATGCTGATCCCGACGCGCCCGTAGACGTAGGAGACGAGGCCCGAGCAGTCGAAGCCGGACGGGCTCGAGCCGGACCAGACGTACGGCGCGCCCAGGTAACTGGTGGCGATGCGGGCGATCGTCGCGCCCTTCCCGCCGGGAGGTGTCTCGACCGGCATCGGGTAGTCCCGCGGGTCGAGCACCGTCTTCGAGCACGCGGTGGCCGCGAGCAGGACACCCAGCAGCGTGATCGCGCGCGCGAGTCTTTTCACGTCGGGCTCAAGCTACCACGGCCGGCCGCGGCGGCCCAACCTTGGCGCTGCCCGCGGGTGGAGTGCCCGCTCCGGGCCGGGCGTCCTGCCCGATGGGCCGGGGGCGGTGCCGACGCGACGGCAACTTACGCCGCGCTGCGCGATGGCGCATCGATTGCTCTAGAGTCGTCGGCCGATCGGGCCGGTGGGCGTGGCCGGGACGCAGCGCGGCGGACGGCGAACGACAACGAGGTGGAGGCGGATCATGACCTGGCGGATCTGGTGCGTGGTGGCGGTCGTGGCGGCGGCGCTCGGCTTGCCGTCGGTGATGAGCGCCCAGACCGAGGTCGCCGCCACGCTCAGCGTGCTGGCCGGCCCGGTCGAGCGGATCCCGGCGGGGGCGGGCGTCGCCGAGCCCGGGGTCAGCGGCATGAACCTGGTCGACGGGGATCGGATCAAGACCGGCGTGGGCGGCATCGCGCTGATCACGTTCCTGAACGGCAGCACGGTCACCGTGATGCCGGGCTCCGAGGTCACCGTGAAGCAGACCTCCAGCGAGCGCGCCACGAGCGGGATGCGGCTCTTCATTCACGCGGGCCGAGTTTGGGCGCGGGTGGTGCAGGCGGCGGGCAGCCGCTCGGTGCTCACGCTCGAGTCCAACGACTACAGCGCGACCGCCCGCGACGGGCTCATCGGGGCCGAGCGCAGTGCGGAGGGCTTCGTCTGCTGGACGCGCCGCGGCTTGATGATCATCACCAATCGCGGTGGGCAGAGCGAGGGCGTGCTGATGGCCGGTCAGCGCGTGTGGGCGCGGCAAGGCTGGCCCCTCACCCCGGAGCCGTTCGTGGCCGGGGCGAGCACGATCGAGATCGAGTCGTCCGGTCCGGCCATGCCCCTGCTGCGGATGCCGGACGGCGTCGTCGCGGCCGGCTTCCTGGCCGAGAGTGTCGAGGTCAACCAGGTGTTCGGGTCCCTCAGCGCGAGCCGGGGCAAACAGCGCTGGACCGTCGAGGTGCCGGCGGGCGCCGAGGGCGTCTACACGCTGATCCTCACCGGCGCCGGATCGGGCCCGTTCACCGCGCGCGTCTCCGCTCGCTACGCGGGGTTCCGGATCTACCGGCAGGAGCTGACCGGAGAGATCCGGCCCGGCGAGCGGCTCGTCACCCGGATCAACCAGCAGGTCAAGGGCGACGATCCGCGAACCGCGCGCGTGGTCGGGGGCAGCGTCGAGGGCCTGCGCGCCTGGGTCGGCGACGAGCCGGCGGCGGTGGTCACGGCCCCGGGCTCCCGGCGAGTCCCCGGCGTGAACTGATCGCGCCGCGAACGGACCGAGCGAGTCTTGGACAGACGGCCCGATCGGGCGTTCAATCAGCCCGGGGGGGACGAGACCATGGCGACCGATCGGTTCGTGATCGTCGGCGCGTCGCTGGCGGGGGGCAGCGCGGCGGCCGCGCTGCGTGATGGCGGCTTCGAGGGCGAGCTGACGCTGATCGGAGAGGAGGCGCGGCTGCCCTACAGCCGGCCGGCTCTCTCGAAGGGCTATCTCCGCGGGCCGGAGCGCTTCGAGGATCAGCTCGTCAACCCGGCGGATTACTACGACAAGCACCGCATCACGCTCCGGCTCGGCGCGCGCGCGACCCGCGTGGATCCGGCTCGGCGGGAGGTCGAGCTGGGCCGCGGCGAGACGGTGCCCTACGACCGGCTGCTGGTGACCACCGGCGGTCGCAATCGCACGCTCCGCACGCCCGGCGCGGACCTCTCCGGCATCTTCCAGCTCCGCACGGTGGAGGACTGCGACCGCATCCGGGCGGCGGCGCGCTCCGGTGCCCGCGCGGTCGTGGTCGGCATGGGCTTCATCGGCTCCGAGGTGACCGCGTCCCTTCGCCAGATGGGCGTGACGGTGTCCGCGATCGAAGGGCATCCGGTTCCGCTCGCGCGCGTCCTGGGACCGGAGGTGGGCGCGGTGCTGGCCGCCATCCATCGGGACCACGGGGTCGAGCTGGTGCTCGGCGACTCGGTCGCCGCGTTCGAGGGCACCGGGCGGGTCGAGCGGGTGCGCACCGCCAAGGGGCGAGTGCTCGACTGCGACCTCGTCGTCGCCGGCATCGGGATCGAGCCCAACCAGGAGCTGCTGGCCGCGGCGGGCGCCCTCGTCGACAACGGCGTGCTCGTCGACCCACACTGCCGCACCTCGCTGCCGGAGGTGTACGCGGCGGGCGACGTGGCGAACCACCAGCACCCGCTCTTCGGCCGCCTTCGAGTGGAGCACTGGAACAACGGGCTCCAGCACGGCCGGGCGGCGGCCCGCGCGATGCTGGGCGGGAGCGAGCCCTACGACTACGTCCACTCGTTCTGGTCGGATCAGTACGAGCACCTGATCGAGTACGTGGGCTTCGCCGCGACGTGGGACCGTCTCGTGTTCCGGGGCAAGCCGGAGAGCCGGAAGTTCCTCGGCTTCTACCTGAAGGACGGCGTGCTGCGCGCGGCGGTCGGGCTCGACCGGGGCGGGGACCCCGAGGATCCGAAGTCCGAGAGCGAGCTCAAGGTGGTGGCCGGCCTGATCCGGAGCCGCGCCCGCGTCGATCCGGCGGGCCTGGCCGACGAGGCGGTGGAGCTGTCGCGCCTGGCGCCCACCCCCGCCTGAGTCCCCGTCCGCTTGCCGCCTTGCGGTGGTAAACTCTCGACACCATGAGCTTCGACTACGGCAAGTACTTCGGCGAGATCAAGCTGACCCACGACCTCCTCTCGAAGAAGGAGGAGCGGACCTGGCTGCTCAAGCCGCCGCGGGACGGGGAGCGCCACGACGTGGTGCTCTACCTGGGCTGCAACGTGCTGCGGACCTCGCACCTGGTCGAGACGGTGGGCGCGGTGTTCGACCGCCTCGGGCTCGACTACGTGGCCGCGGGCGGGCCGACCTACTGCTGCGGCATCCAGCACCACCGGCGGGGGCAAGAGGCCTCGGGCGAGCGGTACGCCAACCACACCGTGGAGCTGCTCCAGTCCATGGCCCCGCGCGAGGTCGTCATGTGGTGCCCCTCGTGCATCCAGTTCTACGACGAGGTGCTGAAGGCGGACCTGCCGTTCCCGAAGCGCCACACCGCCGAGTTCCTCGCCGACTGTCTCGACCGCGGGCTCTTCACGTTCACCCAGCGGGTCGAGGCCACCGTGGCGCTCCACTACCACTACGCGACCGAGGCCCGGGCGCGCGAGGGAAGGGCCGCTCGGCGGCTGCTCGAGGCGGTGCCCGGGATCACGGTGGTCGACTTCGAGCCGGATCCCCGCTGGGGGCGGACCTGCACGCCGGCGCTCCAGGAGCAGCTTGGACCCGCGGTGTGGCGGCAGATGGCGCTCGACGACATCGACCGGGCGCGGGCGGCGGGCGCCACGCACCTGGCCGGCATCTATCACGGCTGCCATCGCGACCAGTGCCGCTTCGAGCGGGAGCGGCCGATCGTGGTCGAGCACTACCTGACCCTCTTCGCCCGCGCGCTCGGCATCGAGTTCGAGGACACCTACAAGAAGTACATGCACATGGGTGACGCCGACCGGATCCTGGAAGACGCGAGTCCCTGCATGGCCGCCAACGGGGTCGATCCCGAGAAGGCGCGCGGGCTCGTCATCAAGACCTTCTCGGCATGAGTGCCGGTTCGACCCCCGAGGCCGCGACCCCGGGGATCCAGTTCGCCCCGGAGGACGACGTGGCGATCCGGTACATGGATCGCACCCGTGAGTACTACGAGGCCCTCGGCTTCAGCCCGTATCGCTGGGCCCACTTCACCGACGCGCCGTTCACCCCGCTGCGCATCCCGCTCGCGAAGGCCCGCGTCGCGCTGATCACCACCGCCGCGCCGTTCCAGCCGGAGGCGGGCGACCAGGGCCCGCGCGCGCCGTACAATGCGGCGGCGAAGTTCTACCAGGTCTACTCGGCCCCGGTCGACAGCAAGCCCGACCTCCGGATCTCGCACGTGGGCTACGACCGGGCGAACACGGTGCCCGAGGACCTCGACGCCTACGTCCCGCTGGCCCGGCTGCAGGAAGCGGCCGCGGCGGGACGGATCGGCGGCGTGGGCCCGCGCTTTCACGGGGCCCCGACCAACCGGAGCCACCGGGTGACCGTGGAGACCGACGCGCCCGAGCTGCTGCGGCGTTGCCGCGAGGACGGCGCCGACGTGGCGGTCCTCGTCCCGAGCTGACCCGTCTGCCACCAGACCGTGGGTCTGGCCGCCCGGCATCTCGAGGCGAGCGGCATCCCGACCGTGATCATGGGCTGCGCCAGGGACATCGTCGAGCACTGCGGGGTCCCGCGCTTCGTGTGGAGCGACTTCCCGCTCGGCAACTCCGCGGGGCGGCCGTTCGACGTGGAGTCCCAGACGCGCACCCTCGAGCTGGCCCTGCGGCTGCTCGAGACCGCGGCCGCCCCGCGGACCACGGTGGCCTCGCCGCTCCGCTGGACCGCGGACGCGGCGTGGAAGCACAAGTACCTCGACGTGGGGAAGCTCTCGCCGGAGGACATCGCGGAGCGGCGGAAGGAGTTCGAGGTGGTCAAGGCGGTGGCGAAGGCCAAGCGCGAGGGCACGTGAGCAAGCCCTTCGCGGGGGTCCGCATCCTGGACTTCACCCGCTATCTGGCCGGCCCCTACGGGACCTACCAGCTCGCCCTCCTGGGGGCCGACGTCGTCAAGATCGAGTCGCACGAGGGCGACGAGACCCGCATCTCACCGGCCGATCCCAAGTGGGCGGAGCGGAAGATGGCCCCGTCGTTCCTGTCCATGAACGGCAACAAGCGGTCGATCACTCTGGACCTGCGACGGAAAGAGGCGATCGAGATCGTCAAGCGCCTGGTGGTCGGCGCCGACGTGGTGTGGGAGAACTTCCGGGGCGGGGTGATGGACCGGCTCGGGCTCGGGTACGAGGCGCTGTCCGCCGTCAACCCCCGCCTCATCTACTGCGGCGTCTCCGGCTTCGGCCGCACCGGGCCGGAGAAGGCCACCGCGGCCTTCGACGGCAAGCTCCAGGCGATGTCCGGGATCATGTCGATCACCGGCGAGCCGGCCTCCGGCCCGACCCGCGCCGGCTTCGCGCTCTGCGACACCATCGGCGGGATCACCGCGGCCCTGGCGGTGGCGAGCGCGCTCTACCAGCGGACCCACACCGGGCGCGGCCAGCTCGTGGACGTGGCGATGCTGGACGCGGCGCTGGCCTTCATCGCGGGGCCGGTGTCCGAGTACACGGTGGCCGGTGTCGAGCAGAAGCAGATCGGCAACGGCTCGGTGAGCCGCAAGCCCACCGCGAGCCGCTTCCGCTGCGGCGGTGGGTACATCGTCCTGGCCGTCCTCACCGAGAAGCAGTTCACCGGCCTGATGAAGGCGCTCGGCCGGGCCAACGCGCTCGCCGACCCGCGCTTCAAGGACTGGGCGGCGCGCACCGCGAACGAGCCGGCCCTTCGCGAGATCATCGAGACCGCCATGGCCGAGGGCGATCCCCGCGGCTGGGAAGCACGCCTCACCGCGGCCGACGTGCCGTGCGGCTCCATCTGGAAGGTCGACGAGATCGTCGGCCACCCGCAGCTCGAGCACCGGGACGTGCTCCAGACCATCGACTCGCGCTATGGGCCGATGCGGCTGGTGGGCGCGGGCTTCCGCCTGGAGCATGGGAGCCCCGGGATCGATCGCGAGCCGCCGACCCTCGGTGAGCACACCGAGGAGATCCTGACCGAAGCCGGGTACACCGCCGAGGAGATCGCGCAGCTCCGACGCGACGGCGTGGCCTGACCGCGGGCGCCCGATGAAGTCCGTGGTGACCGAGGGCCTCGTGAAGACGGATCGGCACACCACCGCCTTCCTCGAGGCGGGCGCTCCCGACGCTCCCCTGATCGTGTTCGTCCACGGGTGGCCCGAGCTCTCGCTCTCCTGGCGGCACCAGCTCCCGTGCTTCGCCGACCTCGGCTTCCGTGCGATCGCCCCCGACATGCGTGGCTACGGCCGCTCGAGCGTGTACCGCCGCCACGAGGACTACGCGCTCGAGCATTCGGTGCGGGACATGATCGAGCTGCTCGACGGGCTCGGCCGGGAGAAGGCGGTCTGGGTCGGCCACGACTGGGGCAGCCCGGTCGTGTGGAGCTTGGCGAGCCACCATCCGGAGCGTTGCTGGGGCGTGGCGAATCTCTGCGTGCCGTATCTCGCGGCGGGGTTCTCCCCGAGGAACCTCATCCCCCTGGTGAACCGCGCGATCTATCCGGAGGCCCTGTACCCGGCGGGGCAGTGGGACTACATGCTCTTCTACGAGGAGAGCTTCGAGAAGGCCTGCGCCGTTTTCGATGCCGATCCCCGCAACATGGTCAAGGCCCTGTTCCGGAAGGGGAGCCCCGGCGGCAAGGGCAAGCCGTCGCGTACCGCGCAGACCCGCAAGGACGGCGGCTGGTTCGGCGGCGCCGGGCGGGCCCCCGACGTGCCGATGGATGCCGACGTGGTGACCGCGGAGGAACTCGACACGTACGCGGCCGGCCTCGCGCGCAACGGCTTCTTCGGCCCGGACTCCTGGTACATGAACGCCGAGCGCAACCTGGCCTACGCGGCGCGGGCGAAGGACGGCGGCCGGCTCACCCTCCCGGTCCTGTTCCTGCACGGCGAGTACGACTACACGTGCGAGACCGTCGACTCCCGGCTGGCCGAGCCGATGCGGCGCGATTGCGGGAACCTCACCGAGGTCGTCGTGCCCTCGGGGCACTGGATGGCGCAGGAGAAGCCGCGGATCGTGAACGCGGCCCTGGCGAAGTGGATGGCGACCCAGCTTCCGGAGGCCTGGCCTGTCCCATGACCGAGAAGAGATCCGCGACGGCGTCACGCGGCATGGTGGTCACGAATCACCCGCTCGGCTGGAGCCGATGATGGCCTCGGCCTCGCGCGGCCGGGGAGCCGCTTCCGGCCCGAGGTGAGCCGGCGCTAGCCCTTCGCCCCTGCCGCGGCGCGGTCCATCAGGTCCTTCGCGCCGGCCTGGATCCACGGGAAGAAGCTGGTCATGATGCACCGCACGCCGAGCCGGGTGTAGCGCTCGACGTTGCCGCTGTTGACCAGGGTGCCCGCCTTGCGGCCGGACTGGACGATCTTGGTGATCGCCCCGTCCACCGTCTTCTGCACCTCCGGCAGGTCCAGCTTGCCGATGTGGCCCATGGAGGTCGCGAGGTCGTTGGGGGCCACGAAGAAGACGTCGATGTGATCCGTCTTCAGAATGTCGTCGAGGTTGTTCACCGCCACGATGTCCTCGATCAGCACGATCAGCAGGCTCTGGTCGTTGGCGGTCTTGAGGTAGTCGGTCACCGCGAAGCCCTGGCGGCTCGTGAACATGCCGCGCTTGCCGAGCGGCGCGAACTTGGCCGCTTCGACCGCGGCCTGCGCCTCCGCGCGCGTGTTGACGTGCGGCACCACGATGCCCTGGGCCCCGCGGTCGAGCGTGCGATAGATCGTCGCGTAGTCGTTGTCCATGACCCGCACCACGCTGGTCACGCTCCAGAGGTCGCAGGCCCGGGTCAGGTTCCCCAGGTCGGCGTAGTCGACGCCGCCGTGCTCGCCCTCGAGCCAGATGCCGTCGGCCCCCAGCGGCCCGAGCTGGTCGATCAGGTCCGGGTCGTTGGTGCCGGCCAGGATGGTGGCCACCTGGCCCGAAGCGAGGCGCTGCTTCACGCGGTTGGGTCGGATGTTCATCGGGGTGTCCTCTCTCCGGTCAGGGTGGCGGCAGCGCGTCGCCGAGCATCCGGCCGAAGACTACCATCTCCGGGCTGGTCTTCCGATAGGTGTTGAGCGCGGCCAGCACCGCGGGGACGTCGTCGGCCGGCGGTCGTGGCGGCGACGCGGGAACCGGCGGCAGGGTGGCGAAGAGCGCCGGAATCTCCGCGTCCACCGCGGTCAGCAGCCGCCCGAAGGCCTCGCGGGCCGCGCCGGGCCCGGCCGTGGCCCCGGCGATCTTGCTTCCGCCGGTCGTTCCGTGATCGAGCAGTGGGTGCAGCACGGTCGCCACGTGGGCGAGGAAGCCCGGCCACCCCGCGAGCATCCGGTAGAGGCCCGGGACGAACGGCTCTCCGCCCACCGTGGTGCCGAGGGAGGCGAGCACCGCCCGCTGCGGCGCCGGCACCGCGGCCGGATCGACGAGCGGGGGCAGCGGCCCGAGCGGCGCGGGCCGGGTGAAGGCCTCCTCGGTGCCGGCCCCGCCCGCCGGGCGCTCCCCGCGCAGCAAGCCGCGCAGGAGGCCGGAGAGCATGAGATTGATCGGGCTCACGCGGACGAAGCTGGCGCAGGCCGCCCGGATCGCCGCCTCTCCGGCCGCGTCGACGCCCCAGACCCGCAAGGCGTCGCGCGACATCGGGGCCAGGTGCGGGACCTCGAGGCCGTCGGCCGCGTGCCGGGCCGCGGTCTGGGCCTGCCCGCTCGTGAAGGCCGGGGCCAGGCAGGCCCAGGTCCACTCGAGCCAGCCCGGACGCGTGGCGAGGTGACGCTGGAGCGACGACACGTACGGGACGGCCCAGAGCCGCCGGATCTCGGCGTAGATGACCGCGACGTCACCGGTGGCGTCACGCTCCTGTAGCTCCGGCAGCACGTGGCGCTCTAGTCGGGGAGGCGGGTGGGCGGGAAAGTGAAGACGTTCGCGGGCTCGTGGCCGAGCCCGTGGTCGCGGCGCAGGCGCTCGGTCATCGCGAGCGCGTACGGGGCGCCTTCCAGGAGCTGGGCGAGCATCAGGTCGTCGAGCTCGAGGCCGGCGCGCCGCGCGGCCTGGGCGCAGAGATCGCGCGTGCGGGCGTCGGCCTGATCCGCCGGGACCGAGAGGACGGGCGGGGGCGTGACCGCGGGCGCTTCGGCTCCCGGCACGAGCGCGGGTCGCCGCCGGTGCCACTCGGTGGCCCGCTCGTAGGCGTGCCCGACGCGCAGGATGGTCGGCTCGTCGAACGGCCGCCCGAGGACCTGCATGCCGAGCGGCAGCCCGTTCCGGCCGAAGCCGTTCGGCAGCGAAAGGACCGGCTGGCCGGTGACGTTCCAGGCTGTGAGCAGGCTCGGCTTCTGCCAGAAGGACACGCTGCGATAGTCGGCGAACCGGGGCGCCTCGCCGAGGCCGCAGGTGACGAAGGCGTCGAACCGGGCGTAGAGCGGCTCCATCTCGACCACCATGCGCCGGTGCTCGCGGGTGGCCTGCACGTAGTCGTTGGCGGTGAAGAGCACCGCGGGCAGCGCGCGCGAGCGGAAGTCGGCGCCGAACTGACCCGGCCGCGCGATCAGGTCCCGCTGGTGGACGCTGAAGATCTCGGTCTCCGCGATGATGATCTTGACGTCGTAGTAGGCGGCGAGCGGCCGCACGCGACACTCCTCGAGCTCTGCCCCGAGGCGGCGCAGCACGTCGAGCGAGGCCTCCATGGCCTTCCGCACGTCCTCCGACGCCGGGATGTCCTCCTCCCAGTGGTGCCGCAGCACCCCGATCCGGAGCCCGCGCAGGTCCGGGCCGAGCGCGTCCTGGTAGCGCGGGATCGGCCGGCGCAGGCTGCCCGCGTCCTTCGGGTCGTGGCCGGCCAGCGCCTGGAGCACGAGCGCGGCGTCCTCCACGGTGCGGGTCAGGGGGCCGCAGTGGTCGAACGTGTAGGAGTTGGTGATGACGCCGGCGCGGCTCACCAGCCCGAATGTGGGCATGAGCCCGACCACGCCGCAGTGGGAGGCCGGGCCGCGGATCGAGCCGCCGGTGTCCGAGCCGAGCGCCACCGGGACCATTCCCGCGGCCACCGCGGCGCCCGAGCCGGTGGAGGAGCCGCCCGTGAAGTGCGCCAGGTTCCACGGGTTACGCGCCGGGGGCCACGGCAGGTCGAACGACGGCCCGGCGTGGGCCATCTCGTGGGTGGCGAGCTTGCCGAGCAGGACCGCGCCGGCCTCGTAGAGCTTGGCGGTCGTGGTGGCGTCCTCGGAGGGGATCCGATCCCGGAAGATGCGCGAGTGGGCCGAGGTGAGGATGCCCGCGGTGTCGTAGATGTCCTTGAGCCCGAACGGGACGCCGTGCAGCGGCCCCCGCGACCGGCCCGCCGCGATCTCGGCCTCGGCCTGGCGGGCCTGGCGGCGGGCCAGATCGAAGGTGGGGGTGATGAAGGCGCGGGTCTGGGCGTCGTATTGCTCGACGCGCCGGATCAGCGCGTCCACCAGCTCGACCGGGGAGAGGCTGCGCCCCGCGATCAGCTTCGACAGCGCGGCGATCGACAGGTCGTGGAGGTCGGGGGTCATGAGTCGGTGGTCACCAGTCGATGATCCTGCCCTCTCGGTTGCTCCAGGTCAAGGCGGGTGACCGCGATCATCCGCCGTGCTCGGCACGAGTCCCGTATACTCGGGCGGATCGTTCCCAGGATGGTCGATCCCAACGGCCGGCTTCGCCCGTGGCGGGTGCTCGCGGCGGCGACCGCGCTCAATGCGCCGGTCGGCACCCTCTATGCCTTCAGCGTCTTCCTGCAGCCGCTCGAGGCGTTGCTCGGGCTCCACCGGGCGGACCTGGCCCTGGTCTTCGCCCTGGCCGCCGCGTTCTTCGGGGTCGGCATGATGCTGGCGCCCGCGCTCTACCGGATCGGCTCGACGCCGCGCCTCGTGCTGGCCTGCGCGGCCGCGAACACGCTGGGGATCGCGCTGGCCGCGACCGCGGGCGGTCTGGTCCAGCTCGCGGTCGGCTACGGGATGCTCTTCGGGCTGGGCGGCGGCGCCGCGTACATCCTGACGCAGCAGATGGTGAACCTGGCCGTGACGAGTCGCCAGGGCCTCGTCAACGGCTACATCGTGAGCCTCCTGCCCGCGGGCGCGATGATCGCGGCCCCCACCTTCGGCTGGATCATTCGCGAACTCGGCGTCCGCGCGGCGCTCGGGGGCTTCGCCGCGACCCTGGCCGTGACTGGCCTCGCCAGCGCGTGGCTGGCCGCAGGCGCCGGGATCTCGCTCGCGGGGGCCACGGGCGGGGTCGCGCTGGCCGACCACGAGCGGCGCCGGGCGGTGTTCTGGCGGCTGTCGCTCGTGTTCTTCCTGGCCGCCTCCGCCGGCCTGATGGTGCTGAGCCAGGCCGCGGGCATCATCACCGCCTACGGCGGCGCGGCCCCGCTCGCGGTGTACGGGACGACCTTCATCACCGCCACCATCGCGGCGGCGCGCCTGGGCGGCGGCTGGATGGTGGACTGGCTCGCCATCCCGACGGTGGCGGCCGGCGCCAACGCCATCGCGCTCGCGGGGAACGTGGTGCTGACGCTATGGCCCGGCCCGCGGGTCGCGGTGCTCGCCCTGGCCCTGGTGGGGCTCGGCTATGGCCTGGTCTCGGGCGTCACCGCCGCCGCGGTCGCGGTGTACTGGCGGCGCGCCCTGTACGGCCGGATGGCGAGCCGGGTCTACATCGCGTGGAGCGCGGCCGCCATCGTCTTGCCGATCGTCGCCGGGCGGCTCTTCGACCTGACCCAGGGTTACGGCTCGGCGGTGCTCATCGCGGGCGGCAGCAGCGCCCTCGGCATCGTGGTGGCGCTCGGGCTCCCGCGGCGCGGTGCGGTGCCGGAGCCGCCCCGCGCGAGCTGAGGTAGCATCTCGACCATGGCCACGACCAGGCACCCGATCTCGCTCGCGCACCTCACCGTGCTGGACACGACGCCGCCCGAGCTGGTGACGGTGGCGGCGGCCGCGGGCTTCCGCACCATCGGCATCCGGCTCACCGCCACGCCGAGCGTGGGCATCCCGCCCTACGACATCCTGCGCGACGGGCCGATTCTACGAGAGACCTTGCTTCGCCTGGCCGACACCGGAGTCTCGGTGCTCGACACCGAGTTCCTGCGCTTCGAGCCCGACCAGCCGGTCGGCGTCCCGGAGGGCTTTCTCGAGGTGTCGGCGCGGCTCGGCGCGAAGAACGTGCTGGTGATGAGCGCCGAGCCCGACGAGGCGCGCACGATCGAGCGCTTCGGCGATCTGTGCGACCGGGCTGCCGCATACGGCCTCCAGGTGTGCCTGGAGTTCGCGGTCTACACCGGGGTCCGCACGCTCGCCCACGCGGCGCAGGTGGTGGCGAAGGCGAAGCGGCCGAACGCGTCGGTGCTGGTGGACGCGCTTCACTTCAGCCGGTCCGGCGGGATCCCGGCACACATCGGGCAGGTGGACCCGGCGCTCCTGCGTTACGCCCAGATCTGCGACGCGTCCGCGGACGTGCCGG
>DATGBR010000139.1:0-18059 GCA_035312605.1 Candidatus Methylomirabilota bacterium
GGCAGCACGACGGCGGACGCTACACAATCCGCGAGCGCATCGACCGCCTCGTCGACGGGGGCAGCTTCCACGAGATCGGCAAGATCGCGGGCAAGGCGTCGTACGACGGCAAGAACGACCTCAAGGAGCTGACCCCGTCGAACTTTGTCTTCGGCCGGGCGCGGCTCGACGGCCGCCCGGTGGTGGTGGGCGGGGACGACTTCACGGTCCGTGGCGGGTCGGCCGACGCAACCATCAAGGGCAAGCACAACCAGTGCGAGCAGATGGCCAACGAGCTGCGCCTGCCCCTGATCCGACTGGTCGAGGGCTCGGGCGGCGGCGGGTCGGTGAAGACGATCGAGACCACCGGCCGGGCCAACGTGCCCGGCGTGTCCGGCTGGGAGTGGGTGGTCAACAGCATCGGCACCGTGCCGCGCGTGGCGCTCGGCCTCGGCTCGGTGGCCGGGCTCGGCGCCGCGCACCTGGCCGCGGCGCATCTCTCGGTCATGGTGAAGGACAAGTCGGCGCTCTTCGTGGCCGGTCCGCCGGTCGTCGAGCGGCTCGGGCAGAAGCTCACCAAGAACGAGCTGGGCGGCTGGCGGATCCAGCTCAAGGCCGGGGCGGTCGACCTCGCGGTGGACACCGAGGAGCAGGCGTTCGAGGTGACCCGGCGCTTTCTCTCCTATCTGCCCTCGTCGATCTACGAGCTGCCGCCGCGCGGGCCCCGCACCGACGATCCCGAGCGGCGCGAGGAGTGGCTGGGCGACGCGATCCCGCGCGACATCCGCAAGCCGTACAAGATGCGCGCGATCATCGAGGCGGTGGTGGACCGCGATTCGTTCTTCGAGATCCAGCCGCTCTACGGCCGCGCCATCATCACCGGGCTGGCCCGGCTCGACGGGTGGCCGGTCGCGGTGCTGGCGAGCGATCCCTACTTCTACGGCGGGGCGTGGACCGCGGACACCTGCCAGAAGGTGGAGCGCTTCGTCGACTTCGCCCAGACCTTCCACCTGCCCGTCTTCTACCTGGTGGACTGTCCGGGCTTCCTCATCGGGCTCGAGGCCGAGCAGACCGGCACCATCAAGCAGGGTGTGCGCGCGATGTCGGCCATCTGGCAGTCTACCATCCCGTGGTGCGCGGTCATCGTCCGCAACGTGTTCGGGGTGGCCGGCGCGGCCCACAAGCCGGGCGCCCGCTACGGCCCGCGCTACGCGTGGCCCTCGGGGCGCTGGGGGTCGCTGCCGCTCGAGGGCGGCATCGAGGCCGCGTACCGCGCCGACATCCAGGGCGCGGCCGACCCGGCCGCGAAGATGATCGAGATCGAGGAGCGGCTGCAGAAGCTCCGCTCGCCGTTCCGCTCCGCGGAGACGTTCTGGATCGAGGAGATCATCGACCCCCGCGCCACCCGGCCGCTGCTCTGCGAGTTCGCGGAGCTCGCTGCGCCGCTGCGGGAGACCGGGCCGTATACGCATCGCATGCGGCCTTGAGCGACAGCTACCCTCACCCACCCCTCACCCTGCCCTCTCCCCTGAGGGGAGAGGGGGATGAGGATGAAAGGCTCTCCTGACATGGCGTACCAGGCATTCGATCTGCGCGGCAAGACCGCGATCGTGACCGGCGGCAACAGCGGCATCGGGCTCGGCATGGCGGAGGCGCTGGCGCAGGCCGGGGCCGCGGTGGGCATCTGGGGCACCAACGAAGAGAAGAATCGCACCGCGCTCGCCCGCCTGCACGCGATCGGCGGGAAGGCGGTGGCTCTGCGCTGCGACGTCAGCGACGAGGCCGCGGTGGACCGTGCCTTTGCCGAGACCGTCTCGACCCTCGGCGGCGTCGACGCCTGCTTCGTCAACGCGGGCGTCTCCGGCCGGGGCGCGGCGGCCAGCTTCGCCGAGATGACCACCGAGGAGTGGCACCGGGTGCTGGCGGTGAATCTCGACGGCGCCTTCTTCACCCTGCGCGCGGCGGCGCGGCACATGATCGGGCGCGGCGAGGGCGGATCGCTCGCGGTCACCGCGAGCCTGGCCGCGCTCGAGGGCTCGCCGCTCAGCGCGCACTACGCGGCCAGCAAGGGCGCGATGCTCTCGGTGATGCGGGCCCTCGCGGTGGGTCTGGCGCGCCACAAGATCCGGTGCAACGCGATCGTGCCGGGTTGGATCGAGACCCCGATGACCGAGAAGGCGGTGCACGGCGACGCCTTCAAGACCCGCGTGCTCCCGCGGGTGCCCGCGCGGCGCTGGGGCACCGGCGGCGACTTCGGCGGGATCGCGGTCTACCTCACCAGCGACGCGAGCGGCTACCACACCGGCGACACCTTCGTCATCGACGGCGGCTACGCCATTTTCTAAAGGCCTCTCCTCCCTATATCCCTCTCCCCTCAGGGGAGAGGGCAGGGTGAGGGGCGGGCAAGATGAGGGGCCGGCAAGGTGAGGGGCGGTGAGGGGCGGTCAAGGGCGAGGCACCCTCAACCCTCCCGCCACTCCCCAGGCCTGAGCCCCCCGAGCGCATACGGCCCCACCGCCACCCGGATCAACCGCAGCGCGGGAAACCCCACCGCCGCCGTCATCCGCCGCACCTGCCGGTTCCGCCCCTCGGTGAGCCCGATCTCGACCCACGCGGTCGGGATCTTCGCGCGCCACCGGATCGGTGGCTCGCGCGCCCAGAGCCCCGGCGGCTCCTCGATCAGCCGCGCCCGCGCCGGGCGCGTCGGCCCGTCCTTCAGCACCAGCCCCGCGCGCAGCCGCGCGAGCGCGTCCTCGTCGGGCACGCGCTCCACCTGCACCCAGTAGACCTTCTCCACGTGATGGCGCGGATCGGCCAGGCGCGCCTGCAGGGCCCCGTCGTCGGTCAGCAGGAGCAGCCCCTCGCTGTCGTGGTCGAGGCGCCCGGCGGGATAGACGCGGGGCACCGCCACGTAGTCGGCGAGGGTCGGCCGCCCACCGGGATCGGTGAACTGGCAGAGCACGCCGAAGGGCTTGTTGAGGAGGATCAGCACCGCGGCGGCGTCACTCGGGCTCGAGCAACGCCATCTGCCGCGGGTCCAGCTCGAGCCAGACCTTCTCGTCCAGCTCGAAGACCTCGTGCGGGCGCGCGGTGACCCGCAGGGCCAGGGCGCTGCCGGCCGGCCGCACCGTGTAATCCCAGTGCTCGCCCAGATAGGCCCGCTGGGCCACGACCCCGGGAACGACGCAGACGCGTTCGGAGGCGGGCGGGGACTGCCGGTAGAGGTGGATCGACTGCGGGCGGAGCGAGAAGCTCACCTGGCCCTGGAGCGCGGCGGCCTCGGCGAAGCGGTCGCGCGCGATCGTGAAGTGGTCGAACACGACGTCCTCGCCGCGCACGAGCCCGCCCAGCAGGTTGGTGCGCCCGATGAAGCCGGCCACGAAGCGGGTGCGTGGCCGCGCGTAGAGCGCGCGCGGGGCGTCCACCTGCTCGATTCGCCCCTGGTGCATGACCGCGATGCGATCGGAGGTCACCATGGCCTCCGCCTGGTCGTGGGTCACGTAGACGGTGGTGATGTGGAACTCGTCGTGCAGACGCCGGATCTCGTAGCGCATCTCCTCGCGCAGGTTCGCGTCGAGGTTGCTGAGCGGCTCGTCCAGCAGCAGCACCGCGGGCTGCACCACGATCGCGCGGGCCAGCGCCACCCGCTGCTGCTGGCCGCCCGACAGCTCTTGAGGATAGCGCCCGCCGAGGTGGCCCATCTGCACCACGTCGAGGATGCGCTGGACCTTGATGCGCATCTCGTCCTTCGGCACCCGCCGCACCTCGAGGCCGAAGGCCACGTTCTCGGCCACCGTCATGTTGGGCCAGATCGCGTAGCTCTGGAAGATCATCGACATGTTGCGCTTCTCGGGCGGCAGGGTGGAGCCGGGCGCGGAGATCCGCCGCCCGTCCATGTCGATGGTGCCCTCGCTCGGCTCGAGGAAGCCCGCGATCATCCGCAGGGTGGTGGTCTTGCCGCAGCCGGAGGGGCCCAGCAGCGAGACGAACTCGCCGGCCTGCAGGGTAAGGGAGAAGCGGTCGACCGCGGTCACGGTCCCGAAGCGGCGGTTGACGTCGGTGAGGACCAGACGGCTCACGTGGCGGTCCTCCGCAGGAGGAAGTCGCGGCCGACCATCCGGAAGCCCACCAGCACCAGCGCCACCGTGACCACCACCAGGATCAATCCCATGGAGGAGAGCACCTCGAAGTTGCCCTCGTCGCTCTTGTCGAAGAGGAGCACCGACAGCACCTGGGTGCCGGTGGTGTAGAGGAAGATCGCGGAGGACAGCTCGCGGGTGGCCGGGATGAACACCAGGATGAAGGCGCCCGCCAGGCCGCGCTTCAGGAGGGGCGCGACTATTCGACGTAGGGACAGGAGCCTGCCGGCGCCCAGGATGCGGGCCGCGTCCTCCAGCTCCGGGTTGATGCTGCGGAGCGCCGCGTCGCTGTTGGTGTACGCGATGGGGAGGAAGCGGGTCGCGAAGGCCAGGATGAGGATCCACGCGGTGCCGTAGAGCACGAGCGGCTTCGTGGTGTAGGCGGCGTAGAACCCGATCGCGAGCACGATCCCGGGGATGACGAAGGGAGCCATCGCCACGTAGGTCAGCGCGCGGCCGAGCGGGACCAGGCGGCGCGCCACGATGTAGGCGATGGCGAGCGCGAGGGTGAGCGCGATGACGGAGGCGGCCGCGGCGTACACGAAGGTGTTCATCGTGGCGGCCCGGGTGGCGGTCTGGTCGAACAGCACGAAGCGCAGATTGCGCAGCGTGACGTTGTCCCAGGAGAAGCCGCGGCCCCACGCCCGCGCGAAGGCGGCCTGCAGCACCACCAGCATCGGCATGAAGAACGAGAGCGACGTCACGAACAGGCAGTAGGCGAGCAGGGCCCAGCGCCAGGGCCCGAGGCGCACCAGGCGGCGCTCCCCGCCCTTGCCGGTCAGCGCCACGTAGCCCTTGCGGGCGATGACGCGGTACTGCAGCCAGAAGAGAAACACGGTGATGAGCAGGAGCGGCATCGCGTAGGCCGCCGCCTCCTGCACCCGTGGCGGGAACTCGAACATCTGCCAGAGCGTGGTGGTCATGACCTGGAAGCGCGCGGGCAGGGCGATCAGGGCGGGAGCCCCGAAGAGCGCGATCGACTCGAGGAACTCCACGATGAACGCGCCCAGGATCGCGGGCAGGGCCAGGGGCAGGGTGACCCGCAGGGTGGTGCGCAGCGCGCCCGCGCCGAGGGTGCTGGCCGCGTCCTCCATCTCGGACGAGATCAGGTCGAGCGCGGAGCGGGTGAACACGAACATGTAGGGGAAGGAGTAGCAGGCGATCACGAGCACGAGCCCGGTCTTGCTGTAGACGTTGAAGGGCCCGGCCTCCGCCGCGGTGATCGCGGTGTAGACGCGGTTGAGCCAGCCCGCGTTCGGCCCTGCCATGAGGATCCAGGCCACCGCCCCCAGGTAGTTCGGCATGATGAAGGTGCCGAGCACTGCGGCCCACACCAGCCCCTTGCCCGGCATGTCAGTGCGCGACACCGCCCACGCCATCGGCACCCCGAAGACGGTACAGAGTGCGGCCACCGCGAGGCCGATGACCAGCGAGTTGATCAGCGCTTCCACGTGCCGCCAGCGCCCGTAGGCGGCCGCGTAGTTCGCGAGCGTGAAGGCGCCGGTCTCCGGGTGCTCGAAGCTCGCCCACAGGAGGCGGGCGAGCGGGTTGATCACGAGCAGGAGCAGCAGCGCGATCAGGAGCAGCCAGATGACGAAGGACTTCTCCCGCATCGCGCGGCGGCCGGTCTCAGATCCCGAAGGTCTCCCGGAAGAGCTCTTTGACCTCCGGGATGCCCTTCTCGATCTCGACCGCGGTGGGCCGGATGGTCTTGATCTCCGCGATGGACTTGCCGCCCGCCATCGGCTTGACGCTCTTGTTCACCGGGTCCTGGTACTGCGCGACCATCACCTCGTTGCCCTCGCGGCTCAGCAGGTACTCGATGAAGAGCCGGCCCGCGTTGGGGGCGGGCGCGTTCTTCAGGATGCCGGAGGCGGAGACCATGAGCACCGCGCCGTCCTCGGGATAGACCACCGCGACCGGGTTGCCCTTGGCCCGGCTCTCCAGCGTGGTGGCGGAGGGCCCCGCGGCCACGATCGACTCCTTGGCGTTGAGCATGGTCACGGTGTCGTTGATCGAGCGGCCGATGCGCGGCTTGTTCAGCTCGAGCTTCTTGAAGTAGTCCCAGCCGTAGAGCTTCTTCATCTGCACCACCCAGGTGCCCACGTAGCCGCTGAAGCCGGGGTGGCCGATCGAGACCTTGTTCTTCCACTTCGGGTCGGCGAGGTCGGTCCACTTGCGGGGCGCTTCCGCGGGGGAGACCACGCTCGTGTTGTAGGTGAGCAGCACCAGGCCGGCCGCGGTCGCGGTGAAGAGCCCGTCGGGATCGTTGAAGGAGCGGAAGGCGTCGACCAGCTCGGAGAGGTTCTTCGGCTTGTAGGGCAGGAGCCACCCGTCCTGCTTCATCTTGGTGTAGTGGCTCTGGTCGGTGGAGCTGATCACCGAGCACTGGGCGATGCCCGCCTTCTGGTCCTGGGCCAGCCGCTGGTAGGCCACCTGGGCGGTGGTCCGGATGTGGTTGCACTTCACGCCCGGGTACTTCTTCTCGAAGCCCTGGCAGATCGCGACCGCGGTCTCGGAGTTGTAGTGGGCGGTGTACCAGGTGAACTCCTTCTCCTTCTTCGCCGCCTCGTAGAGCGCCGGCTCCCCGTCGAAGGCGAGGGCGGCGGTGCTCCCGAGCAGGGCGAGCGTCAGCGTCAGGACGAGGGCCGCGAGCCGGGCCATGGCGGTCACCGCCCGGTGAAGCGCGGGGCGCGCTTCTCGACGAAGTGGGCCACGCCTTCCTTGAAGTCCTCGGCCCCGAAGCTCCGCCGCATCTCCTCGTGGCCCACCGCGGTCGCCTCCGCGAGCGTCTGGAACTGCGCCTCCCAGAGCTGCCGCTTCATCACCCGGATCGAGCGCGGCGACACCAGCTCGGCCAGCTCGCGCGCGTAGGCGCGCACCCCGTCCATGAGCGCGGCGGCCGGGTGCACCTGCGAGACGAGCCCCATCGCGAGCGCTTCCTGCGCGGTGAACTTGCGGGCCGAGAGCAGCAGGTCGAGGGCGTGCTGGAGGCCCACCAGGCGCGGGAGCATCCAGCTCACCCCGTGCTCGGCGATGAGCCCGCGCCGCGAGAACGCGGTGGTGAAGACCGCGCTGTCGGCCGCGATGCGCAGGTCGCAGTAGAGCGAGACCACCAGGCCCAGGCCCGCGGTGGCCCCGTTGAGCGCCGCGATGATCGGCTTGGGCACCATCGGGAAGTAGGCGTAGGGTCCGCGGAAGTCGGGCCGCACGGGTGCGTCGCCCTCCGCCGCGGGGCGGGCCGGCGGGGCATCCTCCACGCGCGCGGCGGTGCCCGCGTCGACGATGCCCGAGAGCATCTGCATGTCCGCCCCCGCGCAGAAGCCGCGCCCGGCGCCGGTCAGCACGATGACGCGGACCGTCTCGTCGCGCGTCGCCTCGTCCATCGCCTGGCGCACCTCGCGGCCCATCACGCCGGTCCAGGCGTTGAGCTTGTCGGGGCGATTGAGGGTGACGGTGGCGATGCGGTCGCGCACCTCGTACAGGATCTGCTCGTAGCCCATGTTCGCGCGCTCCTTCGCGTGTGTCGTCGCCCCTCGCGGCGGGCCGAGGCCGCATGATAACGCGGGCGCCGGTGGGCCGCCATCCCGCCCCGCGTCGTTGCGCCGCGGTGGGGGGGGTGGGGGGTGCGCTCCCGGGAGCACGCTGAGTCGCGCCCCGTCGCGGGCACTCGATGGAGCCACGAGATCGGAGAGCGCTGCGCTTCGCTCGCCCGCAGAAGCCACGGCTCCCGGGAGCGCACCCCCCAACCCCCCGCCGATCCCGCGAGCCAAGGCAGAAGCCAGAAGCCACGGCGCCCGTCCCAGCATCAGTGATGCCGTAGTCTCAGCGGGAGCGTGCGTGTCGCGACCGGGCTCGGTGACAGCGCCGAGATCCCCAGCATGCCGGAGGCGCCCGCGCCGTATGATGTCGTCAGAAGCGTCAGGAGCCGCCAGCGAGCGTCGTCAGAGACAGGAGAGTCCATGAAGATCCATCATCTGTTCGTCGATCAGAAGGGCGAGTCGCACTTCGAGGACATGGAGATCCCGTACGTCGAGACCGGGCGCGCGGGCCGGCTCTCGGCGCGCCTGCCCGCGACCGGGATCATCTTCCGCGAGGTCCAGCCCGACTACGATCTGGATTGGCACCCGGCGCCGCGCCGCCAGTACATCATCAACCTGGACGCCGGCGTGCAGATCACCGCGAGCGACGGCGAGTCCCGCCGCATCGGCGCCGGTGAAGTCATCCTCGTGGAGGACACCTGGGGCAAGGGCCACCTCTCGAAAGCCCTCGACGGCAAGCTGCGTCACTGTATCTTCGTCCCGATCGAATAGGGGGGCCGAGAAGGGTCCAGATGCGAGGCGACGCTCTCGGCCGCCCGCGAGGCGTACTCTCCGTACGTCGAGCGGCGCGGCCGAGGGCGTCAACGAAGCAGATGGGCCCTTCTCGGCCCCCTACGTGCGGTTGGCGAGGACTAGGGTGCCCGCGGCGGAGAGCATGCCGCCCATGCCGTTGACGAGCGAGCACGAGGCGCCGGGGACCTGGCGCGCGCCGGTCTCGCCGCGGAGCTGGCGGGTGGCCTCGATGATCGGGAAGATGCCGTACATGCCGGAGTGGGTGTAGGAGAGGCCGCCCCCGTTGGTGTTGATGGGCAGGCTGCCGCCCGGGGTGGAGCGGCCCTCGCTGAAGAACTGCACGCCCTCGCCTGGCTTGGCCAGGCCGAGCGACTCCAGCATGATCGGCGGCCCCGACGTGAAGGCGTCGTAGAGCATGATGTGGTTGAAGTCCTTCGACGACACCCCGGCCATCGAGAAGGCGCGCTCGCCGGCCAGGCGGGTCGCCGCGCTGACCGACAGGCTGTCCATCTGGGTGACCATCACGTGCTCGGTGGCCTCGCCGAAGCCGCGCACGTAGACCGGGGCCTTGGCGCAGTCCTTCGCCCGATCCGCGCGGGTCAGCACGACCGCGCCGCCCGCGTCGGTGACGAGGCAGATGTTGAGCAGGTTGAACGGGTACGACACCGGGCGCGAGTTGAGCACGTCGGCCACCGTGATCGGATCGTGGAAGCGGGCCTTGGGGTTGAGCGCGGCCCACTTCCGGGTCGACACCGCCACCTGCGCCCACTGCTCGAGCGTGGTGCCGTACTCGTGCATGTGCCGCGTGGTGATCATCCCGAAGTAGGTGGTGGCCCCGCCGAATCCGTAGGGGAACTCGAACTGGCCGCTGAGCGCGGTGTCGCGGCTGCGCGTGACGCCGGTGCCGGAGCGGCCGCTCTCGCCGTGCGATACCACCGCCACGTCGCAGAGCCCGTGGTGCAGCGCGGCTACCGCGTGCCCCACCATGATGATGAACGAGCAGCCGCCCACCGTGGTCCCGTCCACGTAGCGCGGCTTGACCCCGAGGGCCTCGCCGAGAGTGGCGGGGGAGTGCTGGCCCGCGGTGAAGATGCCGTCCACGTCCTTGACCTTGAGGCCCGCGTCGCGGACCGCGTTCGAGATCGCTTCCAGGTGTAGCGAGAGCTGGCTCACGTTGGGCAGCGTGCCGATCTGATCGCTCTCGTCCACGCCCACGATGCAGGCGACGTTGCGCAATTCCCGCTGCCGCTCGGACACGGTGGCCATGGCGCTCACCGCCTCGGCTGGAACAGCGGCAGGGTCACGTCGTCGCTCACCTGGGTGAATACGACCTCCACCGGCATGTCGCACTTGATCGCTTTCGGCGAGGGCTCCACGTTGATGAGATTCGACATCATCCGCGGGCCCTCCTCGAGCTGCACCATCGCGAGCACGTAGGGCGGCTTGATCTTCCAGGCCTTCTGGAACGCCTGGTGCGCGATCTCGAAGGAGTGCAGCGTGCCGCGCCCGCTCGCCTGCATCCAACCGATGCGACGAGAGTGACAGCGCGGGCACAGGATGCGCGGGTAGAAGAAGACGTGCCCGCAATCCTCGCAGCGGGGAAGCATCAGCTTCTCGGCGCGGCAGCCGTCCCAGAACGGCTTGGCTTCCGGGGTGATCGGGGTGGGGAGCGGGCGATCGACGTCCATGTCTCTCCTCTCTCGCAGTGGGGCTGACGACGAGACCGGAGAGACTCTACGCGGGGGCGGCGAGGGTGTCAACGAAGCGGGCGGCGGCGCGCCCCGCGGGGTGCGCCGCCGCCCGAATGATGCGGTTGGCCTGCTCCTTCCCGGCTACTTGCTGATACCGGTCGGCCCGTTGCTGAACTCGGCCCCGCTGGGCATGCGGCGCGGGGTGGGATCGCTGGCTGCCCCTCCGACCGGCCCGTTGCTGAACTCTCCGCTCGAGGGCACGTGGTCCTTGGTGCCGAGGGTGGCCCCACCGCCCGCCGGCCCGTTGCTGAACTCGCCGCCCGCCGGCATCTTGGCCTCCTCGACCGCGGTGGTCGGGGTGGGATTGGTCAGCTCGGCCGCGCTCACCGTGGTGGCGACCGCGCCCATCGAGCAAACGGCGATGACCGCAAAGATCGTGCTGCGCTTCATGATGGTTCTCCTCGCTGCCGTCGCGCGGAATGCGCCCGACGGCGTTCAGGTCACGACTGAGATTCGGACTCGGTCAGACGGAGCGGGGGAGGAGGACGGGAGGCGCGCGCGTACAGGACGCAGAGCCGGGATCGGCGGAGGTGCAGCCGGCGCCGAGCTCGGAGACCAGGTGCGGCGTGCCGCGTGGCGCGGGAGGGATTACCTTGGCGCTGACGAGGACGCCGTCGGCGGCGAGCAGGAGCTGGTCGTCCAGATCCGGGTCCTCGGTCGAGCTGGCGAGCCAGCGGGGATCGGCCGGGCAGATGTGCGCGATCGGGCCCAGGAGGCCGAGGAGCGCCACCGTCAGGACCGTGACCCAGAACGGGAATGGGACCCAGGACGGGAATGGCCGACCGCGCGTCATCGGGATCAGGGTACCTCAAGGCAGCGCGAAGGCAACCACGTAGTCGCCGAGCTTGGTGCCGAGCTTGCCGTGCCCGCCGGCCGCGATCACCAGGTACTGCCGCCCGTCGACGCGGTACGTCATCGGGGTGGCCTGCCCGCCGGCGGGCAGCTCGTACTTCCAGAGCGCGCGCCCGGTGTCCGAGTCGAACGCCCGGAGGTGATTGTCCATCGACGCCGCGGTGAACACGAGGCCTCCGGCGGTGGCGATGGGGCCGCCGAAGTTCGGGCTGCCGTTGTCGAGCAGCGCGGGCCGGAACAGCCGCACGAGCAGCCGTTTGAAGTCGCCCGACACCACCGAGCCGAGGGGCACGTCCCAGGCCGTGCGGCCCGAGAAGAGGTCGACCGCGACGAGCGTTCCCCACGGCGGCGGGTTGCAGGGCGTGCCGCTCGGCGAGAGGAGCGGGGCGCGGCGCATCGCGTAGGGGGTGCCGGCCTGCAGCGCCAGCTCGGCGCGGAGGCGCTCCTCGGGCGTGCCCTGCGTCGCCTCGAGCGCCAAGCGCTCGTGCGGGATGAGCCGCACGGTCATGGCGAGGCGATTGGTGTTCATGAAGAGCAGGTGGCGGACCGGGTCATAGGCCGAGCTGCCCCAGTTCACGCCGCCCGCGTTGCCCGGGAACACCACGGTGCCCCGGAGGCTCGGCGGGGTGAAGATGCCCTCCGACCGGGCCGCCGCGATCTTCTCGCGACACCACGCGCGGTCCTTCTCGGTCGAGCCCCACGCGTCGTCGGCGCGGAGGCCTTCCGGGACGACCGAGATGCCGGAGGAGGGCTGCGTCGGCCACGCCTCCTCGCCGGGCACGTCGCTCGCCGGCACCGGGCGCTCCTCGACCGGGAGCAGCGGCGCGCCGGTCACCCGGTCGAGGACGAACACGCGGCCCATCTTGGTGGTGATGGCGATCGCGGGGGTGCCGTCGCGCCAGGAGAACAGCGTGGGCTGGGAGGCGACGTCGTAGTCCCACAGATCGTGGTGGACGACCTGGAAGCCCCACACCAGGAGGCCGGTGGCGGCCTGGAGAGCCACGACCGAGTTCGCCCACCGGTTGTCGCCCTTGCGCGTACCGCCCCAGTAGTCGGGACTCGCGCTACCGGTCGGGACGAAGACGAGCCCGCGCTCCGCGTCGACGGAGAGGGTCGACCAGGCATTGCCGGCTCCGGTGCGCGGTGTGGTCCGGCTCGCCCACGGGATCGGATCCCAGGTCCACCGGAGCGCGCCGGTGCGGGCGTCGAAGCCCCGCACGATGCCTCGCTCCACGTCGACGGCCCGATTGTCGCCGATCGACGATCCGACGATGACCACGTCACCGCTGACCGCGGGGGCCGAGGTCATCTGGTAGTTGCCGAGGTCGCGGAGGTCGACGCCCCGGGTGAGGTCGACCTGCCCGCTCGCGCCGAAGGCGGGGCAGGGCGCGCCGGTGTCGGCGTCCAGCGCGATGAGCCGGGCGTCGAGCGTGCCCATGAGGATCCGGGTGCGGCACGGCGCGCCGGGGGCGGCCGCGGCGTCCTGCCAGGCCGCCACGCCGCGCGAGGTGACCTCCGAGTAACCGTGGGAGCGATCGAGCGCGGCGTCGTACTCCCAGAGCCTGGCGCCGGTCCGCGGGTCGAGCGCGATGACGTGGTTGTAGGGCGTGCTCAGGAACAGCTTGCCCTCGACCAGGATCGGCGTGGCCTCGAAGGCGGCCTTGCGATCGAGCGGCGCGCGGTGGCCGAGGGCCCGGGTGCGAAACGTCCACGCCCGCTGGAGCTGGGCGACGTTGCTCCGGTCGATCTGGGCTGCGGGGGAGTAGCGGGCAGCGCCGGCGTCGTTGCCGTAGTGCGGCCACTGGGAGTCGGCGTCGGGCTGCGCGCTCGCGAGCGACGCGAGCATGACGACCGCGACCGCAAGCCTCAGCCTCGGAGGGCTCACACCGCCGGCTCGCCCGCGGTCACCGCGATGCACTGGCCCGACAGGTTCTGGGCCGCGTCGCTGCAGAGGTACACCGCAAGGGTTGCGATGTCCTCCGCGGTCGACATGCGCTTGAGCGGCGCCCGCTCGACGAAGGCGCGGCGCATGTCCTCGAGCGCCACGCCGCGCACCTCCGCCTGGCCAGCGATGACGCGGTCGATCCGGTCGCCCGCGACCGCCCCGGGGGCGATGGCGTTGACCCGGATGTTGTGCGGGGCCAGCTCGAGGGCCAGGCCGTAGGTCATGCCGACCTGCCCGGCCTTCGCCGAGCAGTAGCCGATGCGGAAGGGGAGCCCGCGCCGGCCCGCGGTGGAGGAGATGTTGACGATGGACCCACCGCCCGCCTTGAGCATCTCCGGCACCGCGAAGCGGACGCACATGTAGGAGCTCGTCAGGCACGAGTTGATGGTGTAGAACCAGTCGTCGCTGGTGTAGTCCTGCACGCGCTTGGTCGGGCCCCCGTCGCCCGCGTTGTTGATCAGGACGTCGAGCTTGCCGAAGGCGCGGACCCCCGCCTCGATCATCCGCTGCACGTCGCCCTCGGTGGCCGCGTCGCCGGTCACCGCGATGGCCTGGCCTCCCGCCGACTTGACCAGCCCCGCCGTCTCTTCCACCAGGTCACGGGTTCGCGCCGCGCAGATGACGGCGGCGCCCTCCTGGGCGAACAGCCGGCTGATCACGCGGCCGATGCCCTTGCTGGCGCCGGTGATGAGCGCCACCTTGCCCTCGAGCTGTCCCATGCGTCCTCCTTGCCGCCCCGTCGGCGAGCGGACGGGCAAGGATGTCCCATCGCAGCCGGCGGGGCAAGACGGTAATTCTTACGTCACCCGACGTGTACCTTTTTCCGCCGCCGTGCGGCTTCGCTCATCGCGCGGATCTCGCTGCATGCGTGGACGGGGGGTTGCGCGTCGCCACCGTGCGTGCTCCTTGGCACGCGGGTTGCCGGTATCGGCAGACAGGAGGTGCACCGTGACCAAGCAATCGACGAAGACGAGAATCCTCTCCGCCGTGGTCGGGCTGTCCCTGGTCTCGCTCGCCGCGACGGCATGCGGAACCCTTGGTGGCGCGGCGGTCGGCGCGGGTGCAGGCGCCGCGGTCGGCGCCGGGACCGGCTACGGAGCCGGCAAGGGCGCGCTCATCGGTACGGGTGTCGGCGCAGCCGCCGGCGCCATTTACGACATCACCAAGCACTAGGGTTGGGAGGAATTCATGACGCCGTACAAGGCAGTGGCAATGGGAATCATGCTGGCCGTCCCGCTGTGGGCGGGGTTCGCGGCCGGACAGACCAAGCAGTCCTGCGATCAGATGAAGGCCGGCGCGCGCCAGCAGGTCGAGGGTAAGGTCGTGCGGGTCGACCAGACGCAGGGCCTGGTGGCGGTGACCGAGAAAGACGGCACGACCCACGAGTTCAAGGCCTCGAAGGAGACGCTCCAGGATCTCAAGGTCGGTGACAACATCGAGGCGAAGCTGCGCGAGCTGCCGAAGTGCTGATGGTCCGCTGAATCCGCGGCGGGGCCGGTCATCTTTCGGCCCCGCCGCCCCGTGGTTGCCGCTCCCGGGTGGGTTGCGCTACGATCGCCGGCATGAACATCCTCAAGAGCCTGGCGGTCAAGGACATCGAGGAGGCCACGCGGGCCATCCCGGTCATCGACTTCTCACCCGCGTTCCGGTCTCCGGCCGATCCTGAAGGGCTGGAGGCGGTGGCCCGCGAGGTCCGGCACGCCGGCGAGACCGTCGGCTTCTTCTATCTGGCCGGGCACGGGGTGCCGGACGCGGTGGTGGAGCGGGCCTTCGCGGCCTCGCGCGAGTTCCACGCCCTCCCGCTCGACGAGAAGCTGCGCCTGCAGCTCAACGAGAACAACATCGGCTACCTGCCGGTGAACCAGTCGATCCAGAAGGCCTCCACCGTCCACAAGGCGACGCGTCCGAACTACAACGAGAGCTTCTTCATCAGCCATGAGCGGGCGGCCGATCACCCGGACGTGCTGGCGGGCACGCCGCTGCGGGGGCGCAACCAGTGGCCGGAGGGCCATGCCGCGATGCGCGCGGCGATGGTCGCCTACTTCACCACGCTCCAGGGCGTGGGCGAGCGCATGCTGCCGGTGCTGGCCCGGGCCCTCGGGATGCCCGCCGGCCACTTCGCGCCGTCATTCGCGGGCGAGGCCCACATCAATCTCCGGTTCCTGCACTACCCGCCCCAGGATTTCGCGGACGACGAACAGTTCGGCCAGGGCCCGCATACCGACAACTCGTTCATCACGATCCTGGCCCGGATGGACGTGCCCGGGCTCGCGGTGCGGCTGCCGTCCGGGGAGTGGCTCGCGCCGCCGCTGATCCCGGGGACGTTCCTGGTCAACCTGGGGAACATGATGAAGCGGTGGTCGAACGACCGGTTCCTCTCCACGCCTCACGCGGTGCTGAACGAGTCCGGGACCGACCGCTACTCGATCGCGTTCTTCTACAGCCCGACTCCGACCGCGGTGATCGAGTGCCTGCCGAGCTGCACCGGTCCCGACGATCCGCCGCACTATCCACCCGCGGTCTACGCGGACCTGGTGGTCGATTTCTACCGGGCCAACTACTTCCACCAGAAGTCAGGGGCGCAAGCATACGCTGCGCAAATGCGCGACGTGTCGAGCGTGAACAACTTACCGTAGAGCACTGAGATGCGCTGAGACACGTTGATCGCGCAGAACCCCGAGCGCGAACGACACACCGGGCACGGCGTGGGCTTGCGCAGCACAGGGGAGCACCCTATTTCGCTGGCTCCTCCTTAATCCTGTCGCCGCCCTTTGCAACGGGAATGACCCAGATTGGCTTCGCTACGTCTGCGGAACTGAGGAGCGATGTATAGGGCTGGTTGTTGGAGAGATCCTGATTGATGCCCCGGAGCGCGTCCTTGGCTGAATCCGGAAGCACGACCATGATATGCGGGCCGACATAGAACCATTCTTTGACTTGGCTGGGGTCTTTTGCCGGAGTTGCGCCCTGTCCCTGTCTCGCCTCGCCCATCAGCATGTAGGACAGTCCAACGCGATCGATGTCCGGCTTCTTCCCGGCCAGAGTTGCCATGAGCCACTTCATCATGGTCTCGTCCACGCACATCGGGTTGTGCTGAGGCCTTCCGGGAATGTCGGGCAGGCATGTCCAACCATTGGTGCCCTGGCGAAGCACTCTGCCATGAGACATTCCATCCTTCGGATTCGCGGGCCAATCGATCACGGCTGCGTGCTCCGTGATGCTGGCGGGGCCCGCGCTCAGCGCGTTCGTAACTTTCCATTCGTCAGAGTGCGCTGACGTCGTGAATGTCCCGGGAGGCAAAGGGGCCGTCGCCGAAGAAAGGTCTTCTGCCAAGGCTATCGAGGAGATTGCGGCGAACCCAATCGCGGCATAAAGGGCACTCTTGACCATGAGAACCTCCTTGTTCCTCCGCGCCCGTGAGTAGCGTCCCTCCTACGTCCTTTGCTTCAACAGGGCAGTGTCGACGGGCATCTTGCGAAACCGTTTCCGCCCATCGCGGCCCTCACCTTTACGACGTAGCGCGACGAAGTCTGGTTACGACGCCAGCGGTGCGCAATGCCGGTCGGCGATATCGCGGCCATCCGCACGCTCGGTTCGATGCATCTAGGATGTGTGCGGGCCTCCGACGGTTGCATCGTGGCGCCAATGGTCTTCAACCCTTCGGGAAGGCACTCTGGCTTGCCGGTGACCTGATCCTGAGACCGCTGGTGCACGCAGGGGTGCAAACGCCCGCGTAACCCTGCGTCGTGTTTGAGATGTACTACTGCACCAGAAGGGCTACGTCGGCTAGACACCCGCTCCGGGCGGGTGAACACTTGAATCATGAAGAGGCGGCTGGTCGGATGGACCGCGGCCGTGATCGCGGGCGCGCTCCTGCTGGGGGTTTTCGCGGCGGGGGATGCCTCGGCCTGGGATCGGGGGCGGGGCGGATTCCACCACGGCGGCTTCCACGGGCACCGGGGCTTCTTCGGTCCGCGCGTGTTCGTGGGCCCGCGATTCTACGGGCCCGGTTTCTACCCGTACTACGGGTATGCGTATCCCTATCCCTACTACGACTATCCGCCGGTCGTCGTGACGCCCCCGCCGACCGACTACGTCCAGCGCGCCCCCAGCACACCGGTGTCCGGCTACTGGCACTACTGCCAGGATCCGGCCGGCTACTATCCGACGGTGGCCGCGTGCCCGAGCGGGTGGATCCAGGTCGCGCCGCGCACCGAGTAGCCGACTTCCCGGCGGTAGCCGATCAGGGCTCCTGCAGCATCATCCGCCGGTAGGATTCGGCGGCGGCCAGCTTCCGGCGCTTGCCCTGCTCGCGGGCCCACTGGGTGATCATCTCGGCGGGATCCCACTCACCCATCTGGCTCTTGTGCGCGCGCAGCGCGGCCAGCTTCACGTCCAGGACCTCCCCGATGTCCACGTAGGTGTCGGCCCGCTCCGCGCCGTGGATGAAGACCTGACGCACCTCGTGCGGCTCGAGCCCCTCGTCGAGCAGCTCGGGAAAGATCAGGCGCGTGCCCGCCGACGGAAACACCGCGTCGAGGACCACGTCGGCGGCGACCCGGTGATCGGGATGATTCATGTAGGTGGTGCCGTAGAAGCGCATGGTGGGATCCCCGCACACCACCGTCTCCGGGCGATGCCGCCGGATCAGGCGCGTGAGCTCGCGCCGCAGGCCGATCGACGGCTCGAGCATCCCGTCCTCGTAGCCGAGGAAGATCGTCTCCTTCACTCCCAGGAGCCGGCACGCTTCCCGCTGCTCGTCCTCCCGCAGGGCGACGAGGGCGTGGCGGGTCATGTCGAGTGGCGTGTACTTGTTGGAGCCGGCGCCGCCGCTCGTGATGCACACCGAGACGACCTCGCAGCCGGCCCGCGCCCACTTGGCGAGTGTGCCGCCGACCGTGAACTCCTGGTCGTCGGGATGCGCGTGGATGCTCATCGCCCGCTTGGGGGCGGGCGGCTCCTTCGGCGGTGTCTTGGGGGGCACGTGAGCGTCCTAGCCGCCGAGCGCGTCGTAGGCCAGACGCGCCATCCGGCCGATCAGGGTATTCGCGGCGGTGAA